>JAAYBJ010000067.1 GCA_012730105.1 Candidatus Hydrogenedentota bacterium
TGTGAGCAGACCGGCCCGGATGCCAAGGCGGAGGCGCTGCTCGACTGGCTCTACCGGCTTCAGTCCGAAGAAGGCGCCCCGGAATTGAAGGCGCTGGTATTCACTGAATTTGTTCCGACCCAGGAAATGCTGCGTGGATTCCTGACTGACCGAGGATTTTCTGTGGTATGCCTTAATGGTTCGATGAGCATGGAGGAGCGCAAACGCGTCCAGGAGTCTTTCGCCAAGGATACGCGTATCCTCATCTCTACTGATGCAGGCGGTGAAGGGCTTAACCTGCAATTCTGCCACGTGGTGATCAACTATGATATTCCCTGGAACCCCATGCGGCTCGAACAACGTATTGGCCGCGTGGACCGTATTGGACAAGTACACATCGTTCGTGCGGTAAACCTCGTCTTTGAGGAATCGGTTGAACATCGCGTGCGGGAAGTATTGGAACAGAAGCTCGCCGTCATCTTTGAGGAATTCGGTATAGACAAAACAGGTGATGTCCTTGATTCTGCCGAGGCCGGCAAGATGTTTGACGAGATGTATGTCGAAGCACTTATGAACCCGGACAGGGTAGAAGATTCTGTAGACAGTGTAGTATCCCGGCTACACGAACAGGCCCGGGAGGCGCGGGAGACCGTCCGTGTGCTTGGCGAAACCGTCACCCTAGACCCTGATGAAGCGCAGCGTGTGCTGAACCATCCTCTCTCGCACTGGGTCGAACGTATGACCGTCAGCTATTTGAAGGCCCACGGAGGTGATGCTGCCAGGAAAGGCGGAACATGGCGGCTTGCCTGGCCCAACGGCGATGTTGATGAATCCATCGTATTCACCAGCAGGGAAGCCGAGGAACTCCCCACTGCACGACATCTTACCTTGGAGGAGCCCCGTGTGCGGGGATTGGCCATGCGGCTCCCGCGCTTCACTGTGGGGCAACCTATTCCAGTAGTCACCGTACCAGGTGCTCCGGAAGGGGTTGAAGGGTACTGGTCGCTTTGGCGCATCGGCCTTGCCACGCAGGATTATAATCGGCAATCCATTATGCCGCTCTTTCTGGCGGACAATGACGCTGTTTACATACCTACGGCCAGACGCATTTGGGACCAACTCCTCTCAAATGATGTCCACCACATCACCACGCTTGATTCTGAATCGTCTTTGCAAATAATAACTCGACTTGAAAAAGCCGCCGAAGAACATGGCCGTTCCATTTATGAGGCACTTCAGCAGCAACACCAGGCGAGTATTGAACGTGAACGGGAAAAGGCCGACTATGCCTTTGAGGCACGGCGCAGGATGATAGCGAGGATAGGCCTGCCGCAGGTACGTGATTACCGGCTGAATCTGTTGGCTGCCGAAGAACGCGCCGCGACAGAACAGATTGAACGTAAGGCCCAGGCCTATCCCGAAATGGTGCCGTTGCTTGTGATTCGGGTGGAAGGTGGGCATCATGAGTAGTTGGCGTGACCAGATTCTGAATGAGTTTACCCCCCATGTCGCACGGCTTACAATCGTTGCAGACCCCGATGGTGTGTTGCTGGAAGAAGGGATTCTGGAAGGCATCCGGGAGAAAGGCTTTGAGTTAATCCCATTTGATGACCATATCGCTTTTCGTTATGCTTACGAATCTAAATTTCGCTCACGCTGGGATCGGGGAGAACAAACGGAACTGGTCGTTGCATTACGCACCGATGCGGGCAATCTGGCAGCATTGCCTTATGATCTAGTAGTTGCGGGCCGTAAACTCGCGTTCCATCTGGGCGATATTTTTCCGAATCTCAGTTACCCTGTCGTAAGCGCGCTTGACCGGGGACATCTCGACACGCTCTACGATGCCCAACTTCGCTACGCCCCGGGACAACTGGGAGACAATGCAACCAAGGAGTTCATCCTTCGGCATGTCTTTGAGATCGCACCCGAACTTATCAAGCAGCCATCCGACCTTCTCCGTGTGTTGCTTCGCCGACATTACCGTGGCGAACGTGTGCCAAAGAATCTCGATGACCGTTTTATTCAACTCCTTCTCCAGAGTGGCTATTTTGAGGATTGGCCACTCGATGAGTTGGTAAAGGACAGAGAACGATTCTTTGCCTTTCTTCAAGAACGGTGGCTCATTTTTTTGGAGAAGCAAGAAAATGCGGGACTTACTGCTCGTGATGGCGTTGAGCAGTACGGTTTAACCATTAAAGGCCCCTTGGACTTGCCCTTTGATCATGATGATATCCGGGTCTATGTTGATAATCTCTTTGTCGAAGGACTGCTGCAACCCGTGGCAGTAGCGACTCATGAAGGGCTCTCAGAAACTTGGATGGGGATTGGTATTAGAGGAAAAAGTCAGCAACAAGACGCTAAGAATCGCCTGCCCAAACTACTAGAAACCATCCGGCAATCGGTTCCAGCATCGGACGCCAAACATATGGAGTGGCTGCAGTTCGCGCGCAAATGGGCCGAATTGATTCATTTGCTATGTCAACAGCCGTCATCTGTCGAAAAGGCACAAGAAGATACGGGAGACCTGAAATCTCTCGTGGATACCGCTTTTACGGATTGGCTCACTAAACGATATGCGGGGCTGATTAATTTGCCGCCCGTTCCACCTGTTATGTTGCACCATCTGCCAAGATTTCTCGCCCGCGAGATGTGTGATAATGACTGTTCAAGAATTGCATTTGTTGTCATTGACGGTCTCGCAATGGATCAGTGGTTGATCGTGCGTGACGTACTCCAGTCCCGCCAAACGGGACTTCGTTTTCGAGAAACCGCTGTATTTGCATGGGCGCCGTCGCTCACATCAGTCTCGCGGCAAGCCGCTTTTTCTGGGAAACCACCTATATTCTTTCCAAACAGTATTCAGACTACCGACAAGGAATCGGATCTCTGGACACAATTCTGGGCGGATAATGGATTGGGCAGCAGTGAGGTTGTATATGTAAAAGGGCTGGGGGATGCTATGTCTGATACCCTGTTGGCCGATATCGCCCGTCCCAAGGTGCGTGTTGCAGGAATGGTCGTTGACAAGGTCGACAGAATCATGCACGGTATGGAGATGGGAACCGCAGGCATGCATAATCAAGTCCGCCAATGGGCAATGGCGCCTTTTCTCGGAGACCTGCTCGAAGCGCTCTGTGATAACGGTTTTCTCGTGTACTTAACCTCTGATCATGGGAATATCGAAGCACGGGGTTGTGGACGTCCATCAGAAGGGTGCGTAGCGGATGTACGGGGCGAACGTGTCCGCATCTATCCGGATGCAACACTTAGAAGCAATGTAAAAGCCCATTTTCCTGCTGCCTTGGAGTGGGATATAACCGGCCTGCCGGAGAACTACTTTCCACTTATGGCGCCCCCACGCCAGGCGTTCATCCGAAAAGATGAGAAGACTGTCTGTCATGGCGGGCTATCTGTTGAGGAGTTGATCGTTCCCTTGGTAAAAGTAGAAAGAAAACGAAAATGAGAGATCGGTATTCTCAAATAGGCATTGATAGGCTCATACGCCTTTCTTGGCTGGAGAAGGTCGCCGCACTTACCGTATCGGGGAACTCCAGTGCTGAGATAAAACATATTCTTCAAAATGACCTCAAATCATCATTTCGATCAGGCAGGACCGATGTAAGGGGTTCATTGGATAAGACAATAACAATTCTTATGAAACTGTGGACAAAACCTCCGAAAGAACTTGCCCTGCTTCAAAAAAATGGATTGGAGTTAATCAAATATTGTCCCAAGAATAAGCACCTCGCTATTCATTGGGGCATGATGATGGCCATGTACCCCTTCTGGGCCAGCGTAGCCACCCAGGTCGGCCGGCTGCTTGCTTTACAAGGTACAGCGTCTGCAAATCACGTCCAGAGGCGGCTACGAGAACAATACGGTGAGCGTGAAACCGTTTCACGACGTACAAGATATGTACTTCGTTCTTTTGTTGATTGGCGCGTTCTCAAAGAGACGGACTCAAGCGGTGTTTACGCCTCCGGCGTTGATATGCCTGTAAAAGATACAGCCATCGCGGTCTGGCTTATTGAAACAAGTCTGCATGCCCAACCCAATGGTTCTGCACCGTTGAGGGACACCATGGACAGTCCAAGGCTTTTCCCCTTCAATCTAAGTGCTGTTCAAGTTGAGCCTTTGCTCAAGACATCAGACCGGATCGATATCATCCGACACGGGCTTGATGACACCTTGGTGATCCTAAAAAACTCACAATAGTGCATGATATTTAAATCTGCCGGCTGTCAAAAGGCATTAATGTTTGCGACATAACTTACGACAATCTCGCGACACAACTTACGACATTGGGCGAGCCAAAGTATGAAGACAAGACATAGGAAACAAGATGACATCCGCAACCAAGCCGCCGGCGCTATTCGCTATCCTGTTGCTATCTTGTCGCTTACGTTCGTTCCCGGGCGAGAGTGTTTATGAAGAGGGTTCCTTCTGGGGAGCCAGCAGTAATTCCAATGCGAGAACTCGCTCCACGTGAAGCTCTCGCATTGTTCTTTACAGACAACTGTGGGCTACATCTCTTTCTTTCTCTGCTCATATGGACGTCGCGAGCAATCAAACTGTACGATTTTTCCGATCGCCTATAGTGGGCTTGAACGTCTGGGGGTCGTAGCCATTGGCGGCGATCTTTCTTATCGCCAATTTCGGTCTTTGCAGTTGTTGGTAGAAGCAAACTGGGCAGTCACCGGTTCCTTGCCCCATATCTTGTTTCCCGCTCGTTTTGGGTTCTCGCGAAATGCACGGTTCCTTTCCTCAAAGTACTTGTCTATGGTGGACTTGCACTCCTCTACGGACTGGTAATCGCTGTTGTGCAGAATGGCTCTAGCCATGCCGCTGAAGACCGACTCAATCACATTCAGGAACTGCGCCGATGCCGGCAGGGGCGCCAGCATGACGAAGGGCGTCTTGTACGATGTCCGATATTCTTCGTTATTAATCTCCGCAACTTTCTGCTTAAGTCTACCTGATACGTGCCATGACGCAGCGTCCCAAGAAAGGTAAATGCGATTCTCTTTCGAGTATTGTTTTAGAAGGATCTCAAGCAGTCGGATCATCTCGTCAGTGTTCTTCTTGGTCGAGTAGAAATGAGTAATCTGGTTGGTTGACAATTCGAGCGCTGCTGTGATAATCAACCTCCCCTTACCTTTCTGATGCTGAGGAATGACTCTCGTGTCTCCCTTCGCGGTCAAAGCTTTTCCCCCACACATTCTTACCGTGAAGGGACCAAACTCATCAACAGAGAAGAACTTTTCGTTCGTACCAAGAGTTGACAAGATGCTTGTGATCTCCTTAAGTTTCTCCCGATATTGTGGATCAGGGCTTGTGAGCACCCGTCGAGCCTTCTTGAATGAGTAGCCTTCAGACCTTACATAGTCAGAGATAGTGCTGATGCCAATTGATTCAGCATGCGCAGCTTCATACGCACGCGCTAGAGTTCCCAAGCTCCAAGAAGCCCTATTGATCCCATGAATTCGTGGAGATTCATGCAACAACTCAACGATCCGGTCACGTCTAATACTCATTTCCATCTGTTTCTCTGCGGACAATCGTTTCGTAACTCGATGCATGAGCCCATCAATACCCTCGCGCTGATACGTCTTGAGCCATTTATTTGCCAGACTCGGCGATTTCTCAACCTTCTCACACAGTCTCGCAATACAAGCGCCTCGAGAAGACTCAAGTACTAGAACTGCTTGGGCCCATTTCGTTCTGTCGTTTGACCGGCGCCATTTCTCAAGAATGGGAATGTCTTGGGCAGGGACATTACTGATCTGCCATTTGCCGGGCAGTACATCCGGCAGTTCATGATCGTTTCTCCACGACTTAAAGAGATTACAGAACTGTGTGTACTCATAACCGTCTTGAGGGTGCGCCTTTCTGTATTCCGCCCACAAAGACTGAAGGGTTACCCCTTCACAAGTCACTCTGCAGTATACCTCTTCCCAGTCCGGCAGAGGGCGTCCGAACTCGCATGAGCGCGCTGGGAACAATATCTCGTCCAACGCGCCATTGTCAAACTTGTCTGGCAACGGCCACGACAAGCCCACTTGGCTGGCACGGGCCACGTATTTTCCAACCGTCGTGGATCCGATCCCGTATTTCTTGCCAATTGCCAGGTTACTCAAGCCATCTTCCCACTTCAGTTGAAGCACTTCTCTTATTTTACGCATGAACAGTTTCTCCTTTGGCATCTCTGCCTGTTTTGCTCTTGGCCACAGTGGCCAAAAGAACGTTCTTGTACCCGAAGTTCTACTCTGCATCGTATCGGTGCCGCATCAGCGACTAGGTGTGGTCCACGCTGGCGTGACGTCATTTTCGTTGGTAGAGTCGGACACGATATTATGCCACCATCTGTTTTGAGACATTGGACCACTTGCGTAGATTCCTCGGCACGACTGAATTGCTTCGAGTTTCACCTTTTGCTATGAGGCTCAAGGACGCCCACGGAACTTCTGGCTCCCTGTGGCAGCTATCTGCGTAGAACAAAGAAGAAGTCGGACTACCCATGCCTTATCATCCGAAGGAAGGATTGATCTGTTGCTTTAGAGCCATTTGAACCGGATATGTTTGAGGCCGTGTCAAACGACTATCGAGGCAATTTACTTATATTGAGTATCCACAAGCATTCCGAAGAGCCCGGAACAGGGAAAACCAGTTGGCGACTTATGCGGATTCAGTTTCGTATCCTGACTCTTGCGCTGGAATTGCTTGTGACAATCGGGACATTCAATCACGTAGACGGTTTCGCCTGTGCGACCAGATGAGGATGAACGTCTGTGTTGTTGCTCTGCCGAACGGTGCGTTTCCTGCGCACGAATTACACCAACGTCCGAGAATTCCACCAGATAAGCCGGTTTGAAGGACTGTGTCGTGGCCTGCACGCTCTGAATGCGGTCGACACGGTAGGAATGATGCTCGCGGTTGTCCACGCGAATCGAGTGAAGCACCAAGTGGCCTTCCCGTGTCTGGCGCAGGGAATACGGTTCAATGATCCGCTGTGTGCCGTCGTATCCCAACTTCACACACAGATGATTCGAAGCGGCAAAACGGATAGTTTCCAGAGGAACGGGCGTATGCCATACCTGCATCGGAACGGCAATGCTTGTGTGAACCGGCGCTATTTCGCCGGAGCCAAAGGGGACGCGCGGAAGCGCAGACGCCTTGATACCTTTCTCCAGCCAGGCAAAGAGGTCTACAATCTCATTCCAGAAAGCCTCAAGCGGGGGCAGTACGGGCAACTGGTGGGCCAACATGTTCGACCATTCCGATTCAAGAGCCTCCCAGTTGGCCTCTATCCTGACCGAATCCAATGTGGGAACGGGAATGCCCTTGGCCCGGCACTTCTCCGCTAAGATTGTCCTGATTACCGTGGCGTCCGCCTCAAGTTCTGTGTTTCGAAAAAGGTTAATGATGTCGTAGAGATCTCTGGGGCGCCCGCGCTCACCCATGGCTCGTATCTTTTCCGCGAACAACTCTTCGAAGCAGTAGCAGCGGACGGTTGCAGGTTCCGGTAGATTGTCCGGGTAGGAATGGTGTATGCGGCGTTGAACCGTCGGTCGAACCACTTTCTCCGAAGCGCTGAGATCCAACTTCACGCTGGCGACCTTCGCAGCTCCACGGGGACCTTGATAGTAAACGCGGCCTTCCGTGTATAAGCCCGAACTGTGCCCCTTGAGAAGCGGCTCCCTTCCGCTGAAAACAAGCCCCGACGCTTCCGTGACCCGTTCCAAGACTGCCCGCAAGATTGGCCCAAGTTCGGCAGGCCGGATGGGACCGCCGGGAAGGATTGTGAAATCCAGATCTTCGGAAAACCTGTAGGTTTCGATATAGCATTTCTTCAGACAGGTACCGCCTTTGAACGCCCATTTGGTTCCCAGAATTTCGTCGGTGCCAATGCCCCAAAGAAGCCATCCAAGGACGTAGTCCTTCTCCACAATATCATCGCGAAGCGACCATTCCCGGACGCGTTCATCAAGATCAAATCGGTTGATCATGTGGGTTCTCCGCCTACTTGGAGCGATACGTTTACTCTGAGATTCCAGCGTTTCGAGATGCGCCCAGCCCGGCGGACGGTCGGGTCGAGAAACGTGAGACCGGTACTGAGTGAAGAACGACAGCGCTCGACAATATCCGGAATTTCTATGCCAAGGATCTCCATCAGGTACCCCAGTCGTTTGTAAACCGTTCGGTTGCCGTTCCGCTCCACATAATCCAGGAGCAGATGATCATTACGGTGTTCTCCCGCAAAATAGGTTTCAAGGACATCGGCGACGTGGCGGATGCCCGCACCAAGACGTGGTTCATCGAGAATATCCACGATGGTCCTCGAAGGGTCAGAAATCGACACCTGAATGCGGTCGCGCCACACAATCCTCGTACCGAACAGCCTATCTTCGGAACGGTGCTTCAGATGAAAGGCCGTATCCTGGATAATGACCGGACTTTTTCTGACGGCCTGGGCCGTCACAATCGCGATGTCGCGGAAAATCTGCTCGGTCAGCCCCCAATGTTCGCAGGCGCTCCAACCAGCAATATAGCAGGGTGTGAAGCTGCAAACGGCAACGGCCCAAGTGTCCTCACGCCAGTCGGCAGGCTCAGCCGCCCCGAGTGGCACCGTGGCATAAAGACCCCGTTTGATACGAACGAGCCAGCCCTTGGAGGCGAGGTGCGCAAGGAGACGCTGAGTTCGAACCAAGTCCAAAGACCAGACTCGACTGGCTTCCGCTACTACAAACGGTCCTGTGAGGGCCCTATGTAAAATTTCGAGGCGCTCACGGGTTCCCGCTTCAATCCCGCGCCTAGACAAATGCGGTACATTCATATTCGTTATCCTTCATTAAAGGTGAATGTATCGAATATTTACTATACCACTTTTCGTAACACCTTGCAAGTCTTAATTTGAAGCATATCAAGGAAAACACGGCCAACAAAAATTTCTGCCTTACGAAGTACCTAATATTTGTGGGAGTTCTAACGACTCTGCCGGGAGGGCAGCAAAAGTTTGATATATGATGGAGTCCATCGTAGAGACTCTTATGACGCTGGTCATCGGTCAAACTAGACCTGGCTTTGAATGGCGTAGCGTTTGTTCCAAGACGACCTAATAATTTCCTGAATGCAGCCGTCTGTTTCTTTTGAGACAAGATTTGCGTGATGGGGCGCAGGCGTCGCTCGGAAAAGAGATGGACTTGGTTGTCAGGCTGATTCAGAAAAGCATCAAGGATTTTCGGTGCGAGTTTCAGCAGGTTGCCCGTTTGGGTGACTCGTGCTCTGGACATGCCCAGATGCTTGGCCAAGTCAGTTTGAGTGGCATACGCATCATTTTCGAGAAGGTTTTTGAGGATGAACGCCTGTTTCATAGGATTAACAACAGGGATGCTCGGTTTGTTTTGGATCGTAGTTGGTTTGCTATCCGCGGGTTCAATGGGCGATACGAAAAACTCGCCCTTATGCAGTCTCGAAAGGTCAATCCAGAACGCCAGATCGAAAAAGTTCGTAAATCTTTCGGACGCGGGGAGGCAGTCTTTTCCCGATACCTCTGGCCTCGGTTTTAGTTTACGCGACTTGCACCGCCCCCCTACCCCTGCTGTACGCTCATATTATGAGACCGTTGAAACCTGCAACCGGGAGGAACCGTTTCGAACCATTTCAAGATATCCAAGAGCATACATTGTCGGCAAATCATCCCAAGAGTGAGTACGATTATGGCGAGTTCTCCTTTTCCCCAGAGTTTCTGGGTTCACGACGGGCTTTTGTGCGCCGGATGTTACCCCGGTGATCTGGACCCTGCAACGCGTGATGTAAAACTGTGTGGTCTGATAGCGTGTGGCATCCGGCGCGTTGTAAATCTGATGGAAGCAAATGAGCGAAGCTACGGCGGGCTTCCTTTCGAGCCTTACCTGGAACGTTTACACGAATTGGCCTTTGATAGAGAGGTCCGCGTCGAATGCTTGAACCTGCCCATCCCGGACGCCCGCGCTCCGCTGCCTGCGGCACTCCAAGAAATTCTGGAACTAATCGAAAGGGGGCTGCGAGAAGAAATTCCTACCTACTTGCATTGTTGGGGCGGCCACGGGCGGACCGGAACGGTTGTCGCCTGCCACTTGATTCAACAAGGCTGTACGGCGCAAGAGGCGATTGACAAGGTTCTTGCGCTGCGTGCCGGCCTGCCCAAAAACCACTATCCCTTCGAAGGCGATCAGGAGCGTTTCATCCGATCCTGGCACACGAAAGGGGTAAAACCAAGGGGGCTTTCATGATCGACTTGTTACTCGAGCATGCTGAGGAACCCGGTTGCGAAGGGAAGTTTCTAAACGCGCTTTCGGATCACATCACCGCCGTTGAAAAATCAGCAAGGACAGGAGATCGTCGGCAGGTGGCGCGGATTGAGGCTGAACTCCAGGCACAGCCCGAAGACTCGTTTCATTTCGACCGGGATGAAACCGGAATCTTGCGCACAGGGGAGACGCGTTTCTCTGTTGGCCGTTTCGAGGCCGTCTCCATCAGCGATTTGCAGCGGCGTGCGATAGCGGTTCGGGAAAAAGTCACCGGCGGTCGCGTGCGTCTCTTCATTCTCGATGGCGTATCGCCCGCCACGGATATCGGCAGCCTCCAAGCCACCGCAGGTCCAGAAACCCTTTTTCAGGTCGCGTCGCAGTTCAACTGCCTGGAATCCCCCGGGCCTTACATCACCTCTGTCGCGAACTACTTCAACGATCCGACACAAGGTCCACGGGCTTCTATTTCCGCGTTTCCGGGCACATTGTTGCGGCATTACGCCGCGCCAGGCAAAGACGGAGAACGTTTCGTCCAGACGAATAACGAGCGGCAAATCAACCTGCTCGAAGCCGTCTGTTCACCGGGCGTCGCGGAGGTCCGTAACGGGTATCTCACCTCCTCAGGCATTTCAGATCGACTCGCCTTCATTAATGCCCTGGAGCGTCGTTTCGAGGAAATCCGCGTTGGCATGCACGAAGATGTGCCTGTCGTTTTGGGGTATAACTGGGATGGCGCCGTGCGGGGCGAGCGCCGCATTGGGCAGGTATTCACCTCGACCTTTGCCGGCGGCGGCTACAGTAGATCAAACGATACGGAGTATCGTGAAATTTGCATTAACTTGTTGCGTGCCGCGTATCTGGGAACGCTTCTCGCCGCAGTCGTCCTCAGACGGTCTAACGTCGTACTCACCCTTATTGGAGGCGGAGTATTCGGCAACCCGATTCCCCTGATCTGGGAAGCGATACAGTGGGCGTTGCATGAAGTGGAACCACTGATGTGTGAGGAGATGAATGTCGTGCTGAATGGCCGAAACCTCGGCGACCATATTAGTCTTGATACGCTCCTGCCCGCAATACGAGCGAGGGGCGGCGCAATGGTACAGTTTGGCCCGAGAGGCATTTCTGTTCGGCACTGAACCCCAAAATGGGAGTCGGCATATAACAGCGCAGTTATGGGCTGTTATCTGCGCGCGTCAGGACCGTGGAGAAGACGCATGTCTTCAATTTTGTACGGTTCATTTCATGTTGCGCAGCACAGCCATTGACCATCCACCGTATGCAGCAACGCAGCAACGCATTACCGCTTCATCAGCGCGAAAACACCCCAGCCCAGGTATTCACGCGTGTACTTAACATAGCGCTCAGGTTCCGAGGTCAGTTGGGCTCGAATCTCTTTCGCCAGTTCGTCTTCGGGATTGGCTTCAAGCCATCGACGCATGGTGAGCCATTTGGCCGCCTCGTATCTGTCCCAGCCGTCCTGATCCGCCAGAACCATCTCAACGACGTCATAGCCGAGGTGTCCGAAAAACGCGAGTAGTTCTGGAAGCGGGAGATAGTCGGCGATGGAGCCGACAAGGCACCCCTTCGCAACCTCTTCCGTCGGCGGTAGCTGCCGCCAGTAGGGCTCGCCGATGAGGATGATCCCCCCGGTGCACAGGCTCCGCGCCAGCAGTTCGATAGTGCCGGCGACTCCCCCACCGATCCAGGTGGCGCCGACACAAGCCGCCACGTCGACCTTCTCGTCAGAAACATAGCCCGCGGCATCACCATGGATGAACTTGACCTGATCGGCCACGCCGAGTTCTTCAGCGCGGCGTTTCGCTTGCTCCGTGAACAACGGACTCATGTCGATGCCAGTGCCGATGATTCCGTAATCACGTGCCCAGGTACACAGCATCTCGCCTGAACCGCTGCCGAGGTCAAGCACTCGGGCCCCCGTTTCCAGACGCAGCGCCGCGCCGAGCGAGGCGAACTTTTCGGGTGTGAAGGGGTTATGGATGCGGTGAGCACTTTCGGTAATGTTGAAGATCCGTGGAATGTCCATTGTGGAAACGCTCCTTATACGTTTGGATAGCGTATAGATTCCGTCACGGCCTACTATACATCCCCGACAGCGCTTTCCCCCTCCCGGTATATGGTCTGCGCGCGGTCGTACTGCACATCGGTCACTAACCGGAGAAACCTGATGTGAATGATGCCACAGGTGCTGTTTGAGGATCAATTGGCAGGGGTACTATACCAAACTTTCTGCTTAACCCGCCTGCCGATGTTTTGCTATACTCTTCTCACGCAGGTAAAATGTCACGGATTCTACGCTCGTCATGGCAGTTATCCTAGTAACCGTTTCGGCGCGAAACGGATCACCCCTCGAACAAAGAAAGGTACGTAATAATGCAGCAACGGAATTGGTGGTTGAAGAAGGCACTGGTCTTACTCCTGTGTGTGATGTTTCTGGCGAATCCGATATTCGCCGCATCAACGGTCACACCGGCCGACAAGATGGGCGAAGAATGGTGGGCGAATCGCCATGCGAGCATACTCGAACGGGTGAAGGAGGGCAACGTAGATCTAATCCTTCTGGGCGACTCGATCAACCACGGCTGGGAAAATGACGGTAAGGAGGTGTTTGAGAAATACTATGGACGCCGCAACGCCGTTAACATGGGTTTTGGCGGCGACAGGACGGAACATGTCCTGTGGCGGCTTGACAACGGCGAAGTAGACGGCATCTCGCCGAAGGTGGTGTCCCTCATGATCGGCACCAATAATGCCGGGGACAATACGGCGGAAGAGATCGGCGCGGGCATCATTGCCATCGTCAAGAAACTCCGCGAAAAGCTGCCCGATACGAAGGTGCTGCTCCTGGCCATCTTCCCGCGCAACGAGAAGCCCGGCGAGTTGCGCGATAAACTGGCGAAAGCCAGCGCCATCGCGGCCGAAATCGCCGACGGCGACATGATCCACTATCTCGACATCGGCAAGGTCTTCTTGACGGAAGACGGTACGCTGACGAAGGAAATCATGCCTGACGCCCTCCATCCCAACGCGTACAGCTACGGGTTGTGGGCGGCCGCCGTTGAACCGAAAATTGCCGAATTGATGGGCGAAGCGGTTCCTCCAGCCGGATTCCGGGCCCTGTTTAACGGCTTGGATCTACGCGGCTGGAAGGGTCTTGTGGAGGACCCGAAGAAACGTGCAGAAATGACGCCTGAAGCATTGGCGGCGAAACAGGTCGAGGCCGATGAGCGGATGCGGGCGCATTGGAAGGTTGAAGACGGCGCTCTGGTATTTGACGGGGGTGGCGACAGTCTTTGCACGGACCGCAACTACGGGGATTTCGAACTGCTCGTGGACTGGAAGATTCTCGAAAAGGGCGACAGCGGGATTTATCTGCGCGGCTCGCCCCAAGTGCAGATCTGGGACACTGCCCAGTGGCCGGAAGGCTCAGGCGGTCTGTACAACAACAAAGAAAATCCCAGCAAACCGATTAAATGCGCCGACAACCCCATCAAAGAATGGAACTCCTTCCGCATCAAGATGGTGGGCGACAAGGTTACAGTCCACCTGAACGGCGAACTTGTCGTGGATAATGTGACCATGGAAAACTATTGGGAACGGGACAAACCGATCTACCCCACCGGCCAGATTGAACTCCAAAACCACGGCAATACGTTGTGGTTCAAGAACGTGTTCATCAAAGAACTATAACGGGGCCATCCATATGAATAACGGGCGCGACCCAGTCCCCGGATTGGGATGCGCCCTTTGTCACATCATATGTTATAATAGTGCCAATCATCTGAGGATATATGCTCCTCAATGCAGTAAAGGACCGTATACATGCCAACGATTTCTATGTTCTATGGAATAATCATTCGTATGTATTACGCTCCCGGGGAACATAATCCACCACATTTTCATGTTTACTATAACGAGTACAAGGCCACGGTCTCTATCGATTCTATAGAGGTTATGCAAGGCGAACTTCCACGACGCCAGCTGCGTCTTGTTCAAGCCTGGGCTGAATTACATTTGGATGAACTGAGGGCAGATTGGCAACTTGCCGCAAACGGAGAAGAGCCATGTCGTATTCCGCCACTTCAATAAAGCAGGGTGCCCGGACTTATCCCGGCGTGAAGCGGGTTACCACCGCAGAGAATTACCGGCTTATACTTGAATTTGATAATGAAGAAAAGAGAGTTTTCGACCTTACCCCCTTGCTGAAGGTGGGCCGGTTTCAGACATTGGTCTCGCCTGAATTGTTCAACAGGGTCAGTGTCGTATTTGATACCGTCGAGTGGGAAAACGGATTGGATCTGGACCCCGAGTATCTGTACCACAAGAGCATTCCGTTGTCACAGTAAAAAGTACTGCCCCCCCTTGCTTCCAGGTTATTAAGTACTTATCCCGATCTCACTGTCAAATAATGATGATCTTGTCTTCTCTGGATTGGGCCTATTCTGGGGGGACTATTCCGGGGACATGATACCTATCTCTAGAGTATCGTCTTCTTTTTTATGCGGCACTTTACCAGATCCTCCGGCAAGAGGGAAGTCGCTACGAGCGCTTCCATGGTACGAGCGTACTGCACACCTATAAAAAACCGACTCAGAGATATCGCTCGATTTCCTTCCACACCTGCAGTACATCCAGGGGCTGGAAAACCGGTTTGGCGAATTCGCGGCGGCACAGTTCGTAGATGGCCTTGTTGTAGGGCGCATAGACGCCGACCTTTTCTGCGAGTCCAACAAAATAACCGTTGATGGATTCCAGTTCGGACTGGGAGTTTTTCCGTTGTATCACATCCTGGGCCATACTGCTCATGACCATTTTTGCAAGATTCTTTTTGAACAGGGGCCGCGTCAACACCTGGGGCAGGGTGGCACTGGCCCGCAGGAGCAGCCAGGAGGGCATGCCGCCAATTTTGCATTCCCTTAGCCCGGCAGCTCGGGCTATCCGCACGCCCTCGAACAACAGGTTGGACAGGATGCGCTGCAGCAGGGCATAGGATGATATCGGCTTGACCCCGTGGCCGACCAGGGTGGTAACTGAATTCGTCAGGTTGATAATCAGTTTTGAATGGGCCACATCGGCCAGATGTGTGGTTACCGGTGTTTCCACGCCCAGGTTAAACAGCGCGGCGACGGAAGCCACCTCGTCCCGCAACGCGTTGTCGGGCGTGCCCAAAATAACCGGGCCCCGCTTCTGGTAACCAACCAGCCCCGGCTCATCCATCCAGGTATTGTAGCCGATGACGCCATAGACAATGCGTGAGAAGTATTTTGGAAGAACCACCTGGTTTTCGACGCCATTCTGCAAGGCAACAATAACGGGGCTATCACCGAGTTTGTCTTTGATGAGATGGGCCACCCCATCCAGGCTGTAGTTTTTCACGGCAAGGATAAGGATATCCGCGTTGGGCCGTTCGGAAAGGTCATCAATCACTTTAATGTCTACATGCAGTACCGTCTCTTTACGGCGTCCCCCTTCATACAGGGTAAGCCCCCGGGTTTTCATGGCCGCTGCGATATCCCCCTGATCCAAGAAACAGATGTCTTCGTATTTATCCGCAATCCATCCGCCCACGGTAGCCCCCACGGGTCCCACGCCAAAGACAACCACCTCCGGACCATTCTTTTTCATAATTTTCCGCTCCTGATCAGGCGAAGTTGATGGGCGATCTATACTCCGGGTTGGGCAGGTCAAAACAGCTGGATATGCTTTTGGCGAATCGGAACTGAAAGGGATGTTCTTCCAGTTCCAGTTCCTTTAACACACGTCCCGAAGGAGTATCGCCCAATTTCAGATAAGGCCGGTCAGACGGCGCGTTCCTCTTGAACATCTGTCCCATATATTTTGTGACATTAAATCGACCCTGGAAACAGGTCCGGCTTTGGAGCAGGCTATCCCCCAAACGCGAATACAGGTTCGAGGAAACATCGAAGTCGGTCGGCGTCCCTTCCATGGGCACACGCAGTTCGAAATAGGGCTCGCCGGAGGCTTCCCGCGCCGTCGTAACGCAATCGCCGCCTTCCTCAACGATGTCTATTTCCTGGACCACCTTCGGCAATCCCCATAGTTTGAGGCCCCGAATCTGGTTTTCCAGGGAGGTCACCGGCATGGAGAAAACATAGTACCCGAAACAAGGGAACAGGTTTGTAACGAGCGGCAGAATGGGCACATTCAGCTTCGGATTTACCATAACCGGCAGGGTCATCGCGATTTCATTGTAAGGCGCGACGCCCAGCACGCGCTTGTACTCATAACAGGAAAATACCACCGGAGCCCGTCCGCGCGTAACTTTCACCGGTTTCATGATCGGATGCGGCATCAGTGCGGCCGCCTTTTCATAGGGGCACAAATAAATGGCGATCGCGCAGGTTACATCGCCATACAATGTGGGAAAACTGTAATTCTTCGAAACCGTCTCATTGAGTTGAAGCGGTTTCGGTGCATGACGCAGATTAAAACGCCTGAAAAAAGCATTGTCAAACTCGGCGCCATTATCCAGGAGCGCCTCATCGATTTCAAAGGTGGCTTTCATTGCATGTCCCTTCGGTTACACCGCTCTCGCAAAACAGGGACTACGAAATAGCAGTATCTGCCAAACGGTTTACCCGCAACAATCGCGGACTATTTGGCAGTCAGTCCCTCTTTTGCTCTGTCTTTTTATTCGCGTTTAGTCATACAAAGTTTTTCATCTGGCAAGGCAACTGAAAAAGTTTATTCGTTGCGCAACACGGTCGCGCAGGGTTACGCCAGCGCCGCTTTGCAGAAGCCCACGCACCGGGTCACTTCCTTGACCGCGTCGGAACCTTCGGGAATGTCGTATTCCAATTCAATGTCACAGGGAAAGGTCATCTTGTTTTTCTTCATGAATTGAAGCACTTCCGCAACCTGGGTATCGCCCTCGCCAAAGGGCATATTCGGCGCTCCGGAAAGGAGGGATTTCTTCTTCCTGTCCTTCAAATGGAGGCTGAGAATGCGGTCGTGGTGCTTCTCGATCATTGGGATTACGGGCTCGCCGGTTCCCGCCACATAATGGCCGATATCAAGATTGATACCCAGGCACTTCCCATAAGAAAGGATGTCGCCGTCGTAGGTGGTGGGCGTAATTTGGGTGTGATTATGGAAGCCGACTACGATTTCGTTCTTGTCGGCCATGGGACCGAGTCTTTTCGCAAGAGCGACATCTTCCGGAAGTTCGCGGGTTATGCCTTTCGCGCCAAGCGCTTTGGCCGCCTGAAAATAGTAGTCGTTCCGCTCATCGGGCACATTGTCCTCGCCGATATCGCCGAATTTGACAATGTGTATGTTGACACCCACGTCATTATACAGTTTGCGCAAGGCCACGTAGCCGTCCATGGGACCACCGACCCCCGTTTCGGGGGTATGCCTTTTGGCGAATTCTTCAGCGGCGTCTCCCATCAACTCCACGGAACTGATGCCGCATTGCGTAATGTACGTGAGCAACTCCTCGGCACTGCAGGGCAATGACCGGTAACTGTAGGTAATGACCCCAATCTGCACACCGCCGAAATTCGAGTTGGGCTTTTCGTCAGCGATGACGTCAACCTGGCGCGCCAGCACGGCGGCCGTGGTGAATGCCGCGGCACTACCAATGAACGAGCGGCGGGACAATGTTCCGGGATGTCTTATCATGATTTTTCTCCAAAATCCGGGTTGTTAAATAGACTTGCTTCGGAATACGACCGTTAGACTGCCATAAGTACAAACATGTTTCTAATCCGTTCAACTAGAAAATAGAACGTGTATATCCTGTTTACAGGAATGCAAGGACAGACCCGTCTCGCTACGTTCGCTGGGGTCAGTCCCTGATTTCGCGCGACGACCGTATTATGCCCACCCATCGAAGCACTTCAACAGGTCTTTTATGGCGTTTTCGGGACCATCCGTGTAGCCGCACTCCACGGCCAGATACCCGTCGTACCCGGTTTCCGCAACGGCCTTGAACACATTGGGATAGTTGATCTCACCCGTGCCGGGCTGTTTACGTCCGGGGTTGTCGCCGATATGGATATGGCCGATGCCGGAAATATTATCGCGCAGATTGGGAATCAGGTTCCCCTCGGTGATCTGCTGATGATAGATGTCATACAACTGCTTGATATTGGGACTGTCCACCGCCTGGATAATCAACTGGGCCTGATCCGTCGTGGTCAACCAGAAATTCTGATGGTCCCGCAACTGGTTGAGGGTTTCCAGTACCATCATAATGTTGTTCTCTTCCAGCATGCCCTTGACACGGCGCAGGAAGGTGATGACATTCTGGGCTGCCTTGTCGTAACGGATTGTCCATTTGGAACTCGTCTCGCCGGTCAGGCCCACGATGCACTTGCAGCCCAGGCCTTTGGCCTGCTCGATGGCTTCCGCGCACTGCTTCTCAAGACGATCATGCTGCGACAGATCAAGCATTTCGCCCTGGGTAATGCGCCCGGCGCCCATGATGCAACTCCATTTGACGCCGGTTTCATTTGTCGCTTTAACAAAGTCGTCATAATTCTGCCGGTCTTCCCCCGCGCCCAGGTGTTCAACGGCCGGGAATCCCCATTGAGCGGCCAAATTGAATATATCCACAGGCGAACTGTTTTCAGGCAGGCAGTCTTTCAACCAGCCGTAGCTGCATGAAATCTTCAGGGGCAGTTTGGCGAAAGGCTGTCCCTCCGGCACCTGGGCCAAAGCACCCTTGCTCGAGCCCATTGCAAACACGCCGGCGCCTGCCGCCGCAGCGGTCAGAAAACTTCTACGTTTCATATCCTTCATTCGCTCCTTATTGGTTTTGTCGGGGTTGCTGTCTTCAATACGTTCTGTATAGCGTTCGTTATTATACGCATCCGTTAACAAAGAGGGTAATCGCTCCGGAGAAATCAAACACGACGGAGTCCTTCCACGGCTCGTTCCCAAGTTGCACTCTTGGCATTACCCCTAACTTTCGCCCTTATTTTTCGTAATACACAGGCAATCCCAAAGGCGCAATGACCTGAAAATGCCCCGAAGGGGCTGAGGACGCTAGCCCAGGGTTGCGGTACCCCGCTACCCTGGGAGATTGTTACCAACCCAAGTCTTGTTTACCCTGAAAGGGTTACGTCACCTCGCCCTTTTTGACATAACCACTTTGGGGTAAACCCAGTTTTGGGCGTTATCCGACCCAGGGTAGCGGAGTACCGCAACCCTGGGCTATACGACAGAATCCTTTCAGGATTCCAACACAAACTTCATGAGACGATAACCAATTTCTCACCCCATACTTGTGGGTAATTATCAGGTGCCAACACATCGTTCACCTGGTTATGTGCCAGGACATCGTTCAGTAACGCCGCCCTGTCTCGAATATTCAAGACAATCGCATCGGATTGACAGACCGCTTATGCCTCAAAAAACGCACTCCTGGCGGGCACAACCGATACCTGTGATTTCGCGAGTACTTCGTCGTGGACATTCAATAATCAATTCGAAGTCCTTGGCACTGAACGATGTTGTGGCACTTATTTCACTGAACGATGTCATGGCACTTGTCAGGTAATGACAAGAGTTGCACTTGGGAACGCACTTGTCAGCGAGGTTCTACTTCGCAACCATGGTCGAGAACCGAAATACTTCGGACGAACCGATGTCAAAAGGGAAATAGAATTTCAAGAGTGATTACGTTCTCAAATGGAATTTGGGAACGAGAGGAAATAACCCGGGCAAGCCGACACCATCGATATTTTCATCTATGCATTACGGGCGGACTGGAATTTCTTCTTACCCTCCGGGCCAGGATTTACCTTAACACTTCTCAGACCAGTAAACCGTTCGCTACAGAATTCGTCGTTTTGTTCTATGCTAGGATACACTATCAACGCGGCACGAAAGGACCTTCTGGTAGCGTGCCACAATCTATAACCACATTAAGGGATAAGGAACTATGAAACACCGACTCCCCTTGCTTCTGTTCTTGCCCGCAACAATGTTGTTCTCCGCGTTCGCTTTCGGCGAGGAGATTCCGGTCGAGCCGTATTCGTCACAGCCGACAGCCAGCGAGATGGCGTTCGTCGCACAATGGAAACAGTTTCTCCTCGGACAAGGGGACGCTGCCGCCGGGCGTTACATCGGCGACCTCCCTTTCTCTTTCCTCTGCGGTCAACGAAGCAGCCGGGAATGGGTTACAATCGACACAGCCAACATCACGTCAGGCGGGTGGCAGGATGACAGGACGCGCACGCATGTTTTGAGTTGGCAAGACGTCCAGACCTCGCTATATTGCGAAATGGAACTGACCGAGTTTCAGGATTTCCCCGCCTTCCAATGGGTTGTCCGCGTCCGAAACGACGGAGAAGCCGATTCCGCAAAGATTCACGATTTCTGGGGGATCGACACCTGCTGGCATGGATCCGACGCTTCGATGCCGATGCTGCACCGTTCGGTCGGCTCTCCGGGGCATGAGGATGATTTTCACTTCATGAGCGAGGTCATGCACAATTCGATGTGGGACAAACGCCGCCGGATAGCCATGGACACGCCCTCAAACGCCGCCTGGGCGCAGGCACACGCCTACCTCATTCCGACGGATAAACGTTCGAGCGCGATCTGGCTGCCGTTCTTCAACTATCAGACCGGCGGCGACGGGCTGATCGCCGGACTCGGCTGGAGCGGCGCATGGCGCGCCTATTTTGATCACCAGGGGGAAGGGAAATCAACGATCCTGGCCGGTGTCGAAAACTTCGATTCGATCCTTCATCCCGGCGAAACAGTAAGGTCGACGTTGAATTTAGTTCTCTACTGGCAGGGAGAGGTCCTCCATGGCCAAAACATGTTTCGCAGGCTGGTCCTGCAGCAGTATTCGCCGCGCATCAAGGGAGAACTGGTCGAGCCGCCGGTTTCCGGAGTCGTCTGGGGAGGGATTCCGTCTAAGGAGCACCTCGAAATTATCGAAAAAATCAAATCGTATACGATTCCCCTGGACGTCTATTGGTTTGACGCCGGTTGGTACGGAACAGGGGTTGTACCGTCGTATTCCGTTTTTGAGGGTGACTGGGGGCCTATGGCCGGGGATTGGCGGCCGAACCCGAACTGGCATAATGGCACGCTCACACCGGTCAGCGACGCCGCGCACGCGGCAGGCATGAAGTTCCTGGTCTGGGTCGAACCCTGCCGCGCCATTCACGGCCGGCCGGTCACACTCGAACATCCTGAGTATTTTTTGACCGGGAATGCCGACGGCCAGATCCGGGACGGGCAAACACTTCTTCTCGACCTCGGCAAGCCGGAATCATTGAAGTGGGCGACCGATGTCGTGAGCGGTCTGATCAGGGATTACAACATCGATTGGTACGAAGAGGATTTCAATATTGAACCGAATCCTTACCTGGAAACAGCGGCAGAACCCGACCGCTGGGGCATGAACGAGATGCGGTTCATCGAGGGCCATTTCGCCTTTTGGGACGCGCTTCGCGCAGCATTCCCGCACCTGGCCATTCTCAATTGCGCCAGCGGCGGACGGCGCATCGACCTGGAATCGATTTCGCGCGGGCAACCGCTCTGGCGGAGCGATTACAACTGCTTTCCGGAAGCGACCGCGGAGTCGACGCAGGATCACAGTTACGGCATTCAGCATTGGCTCCCGGTCCAAGGAAGCGCGACGCGAGGCTGGACGATCCTGGATACCTATGACGCCCGCAGCGCCTTGAACCCCGGCATGGAAAACTGGCTCGTTGCCAAGACGGAGACGGAATGGCTCCAGATCAAGGCGAATGTCGTTCAGGCACAACGCTGCAAGAAGTACTTTTTTGGCGATTATTATCCCCTGACCCACACACAACGCGATCCGGCTGCCTGGACAGCGTATCATCTCTATCTTCCGAAAGAAGATGCAGGCATGATACTCGCCTTGCGCCGCGCGAAGAGCGATGTCCGGGAGATGACCTTTGATCTTTTGACGGTTCATCCGGCGGTGCAATGGAAGTTCGAGGATTATGATTCGGGAGAAAGCTGGGTATTAGACGGGAAGCAGATTCGCGAAGCGGGGTTCACGATTGAAATTCCGAACCGGCGCGATTCGCGGCTTATCTTTTACTCCATCGAACGCGCAAATAACCCATGAATGCCTCCACCTGCGTTGAACTACTCTTTCCGTACGCAAAATTGCGGCAAAATCGTTTGTCTTTTTGTTAGACCTTCGGATATCGTAGGGTTCATTCGAAATGCTTCTTAAGGAGTTTTCCCATGTTACGTTCAATTGCAATTATTGTTGTTGCCCTGGTATTGGTTTTGGGAATCACGCCGGGCGCGCTTGCGCAGACGCCGGAAAACGCGGCTGGAACATCGGAGGGGAGCGTGACGGTGTATCCCGCGCCGCCGGAAGAGCCGCTCTCCGAGGATTTTACGATAACGGTCGCGGGGCAGGCAGCGCCTGTTTATGTGTGCCGCGTGTCGGCGATGCCGTTTAATCAGGTTTGGCCGGGGTATCAGCGGCCTATCGACCAGACAGAGCTGGCTTCGTTCGTCTATTGGGATATGACAGCGCCGGTGGAGGTCGAGGTGGTCAGCGCACGCCCCGTCGAATCGGTGGCGATCCGGCCGACGGCCCGGGGTATTCAGCCGCAGGTCGAGGGCAACCGCATCCGCTTCCATCTGGATACGCCGCAACAGCTCGCCGTGGAAGTAAACGGATGGCACAAAGCCCTGCACATGTTCGCGAATCCGCCCGCGGTGACGGTAGACCCACACGCAGCCGGTGTGCGGTATTTTGGCCCCGGCATCCATCGTCCGGGCAGGGTGACGTTGCAAAGCAATGAGACCGTCTATGTGGCGGGCGGGGCCGTGGTCTATGGCTGTTTTGAAGCCGCCGACGCCACAAATATTAAGATTCTGGGGCCGGGCATCATTGACTCGAGCGAGCTGGAGCGGTACTTCGGGCTCACTGACGAGAGCAAGTACCTCGACAACTTCGGCGGTTGCATTCATCTTGTGCGTTGCGCCAATGTGACGATCGACGGCCCGATTCTGCGCGATCCGCCGCTGTGGTGCTTGTCTGCGTTCAATTGTTCGGAGATACAGATTACCCATATCAAACTGATCGGTCTCTGGCGGTACAACGCCGATGGCATCGACCTCTGCAACAGCCGGAATGCGACCGTGCTCGACTGTTTCGTGCGCTCGTTCGACGACAGCCTCGTGGTCAAGGGGTTGAGTTACTATAAGGACGTGCCAATCAGCAATATCCTGTTCGAGCGTTGCGTCGTGTGGAACGAGTGGGGTCGTGCGCTCGAGATAGGCGCCGAGACGGCTTCGCCCGAAATCTCGCAGGTCACGTTCCGCGATTGCGATGTCGTGCGGACCGCCGAAATCGCCATGGATGTGCAACACGGCGATCGCGCGGCCATTCACGACGTGACATTTGAACGGATCCGGCTCGAAGTCGACGACGTCAACTATGCGCCACAGATACAGAACGGCCGCGACGCGACCTATACAGGCCAGCCGGGCCATCGCCCGCACTTCTTGGTCTTGGTGATCCTTCGCGGCGCATGGTCGACCGATCGGGAGCGTGGCACGATGCGCAACATCGTCGTGCGCGACTGCTCGACGACGGGCAAGCTGCTTCCACCTTCTGCGCTGTCGGGTTTCGACGAAACGCACGACGTCAAGGGCGTCATGATCTCGAACATGCAGATCAATGGAAAAGTCGTCACGAGCTTGGAGGAAGCGGGGATCAGCGTGGGGCCCTTTGTCAGCGACGTACGCATCGAGGCTCCAAACGGCGGAGAAACCGCGCCAGGCACGGGGAAAAAGATCCTGTTTCTGGGCAACAGCATCACGCTGCATGGGCCAAATGAGTCCATCGGCTGGACGGGAAACTGGGGAATGGCCGCCAGCGCCGTGGAGAAGGATTATTTACATCTGGTGCTTCGAGCACTCTCCGAAATGCCCGAAAGCGGCTTTTCCGCGCCCAAATTCCGCGTGCTGAATATTGCCGATTTCGAGCGGCAATACGCCACCTTTCCCATTGAAGAGAAACTGCGGGAGGCCATCGATTTCAAGCCGGACCTGTTGGTTCTGGCCATCGGCGAAAATGTGGCCGATCTAACGACCGAGGAGTCCAAAGCGCAGTTCCACACGAGTTTGGACACGCTCTTGAAAGCGTTCCAGAAGGACGGGGATCCGACGATTGTAGTGCGAAGCAACTTCGGGCCCTCCCCAACCAAAGACCCGATACTCAAACAAGCGGCGGCCGATGTGGGTGCACTCTTTGTCGATATCAGCGCGCTGGCCGGGGAGGAGGGCAACTATGCCCGTTCGGAGCGTCCGATCGCGCATGCCGGGGTGGCGGGGCATCCGGGTGATCGCGGGATGAAAGCGATTGCCGACGCGATTGTGGATGCGATCAAGAAGGGTCGGAAACCGTAGACAAAAACGAGTCAGAAAGGGAAGGACTGACCATGAGTAATTGCCTCGAACCCTGCGCCATCGTGAGGATCTGCAAGCGCCTCTCAACCTGTCGGGCGAAAAGTCCGTTCATTTTGATCGGGATCGTCATCTCGCACGCCCTATTTGCCGGGGCACAAGTGGCACGGCCCAATGAGGCCGGGGTGGCGGTAGTCGAGCGCGCTAATGAAACGCTGCAACCGGCGCAGGCGTTTGAAAATCTTGAAATGAAGGCTGGGGATTGGCAGGTGAAAAATGGCGCGTTGACGCAGGCGGACGCGGAGGCGCCGTATGCACGGGCTTTTATACGGGGGCCGCGCTGGTTGGACTGCGTTATCAAGGCGAAGGTGCGGGTGGATACTCTCGGCGCAACGGCGGCTTCGCCCGGGGTTCGGTTGATCGTCCGCGGCGATGAAACAACGGATACGTTCTACACCGTCGGCCTATGGGCGGGCAGCCGCGAGGTACGCATTGAAAAATCACGTGGACTGGCCTTCGAGCCCCTGAAGAGCGACCATTTGGGAAACCTGGCGGTCGCGCCGTTTCCGGTGGAACCGGGCAAAACCTATGAAATGACCGTGGTGACTGATCACGCGACAATCTACTGCTATATTGACGGCAACTTTGTGGTGCTGGGGCAAGAGCAGGATTTTACCACCCAGCCGGTGGGCCGGGTGGGTTTCTTCACCAACGCGGCGACCGGCGCGTTCAGTGACGTTTCCGTCAAGGGACTCTACGGCATCACGTCGTCGCCCGTCACGCCGTACGCGGGGAATCCAGTGAACCTGACAAACTATTCGCCTGCGGTAATCAAGGATGACAAGTTTCGGATGTGGGATTCGCTGCTGGGCCGGTATAACGAGTCGGTGGATGGCATCACCTGGACCTGGCCGGCGGGCAAGGAATCCGTCGTCAACCAGGACAACACGGGCGACTGGCCGACGGGCAACCAGTGCGGCGATCCCGACGTTCTCAAATGGGACGGCCACTACTGGATTACGTTCTGGTCCACCTGCAACCGCCGTAACGGAGCCTTTGATGGCATGGGCCTCAAGCGCTCGCCGGACGGCATCCACTGGACACCCGAACCGGCAAACCCGGTCTTTTACATGGGGCCGCTCGGGGACTGGGATGAGATAGTGGTAGGCGACCACGCCATGATCAGGGACGGGGACCGTTTCAAACTATGGCATGTCGGCATCACGCGCGGGCAGCGGGGCTACCGGAATGAATTCGGCTACGCGGAGAGCAAAGACGGCATTCACTGGCGCAAGTGCCGCCTGAACCCGATTTTGACCCAGGGAAAACCAGGGACGTGGGACGGCGGCTGGATCTACGCAGCGGGCGTCGTGAAGATTGATGACGAGCCCTCCGGCACGCATGTGTATGCGGGCAAACCCGGCGCGAGCTATCACCTCTTTTACACGGGGCAACCCAGCAACAACGAAATCATCTGCGGCGTGAAACGCATCGGATATGCCTTTTCGCTCGACGGCGTCCATTGGGTTAAATGGAACGACCCGAACACCGCCGAGCCGTTTCAAGACAGCGATCCGGTGGTGACCTGGTCGGCATATGGACAGAAAGGATTCACGGGCGTGGGCGCCGCCACGGCGATACTCCTTGGCGACGAAGTGCGCCTCTACTACTCAATGTATGAAGAGCGGCTGGACGTCGGGCGGCCACCCGAAGGGCCCGTCGGCACGGCGTTTGCCACAGTCAAGGTGGACGCCCTGCGACAACTCGTCGCGGATGCCAAGGCGAAGGACCTGCTCGAATGCGCAAGCCGCGAAGAGATGGACGCCCTGCTCGATGACCCTTTGCCCCAGTCCATGTGGGACGATTTGCAGGGTCTCGTGCTGGCGGCGGTGCAGGCAAGGCAGTCCGGTGACGCGGATGGAGAGAAGTCTGCGCTGGCCAGGATCGCAGCCACCCGCGCCAAGTTTACCCAGGCCCTCGAACGTTATTATGCAGGCGCCTTTGCTCCACTGAAGAAGGTCGTGGACCGGTTGGAGGCTGGACTTCCCGTGACCGAGAACCTGCTCTGGAGTCTTCCGGCGGAAAACACGGGAAATAAGGAGCCACAGATTGAGTTTCCGAGTTTGAATATCGAGGCCGGGAATCATCCCGTTATGATCGAAATCGAGGCCAAGTGCGACCGTTTTGATGTCGCGAGAGTGGCATGGGCAACGGACGAGGGCGTTAAGGCCGGGCAGGAAATGGAGTTCATCGCCGGCTACCCCGGCGTGGAATTCCCAACGTACCGCGTCACGATTGACACCGGCGGTCACCCTATCACCGCACTGCGACTCCAGTTCCCTGCTGGAGCCACTGTGGATCTGAAACAGGTCAGCATTCGCGGAATCAGCATGGATACATGATTGGGTTGCCAGTTTGAGAATCAAGGGACTTACGAGTCTTTCATGAGTCCTTTTTTATTTCAGGTGCGTTTTGCAGGACACCAAGTGTATACCAGTCAAATTCATCCTAAACACGCAAATCAGCAACGATAGTAATCGCTCTCGGCGGGCAGATATTCACGCACGCGCCGCAGCCATTACACCGGTTCGTGTCAATGCGGATGGAGGCAGTGTAGCTGTCCTTTGAAAAGGCATCAACCACAGCGCCGCGTTTGCATACGGCCGCGCAGATGCCGCACTCGATCTCCCGGGAAAGTAGACAGGCCTCCTGGTCAACCCGCACCAAGCCTATCTCGCGCCCGTTCTTTTCTGCAACGGACAGTGAAACGCTGCGTAAATTAAGGCATTTCGGTGCTGCAGGCAGGTGAAGCGACACTTAGACGGGCTTAAACCGATAATCAGACGAAGATATACTTGAGATAATACTTTCTATTTATACGACATCGCCCATGAAAACAAGCGCCCGATATCCTCGTCACCTCCGTTTGCGCATCTTGGACGCGCTGACAGAGTCGCTTGGGGTGTTGATCCACGGACCACGGCAGTGCGGAAAAAAGACATTAGCCCGGCTGGTGGGAGATGAAATTATGGTGTATTCTATCAACGGGTGGGAAAAGGCCGGATAAACGACAAGCAAATGACCTTTATAGGCGGGGAAGCCTGCTCTAGCCGCATTCAATGCTGCAACGATTTCGTGTATGTAGTGTCATCGGTTATGCAGGAGCCCTAAGAATAATGAACGACGGCGCTTGACTTTTCCCACAAATCCCTGTCTGTTGACTGGTGGAAGAGAAAAGTGCATACTATATATGCACACAATGATAGGAGAACCGATTATGAAAGCGACCATTTTGGACATGCGCCGCAATCCTAAAAGGATTCTTGATGCCATCAAGCGGAATGAGAGTGTTACCCTCACCAACCGCGGCAGCGCGGTTGCCCGCATTGAACCCATCCGCAAATTGGAACGCCCCAGCATGAAAGATCAGGAGGCCTTTGGCATGTGGGCGGACCGCGACGATATGGCCGACCCGGCCGCTTATGTCCGCGCCCTTAGGAAAGGGCGTTTCAATGCTCTTTGATACGGATGTCATCATTTGGGCCTTGCGCGGAAATGTCCGGGCAGCTGCGGCCATTGACCGCGCGGACAGCCTGCAGATTTCCGTCGTGACTTATATGGAACTGATTCATGGGGC
This sequence comes from Candidatus Hydrogenedentota bacterium, assembly GCA_012730105.1. Lineage (GTDB taxonomy): Bacteria > Hydrogenedentota > Hydrogenedentia > Hydrogenedentales > CAITNO01 > JAAYBJ01. Next base: position 28,315 of record JAAYBJ010000067.1, read on the forward strand.
TCGCAACAAGCGCGAACTGCAGGCAACCCAAAAGGCCCTCGCCAATCTGGATTTTCAGATACTGGCGTTGTCGGAGAATATCGGTCACCGTGCCTCCATTTACCTGGAGGAATACGCCCTGAAGTCAAACATCGGCGTCCCCGACGCCTTGATTGCGGCCACTGCAGTTGAAAACGGGCAACGGCTCTGTACGGCCAATGCCAAGGATTACCGGGCCATCACGGAAATGCAACTGGAACGTTTCCGTCCATAATCCCCTACTCTTGCGCGGACCCACAATCAGACATTGGATTAATCGGCTTCGCCGCGGATATTCTTTCCTGTGCGGAAGCAGGGCCAGGCCGGCGAGAACGACCGCGCTCCGAACACTTCCAGCCGCTGTATCCTTGTTATGTGCCTGTGCTCATGATGTATTCCAGGTGCCCTGTATGCGCGTCCGTCTGTTCTCGGATTACCTCAAACCCGTGGGCAAGATAAAACTGACAACTCGCCCCGTTCTCTTTGTAGACGGACAACGTCAATGCCTCCCGCTGCGTTTTGGCGTGTGCCAGTAAGGCTTTGCCAACCCCCCGGCCCTGGTATTCGGGGGCGACAAAGAGTGCGGCCAGGGTGTTTCCAGACAGTGCGTAGAAACCGATGGCTCTTGCGTTTTGCATGTACACATGCGTTTCTGAAGCCGGAATATAGACCTTCCGCATATTTTTAACTTGTGATTCCCAAAAGGAGGGGGCTATGAAATCATGCGCCTTTATGGAGGCGGTGAGCCAGATATCAAGCACTGCGTCCATGTCATTACCTGTGAATTTTCGTATCATTCTGACCCCTGATTCCATTAGCGTTTTTTATATGGACCATGACCGCTGAAGGTTTGTACATAAGCATGCGGTCGAGGACGGCCGCGCTCCCAGACCACGCTCCCGGGAATCCTAGTCATGTGTATCGGCCATGATGGTAATCGCTCTCGGCGGGCAGATGTTCACGCAGGCGCCGCAACCATTGCAGCGGTCCGTGTCAATGCGGATTGACGCGGTGTAGCTGTCCTTTGAAAAGGCCTCGACTACGGCGCCGCGTTTGCATACGGCGGCGCAGATGCCGCACTCGATCTCCCGGGAAAGCAAGCAGGCCTCCTGGTCAACCCGCGCCAAGCCGATCTTACGTTCGTTCTTTTCGGCAACGGGCAGGCAGGCGATGGCGCCCGTGGGGCAGGCTTCGCCGCAACGGGCGCAGTCGTCGAGACAGTGGCCGGTCTTAAACCGCACCACGGGCAGCAGCAGACCGGTAAGGTCAGGTGGTGTCAGGTCGGGATGGAGGATGGTTTCCGGGCATGCGCGCACACAACTGCCGCAGCGGACGCACAAGGCGCGCATTGTGAGTTCGTCAGCAGCCCCGGGCGGACGCAGCAGGGACGGGGACTCCCCTGTCACCTGCAGATGGTTCACAAGCGTTGCCGTCGCGGCGCCGCCGCAGACGCCCAGGAAGATACGCCGGGGAACTTGTCCGGCATTCCCGGCCGGAACGGGCTTGCCAGACCATTTTCCCACAGCCAGATCCTTCAGGTCGACCGCCAGGTCCTGACAGGCGCCCAGCGGACACAGTCGCGCGCACCAGAGGCCGGGGAACAGAAGGCTAATCAACACAACGCCAGCAAAGCAGAGGCCGTAGGCCCAATAGGTCGCCGTGCCCACGGCGCCGATGAACAGCGCGAGAGGGTCCAGGAACAAGAAAAACGGCACTGCGGAAAAAGCGCCGCCGAGGGTAAACAAGGCCACGCCTTGACCCAAGCGGGGAAGTCGCAAATAGCCGCGCCAGGGTTGCGGACTTATTTTACCGCAAGTTTCGCTGACATACCCCACAGGGCAGAGAAAGCGGCAGAAGAAACGACGCATCCAGACAATAAGAGCTGTCATGGGCAACACAGCCAACAGCGTGATCCCGACAGTTCGCGTAGTCAGCACCGAGGTCAGGCCCAGGAAGGGACTGAGTGCAGGCAAAAGGATGCCTAGCGCCCTCGGAAACGACCACAAGGCGATCAAGGGAAGGGCAACAAGCAGGGCTATTTTGATGACGGTGCTTTTTTTTGGGCGTTTCATCCCAGAAACGCCTTTTGCTGCCGCAGCATGTCCTGCAACACCGGCAAGCCCACGTTACGGGGCGCCACGTCGCTTGTGACCGCCAAGGCCGCCGCCGCGCCCGCCGCGTGACCGGTAAGCATGCAGGGCGCGATCAGTCGCGTATAGTTGAGCATGGTGTTGTCCGCCGCCACACAGCGGCCCGCAGCAAGCAGGTTGTCTATGCTTTTGGGCACCAGGACACCATAAGGAATGGAGCAGCCCCGTCCCGGAATAAAAGAATAATCGCCGCCGACACCAATCACATCGGGATATTGTTTTTCCTGTTTCCAGTCTTCCAGACGCAACTCTTCGGTTCCAGCGAGGGTACGTGATGCGCGTACGCCCAGTTGGGACGCCACGTCGAGGACAAACACCTGTTCGCCGCCAGCGCTTTCCTGTATCTCCTTCACTCGGCGCCAAATGGCCTCACGTCCGTCGAGTTCGCACTGGGTCAGGGTCTCGATATCCGTGCAATCGCCCTGTGGCCCCTGCATGTTCACCCAGCGCACGTCGGGCACCGGGGTCACGGAACCGAGATTCAGCGTTTTTGCATCCACCGAGGACGGCACGTTGCCCAGGCGATGGACCAGGCCGATGCGGTGCACATGGGGCACGCTTTCCGCGCCGGCCGCGTCAAACACATCGCCGTCGCCCGTGGCGTCCACCACCTGTTTGGCTTTCACGGCGAGACAACCCGATTTGCTTTCAAAGAGCACGCCCCGTATCACGTTGCCATCCATGACGGCATTGGTCACCCAGCTGTTCAACAGGATGTCGACCCCGGCCTCTCGCAACATACCCGCCATTACATACTTGGTGACCTCCGGGTCCGTAGTCGCGTCCTGGGTGCTGTCCGCGCCGTAATTGACCGCGCCGTGACGTATGGCCGCAATACGCGCGAGCATCTCATCGCCGATGCCGTACACCATCTTCTGGTGTTTGCCTCCGGCGCGGACATGGGTGGAGAGCACGATCAGCACCAGGCCGGCCGTCCAGAGGCCGCCGAAACAACCGTAACGCTCGACCAGGGTTACGCGCACGCCGGCCCGCGCGGCGGCCAGAGCAGCCACCACGCCTGCCGTGCCGCCACCCACCACCAGCACATCCGTTTCCCGCAGCACCGGGATCTCCCGGCGCGGCTGAACCACCACGCCGTCCTCCAGGAAAGCGGGACCGCCACGAGAAATATTCTTCCCCGCTTCAATAATGCTGCTGCCTTCATGGATCGGGGCGCCCCAAACACTCCCGGCGCCCGACGCAGCAAGCGTTCCCCAGCCAATGGCCCTTAAGAAATCACGTCGGCTGTAAGGTTTCATGCCTGTGTTCTCCTGGTTTAACCGGTTTTTATTTCCGGATTTTGAGCCCGCAACCCGGATGGAAGACAAGACTTTATATTGTATTTTAGTGATATGGGACGTATGGGACGTATGGGACGTATAAGACATATAGGACTTAAAAACATCACAATCCTATCCTACGCGTCCTACCGGTCCTACACATAAATGGCTTGCACACTCCCAAACACCGCCTATACGACACAATTCAACTTCTTGTTTTTTATAGCGGCTATAAGCCGATAATTTACTAAAATTACCATACTGTCGCGCAGGATTCATAATAGGAAAAGAAGGAGGGAAACGGGCCTGACAAAAGGTCAGACTCGTTTCATACCATTCCGTCACCTGTTTTCTCGGTCGCGCTCGATCCGCCGGACTTCTTTCGCGATTTTCTTCCAGCGGTTTTTCTCGATAAGACGTGCGCTTTGATCCTGACGCAAGGACTGGTACTGGATTTCACGCTGCAGTTTTGCGTAACTCCTGAAGCGGTCCCGTTGCAGCGTTCCGTCTTCAAGGGCGGCCTGGACCGCGCATCCCGGCTCGCCTATATGGGTGCAGTCGGCAAAGCGGCATTGCGCAGCCAGCGCCTCCACATCGGCAAAGGCCGTGTCCAGCCCGTCATCGCCGGTCCAGACCTGGAGTTCCCGCATGCCCGGCGTGTCAATGATCATACCGCCGTCCGGCAGCCGAATCAGTTCCCGGCTGGTTGTTGTGTGCCTGCCGTGACTGTCGTCATCCCGCACCGCCCGCGTCGTCTGGCGTGCTTCACCGACAAGAGCGTTTACCAGCGAGGACTTGCCAACGCCCGACGAGCCGAGGAAAGCGCCCGTGGCACCGTAAGGCACCATGTCACACAATTCCTTCAGGCCCCGGCCCGTAACCGCGCTCAACGCAATTACCGGCGTACCGAAAGCGACGGCTTCGACTTCCAAAACGTAACGGGCGATGTCGGCGCAGAGGTCGGCTTTGTTCAGAATTACTACCGGCCGCGCGCCGCTGTCCCACGCCACCATCAAATATCGCTCAATACGCCGGACATTGAAATCGCCGTCAAGGCCGGCGACCAGAAAAGTGACGTCCACGTTTGCGGCCACGACCTGCTCTTCCGTCCGGTCTCCCGCGGCTTTGCGTGAAAAGCGGCTTCGCCTCGGAAGCACGGCATGTATGGTCGCCGTTGCTTCTTCCGGGCGCGAGACGATCGCGACCCAGTCGCCCACTGCGGGCCATTCCGCGTGGACGGGATGCTCGTGGCGGAACCGGCCGGAGATCTCCGCACGGAGTTCGCCCGATTCCCCGGCCACATCATAGGCCTCGCGGTACTCACAGGTCACCCGGGCCGGCGTGAATCCCTGTTCAAGAAAGGGCACGAACTGCCGCGCCCATTGAAAATCCCAACCCAAGTTTTCCAGCGTCCCTTTGGGGACAACTGTGCCCTCGGTAATGTTCTCATCATGCATACTGGTCATTGCTATTCTCCGTTTAAATAATACACTCAACAATCATGGGGAAAACGGAAAACGTGCGATGGCACACACTACGGCTGGGGGGAAAAAGAACAGCCACCCCGGAACAGGCGGCTGGAAGGAAGCGAATTACGCTAATTTCAGCGAACCGACCGGGGGCGCGACATCGCACGATGCACGACAATGACCATGAACTGCGCCTCCATTTTCTGTTGGATTATTCAAGAAACACTTTAATTTGCTGAATGTTTCCATACTATACACCATCCCATGATTTTTTTCAAATTCGGTCCACTTTTCATTGGATAGGTGAAGGCTATTATTTATTCTTGCGCGGCGTTGCGTTATGATGTCAACAGCAGCTAGTCCGGCGTGTCATAGGAGTAAATGGAGGATCCTATATGCTTACGATGCTTTTCGCGCGTTCGGATGCACATCTTGTTCGTCGGGTTCTGGGCGGCCACCAGAACGAGTTCGAAATGCTGGTGCGACGGTACCTGCCGGCGGTACTGGCCACAACGAAGAGTATTCTGCGCAACCCAACGGATGCGGAAGACGTGGCCCAGGAATCTTTCATCGCCGCCTACCAGAAACTCGATTCGCTGAAAGCGCCCGAAAAATTTCCGGGGTGGCTGTTGACCATTGCGCGACACAACGCGCTTAATTGGCAGCGGAAAAATAAGCACGAAGTTCCTTTAAGCGATACGGCCCTGGAGTCGATTCCGGCGGTCCATCCCGAACCGGCCCGTCGCGAGATGCATGAAATGCTTCATCACACTTTGCAGGAAGTGGATCAGGAGATACGTGAATTACTGTTGCTCCATTATTACGCTGGCTATTCGCTGCGCGAAATCAGCGGGATGTACGCGATTTCACGGGTGGCAGCCGCGAAACGTCTTCAACGCGCCCGTGAAGCGCTCGGTGCGAAATTGGTGAAACAAATCCCGGAAATGGCCGGTTCCGCCGATATACGGAAAAAATCAAAGAAGATCGCTGCCGCCGCTTTTGCGGCGGGGGTGGTCTGGAAAGTCAAACCGGCGCACGGAATGATAATGGGATTCCTCCTTGGCGCGGGGAAACTGGCCGGCGCGGGGGGCGTTGTACTGACCATGGCCGCGACCGCGTTTTTCACGGCCCCCACCCTTTTCGATTGGAGTCCAAGTTTTCCAGAGAATAACAAAACCACAGATGAAGCGCAACAAGATTCGACCGCTGCGGATGTGCCCCCGGCTACTGATGTCCAGGGACAGGAGGAATCTGTAGACCAGCATCCAGAAACCCTGTATTCTTTATCGAATGTGCTGGTCACCCCCCTGGATCAAGCGGTTGGCGGAGCGCAGGTAAAAGCGGAACGGATCACCTGGAAAGCCACGGAACTTCCGCCTGACCATACGGATATCTACACGGCGCAAAGCGATGCTAACGGCGCGTTTACCCTGGAAAACATGCCGCCGGGCGTATATTCAGTTACGGCGACCACGCGCGTCTTTGGCGGCGCCCATGACTTTCAAATTCAGGAAAACGGTGATGTCCGCGGACCGCGTAACGTCAAGATGTATCCCATGATTCGCTCTTATGGACTGCTGGTGGATTCTTCCGGCGAAGCGGTACCCGGCGCCGTCATCTATCCGGTCAGCCACGAGCTGTTTTCCGGCGAGGAATTTGACCATGTGACCGTTTGCGGCGTGCGGGCGCGAAGCGATTCGAAAGGGCGCTTCATGTTCGCCGGGATCATCCCCGGCGCCTGGAAACTGTATATTGTCGCGCCTAGACACCAGCCTTTTTATACCGATTATGTGCCGTGTTACGGGCTGCGCTCCACCGTGGTTATCGAAACACCGGGCGTTTTACGCGGGTACACCGTGGATACGGAGGGGAATCCCATCGCAGGAATAAGCGGGATGGTTTACACCGGGATGCAGGCGAGGAGTTATGGGGACGAGGGGTCGAACTACCGTGTGAGCAATTCCTTCACGTCGGACGCCGCAGGCGCCTTCGAGATAGCATCTTTGCCCCCGGACGAGTACTTCTTTAAGTTAAAAGACTCCGCGCTGATCCTCGCCTCACCCAACCAGAAGGCGGAGATACGGCCCGGCAAATCATCGGATATAGAACTACAACTTACAAGGGGGGGATCTGTTTCCGGACGTGTGCTGAATGCCACTACCGGGGAAGGCATCGCGGAAATAGAACTGCACCTATATTCGAACAACGCACATCCGCCCATGAGCAAGGAAGCCGTTACAAACGCTTCGGGGAACTACCTCTTCATGGGATTGCCCGGGGGTTCCTACCAACTCAACCTCTTGTCCAACGACCAGTTTCCCATGGCCTATCGCGATACCGTAAACATAACCGTAAAACAAGGGGAAACCGTTACGGACCAGGACATCTCGCTCGTTCCTCCCATGCTGGTCAAAGGCGTGGTAGTCGATACGGAGGACCATCCTGTAGCTCGGGCGAAAGTAGATGGCTTAAACGAGCACGGAACAACGGCTTCGTGGGCAACCATGATCACCAAAGAGGATGGCTCGTTTACGCTCGCATTCCCGGAAGGCGGCGAAATTTCTCTTCTGGCGAAAAATGATTCCTCCAGAAGCGAAACGGTTACTGTAACACTCAGCGCCGAAACGCCGGAAGTGGAAACGGTATTAATCCTTTCCGTCGCCGCCAGCGCAGGCATCGAAGGTATTGTGCGCGATATAAACGGCAAACCTGTCTACAATGCCGACGTTGGGGCTTATCCAATTCATAGAGACGGCCGCCTGACTCCTTCTGATTCCAATTACGGGCACACGAGCCCAAAAGGCACATTTAGTATTACAGGCCTGTTGCCGGGCAAATACACCGTAACCGCAACGCTACAAACCGGAAGGCACCTGGGCACTATCGATGTGGATGTGGCGAACAATCAAATAACACGCGATGTGCTTATCCAGGAAATGCCCGAAGGCAACCTTACCATTGAGGGCACGCTCTACTATCCAAACGGCCTGCCCTGTCCCGTAGCCGCATTGGGATTGGACAACAGCCAACTGGTCCCGTGCGGGGCCCTTGGACGATTCGCATTCACCCGGTTGGGACCGGGAACGCACACTATATACGCCTTGTCTCCGGGGTATTCGCCACTGGCCGTATCGGGTATCGCCGCAGGCACGCAAAACCTCAAACTGGTCCTGCAGAAATTCGCCGTCCTGACCGGCATCGTAACCAATGCACAGACCGGAAAGCCCGTAACTGATTTCTCGGTGCAATACGCTATGTTGGCTTCCCCGCCTTTTGATACGGGTGGTATTGAAAGCGGTCAAGCCGGGTTCGCCGATCCCAACGGCCAATTCCGCATGGAAAGAATTCCTGTAACCGGCATTCAGGTTATAATTCAGGCGACCGGTTTCGCACCCTGGCAGACAACATTAAAAGAACTCATAAGTGGTGAGGGCAACCATGTGGACGCGGCACTCAGTCCGGCCGCAGGCATAACGGGGGTTGTTTTCGACGCCTCGGGCAAAGCACTTCCAAAAGTCAGGGTAAATGCGCCTTCCTCAAACACCGTCACAGACGCAAATGGTGCGTTTTCATTGGATAACCTCCCTGCGGGAGAGGAAATCAAGATGGCCTTTTCCTGTCCGGGCTATGCCTCTACTTCCGTGTATGCCGTAGCCGGATCGGGAGCAACCATAACCGTGACGCTGGTTGTGGGCGGAACGTTGCGGATTCACGCCGTTAAGGACGGCCAGCCCCTCAACTCCTTCAGTGCGCTTGTAAAGCACGTGGAACCTGAGATAGCGCAGGTTGCCGGGGAACACTATTTTGCCACCCGTGGCGGCGAAATCGTCGCACAAAACGTCTATCCCGGAGAAGTTGAAATTACAACCAGCATCATAGACGAGAACACTCCCAGGCCGGCATTGCCCGTTGGCAAGGCGCTCGCAATTGTTGAAGAAGGCCAGGAAACCGTTGTTGTCGTCGAAGAGTTGCCCATAGAGCAGCAAGAGGCGCACTTTCCGGAAAATACGATGGAACAGTAACTCCTGGGATGAAAACACCTGTCTTCTCGCCAATAGTAATAGACATTTCGTCATGAATTGCTTTGTTGTTGGTTTTGCTGCATACACTTCTGACTATGCGAATGACGCCAGCGTGTGGCAGACATTCCTGTTTGTCTAAAAAACGGGCGGACACCGTTACCGATTTTCCAAACAATAACTATTTCTATGGGCTATCCTGAAAACTGGGCAGACAGGAATGTCTGCCCCACGCTTGGAAACCGGCCTTGGTTTCTTGATGATCGCCATTCAACAGATACAGCCTATTTTATCCATCGATCCGAATAGAACACGCCTATTTGCTTCTCTTTTCACAGGCATGCTATTTTGAGTCGAGGCTTTATGACTGTCAAACGAATCACGCTTATAACCTTAATCGCCCTAAGCATCCTCGCTCTCGCCCTGGCGCTTCCCTATTGTGCTTCCGGGACGCCGGACCCGACGCTAGCGCCCGGGGTGGCCATAGGGCATCAGCCCGCCCCATCCCTGCTGGAGCTTGCCACTGGACAGGACCAATATGTCGGTTCCCCTTCCATTACAATACTTGCCGACGGGACCTACATCGCCTCCCATGATGTGTTCGGCCGGGGTTCCTCGCAGGATACGTCCGGAATCACCAAGATATACCGCTCGACGGATCGGGGCAACCACTGGACGCAAACGGCGGTGCTTGAAGGGCAATTCTGGTCCACTGTATTCGCGCACAACGACGCGCTTTATGTGTTCGGCTATGCCCATAGAAGCGGCAATATCGTTATCCGGAAATCCCTTGACAGCGGATTTACCTGGACCACGCCCTCAAATGAAAATAACGGCCTGCTCCGGACGGGCAAGTTCGGCGGCACGTCCAATTGCCCGGTGATCCATGACGGTCGCTTATGGATCAGCCAGAGTACGCGTCTCATGTCCGCGCCTGTGAATGCCGATTTACTTCGGGCCGATTCCTGGACATTGTCCAAGGGCGTATCCCAGGACAAGCAATGGCTGGGCGGGAACTTCACGTTCTGGTCCGAGGGCCAGGTGGTCGCATCGCCAAAGGAAGGGGTGGTCGTGTTGCCCAAAGTCAACCAGATACCCTGTACGGCGATTCTTCGCGCGGAAAGTCCGGCAAGACTTTCTTTCAACCCCGAGACGGATTTCGCGGCCGTTCCAGGGGTGGAAAAAAAATTCGGCGCGGTGTACGACCCGGTCTCCGAACACTTTTATATTTGCTCAAATCCCGTCCTGCCCGCGCACAAGGATGACTGGCGTTATGGCACCCGGCCTGCCATGATCCGAAACGCCGCGGCATTGCTCTCCTCTGCGGACCTGCATCATTGGCGTGTTGAAAAATTCTTTCTCTATTCGCCCGATATGCACCATGAAGCCTTCCAGTATTTCAATTTCGTGGTTGACGGCAATGACCTTGCCGCGGTTTCACGCACCTCCTTCAAAATCGGGGGGTATAAACCGCCCCGAGGCCATGATTCAAACCTGATGACCTTTCACCGCATCCCGAATTTTCGCGAGGCGGCTCCCGTACATGACCTGGAGATTGACGGCGACCACATAGTGCGTTATGAACAGACGCAGTATGAACGGATGCCGCTGGGGGTATTTGCGCCGAAGTTGCCCTATGCGGGGAAGAGACTGCACAAACCGGTCGGGCTCGCCCAGGATGAAGCAGGCGATGTTTATATCCAAGAAGAGGGCGGCCGCGTGCTCAAGTTCGATGCAGTGGGCAATTTCCTGGAAAACGCAGCCCATCCTCCCCCGCTCCTCTTTGAGAAATCACTTTTCAACGTGCGCCGACCGGCGCCGGGGCTGTGCTCCTGGACCGGCACGGTATCCCGGGCTTGGGACGAACCGGCCAACTGGTTTTACTGGGGACGTCCCGATACACCGGCGGAAACGGCGCTTTTCGGAACCGCCGGCGATGTCCGCGAACCGGTCCTCCTCGATCACTTTTTTCGGGTAAAAGGCCTTCGGTTTCAAACCCTGTCCGATGTTACAGTTGCGGGTTGCGGCTCCCTCATTATCGATGCCGGTGACGGCGAGGGAACCCTGGAAGTTGTCTGCGGCGGGCACGCGCTCCAACTTCCGATACTGCTCTTCAGCCCAGCGCGCCTGCGGATAGCCTCCGGCGCGGAACTTGTTTTTGAGGGTTCCCTGGACCTTGGCGGGCAGACTCTTACCCTTGACGGTCCGGAATCCCCCATGATAAACGGTCCCTTTAAAATGAACGGCGGGAAACTGGTAACAATACCAGGGCATCCGATCCGTCTGGGCAATCCGTCCCAGGCAACGTTTGATGGAACTCTCGAAGTGATTCTTCTCGAAGGAAAAGTATTCAAAGCGGGTGACAGTTATCAAGTACTGGACTTCACCCGGCCACCCTCGGCTCGTTTCAGGGCCATAGACCTGCCCGTGCTTCCTGCCGGCCTTGCATGGGATACGACAGCGCTTTACACGAATGGCAGCATCACGGTGCGCCAGGTCGGCAGTTGAGGCAAAGCCTCCGTACGCGTTCTTTTTCTTTATTTCGGCAGTTCCGTGCGCAGATGCATGCTCTTCAGGCGCGTCAGATGATGCAGCCCGTAATGGGACAAGGTTGCACCGCACCCGGTGTCCTTCACCCCGCACCAGGGCAGGGCCGGGTCCAGAAAATCGCAGCGGTTCATGTAAAACGTGCCGGTCTCAATACGCTCGCCGACCCGGACGGCGCGGTCAAGGTCCGTGGTCCAGATGGACGCCGTCAACCCGTAGGGACTGTCGTTCATCAGCCGCACCGCTTCCTCGTCATTGGAGACGGGAAGGATCCCCACCACAGGACCGAAACTTTCTTCCTGCATGAGCGAGGAGTCCTGGGGCGCGTCCGCCACCACCGCCGGGGCTGAGAACCACCCCGAAGCGGGCCGCTTGAAGGAAGCGGGGTCAACCACCAACCGGCCGCCCCGGCACAGCGCGTCTTCAACCTGTCCCGCAAGAAAGGTCGGCGCCCTCTTCGACGCCATCGGGCCGAGGGTGGTGCCGTCGGCCGTCGGGTCTCCTAGCACATACGCGCGCGCAAGATCCGCGAAGGCGTCCACAAAAGCGCTGTAAATGCTCCGTTCCACATAAATGCGCTCCACGCCGCAGCAAGACTGTCCTGCATTGTAAAACACGCCATCAACGCAATTATCCACCGCATACTCGAAATCCGCGTCAGCGCACACATAGGCGGGATCCTTGCCGCCCAGTTCCAGGCCGACATCGATAAAGCGGCCCGCCGCCGAACGCGCCACCTCATGACCACCGGCCACGGAACCCGTGAAGGAGACGTGTGCAATGTCCGGATGCTGAATAATCGCTTCCGTCACGGCATGGCCCGCCACGACGTGCTGGACCAGCCCCTCGGGAGCGCCGGCGGCGCTAAAAGCGTCCACAAAGGCCTGACCGCAGAGGGGCGTCTTGCTGGAATGTTTAATAATCAACGCATTCCCCGCCAGCACGGCCGGCACCACCACATTCACGGCAATGAGGAGCGGATAATTCCACGCTGCAACGTCGAGAATGACACCGAGGGGTTCATGGCGAATATACCGCGTAAACCCCGGCTTCTCCGGCAGATATTCATCCGCCAGGGCCTGTTCAGCGATCGAAGCCATATAGCGCGCGCGGTCAAGCGTGCCGGCGACTTCATTGCGCGACTGTCCCAGCGGCTTGCCCATCTGACGGGTAATGTCACGGGAGATCTGCTCCCCCGACTTTTCAAACGCGGCCATGAACTTGTGGCATAGGGCGACCCGCGCCGCGACCGGTTCACGTCGCCAGGCTTCGAAGGCATCGCGCCCCTTCCGGACCACCCCTTCGACTTCGCCGGCGGCCAGAAGCGGCAATTCCACTTCAACGGATTCCGTAAATGGATTTACAACTGTAAGCATTCTAGTTCTCCTTGGATATCTAATGGGGGCCTTGCCCACAAGCCAGCGTTAACCAAATTAACGTAGCAAACTTTTGAGACAGCCGTTGCTGAGGCTGTGCCTCTTCCATAAACGATGAAAACAGGGGCGGGTTTTCCGGTATATAGGGCCTATACGACCTATATGACCGATAAAAACAGGTAACGTTATTTTCTCCTGTTTAACCCCCTCCGCTACCCGCGTCCATTCAAGCGCATCAATTTGAAGACAAGCGGGAGGAATCGCAGCAAGGCCGGTTTCGCGTCCTTGTACAGGACCTCTAGCAGTTGCGAAAACAGGGCGTACTTTCTTCGAGAATAGGGGTACCAGTGGAAGTCTGAACGAAACCTGCCTTTGTCCAATAGCACGGATTTGACACTGCAAAACGAGTACAAACCAAACGCGCCCTTATAACGTCCAAAACCACTCTCTTTGACGCCGCCGAAGGGGAGGGCTGAATTCGCCTGCGTCGCCAGGGCGTTATTGATGGAGACATTTCCCGTTTCAATGGCGCGCGCCACCCGCACAGCGCGCTCCCTGTCAGCGGTCCATACGCTGGCGCTCAGGCCATAGGGCGACGCGTTGGCCAGGGCGATGGCTTCTTCCTCGGTCCGGAATTTTGCCGCCGCCAGCACTGGGCCGAAAGATTCTTCCACGGCAATCCGCATGGACGGCGTTACATCAGCCACCAGGGTGGGGGCATAGTTGTGAGTTCCGGTTGCGCAGCGGCCACCCGTGATAAGGCGCGCCCCCTGCTGCACGGCTTCCTCCACCTGTTCCGTAACCGTCTGCACCTGAAATGCGGTTGTCATACAGCCCATTTCAAGTTCCGCTTCGTTTTCTTCGCCGGTGCGGCCTTCCAGGGTCCGGAGGCTTTCCAGCTTTTCTTTCATCAGCGCGAGGAACTTTTCATAAACGCTCTCCTGCACATAAACGCGCTCGACAGAGGTACAGGTTTGTCCACAGTTGACCATCCCGCCCCAGCGTGCGCCCGCGGCCGCCCGTTCCAAGTCCGCATCCTCGAACACCAGCATCGGGTCTTTTCCGCCCAGTTCCAGTTCCACCGGAATCAGGTGTTCCGCCGCTTGTGCCATAATTTTGCGGCCGGCACCCACGCTTCCCGTAAAGAACACCTTCCTTGGTTTCAGGTCTATCAGCCTTTTTCCGGTGGCGCGCGTCCCGTAGATCACCTGTATGGCGTCTTTCACGAAACCCGACCCTTCCAGCATATCTTCGTACAGCCCCTTAATCGGCGTGTAGCTCGAGGATTTCAGTAGAACCGAATTGCCCGCCAGAAAGGCCGAAAGTACCGGCTGAAAACTCAGCACGAAGGGATAGTTCCACGGGGCAATCACCAGCACGGGGCCAAGAGGTTCAAACCATATCCGCGATTGTTTCGGAAACAATACCAGGGGCGTCGGCGCTTTCTGCTCCCTAAGGATACGCTCCGCATGCTTCTCGTAATACCGTATCATGTCCAACGAAGAGTACAACTCCGCCATAAGGGCATCGGTGCGGCTTTTCCCCGTCTCCCGGCAGATTTGCTCCACCATATGGTCCTGGTGCTCCACCATGTACCGGCGCAGTTTGCCCGCCTCCTCCACACGCTCACGCACCGTCATACCGCGAACCACGGCATAGGCCTCCCAGGCCCGCTTGAATGACGCCTGCAGTTGTTCTTCCGGACACTCCGAAAGCGTGTAGAGCAGCTCTCCCGTGGCGGGATTCTTGACTTCAACGGTTTCCATGGCTTTTCTCCCGGAATTTCTCTGAGCGATTTATGGTGAAATGAAAGACACCCTATCGATATGCACGGCTGTGCATATCGATAGGCATAAAAACGCTTTGTTGTATTCATTGTGGAACTTGAAGGCGCATGCAGGACGCACTAAACGCCGTATTGAGGAAATATTAACATAGCAGTCTACACGTTTCAAGAAAGCCGACGGGACAATTCAGCAGACTGCCGACATTCCCATGGGATCAGGATTTCCCGCCGGGCAGCACCCAATGGGTTAAATCACGGCTCCAGGCGAGGCCCAACGCACCCCCGTGGGCATTACGGGCAACGCGATCCCCATGGAAAACCATGAGCCAACAGCCAAGATGCGCCTTACGGTCCAGCACCATGGGCGCGGTCGGACCGTTGTCGGCCCAGGTTACTTCCGGAAAGTCCTGATAACGAATTTCAGACCAGTCCAGCAGATTATCGGAACGGGCAACACCGATACCGCGTCCTTTTCGGGTGGGTGAAAAGAACATGACCCACGCTCCCCCATCACGCACCAGGCAGACATTTTCCATGCCCGCGTGATCGGGCGTGTCTTTGCTGCTTAAAACCGGCCTGTCCGGAAGGGCCTCCTCCCACTGGTACAGGTCATCGGACATCAACAGCCCTATTTGTCCGTCAGTTTTATAGAAGCACCAGAATTTACCGTCATGCTCCACGACACATGGATCAATCTGGCGGCGCGATTTTGCCCAGCGGGCGGTGCATCCTTCCGGTTTGATGGGTCTTGGGACATCCCAGGTCTCCAGATCGGCGCTTTCCATCAGCCAGAGCCGCGCTGCTTCACTTCCGTAAGTTTCACCGGGAGGGATCGGATAACTCTGCAAGGCCATAATCCATCGGTTCCTATACCGGATAATGCTCCCAGGACTGGAGAATCCCAGCGGATCGCAAAGCAGTCGTCGGGGCGCCGACCAGTGCAGCAAATCTTTCGAACGAATTTCATCCAGGTTCAGACGATAGCCGGAAGATGTTTCTTCAACTGCCGTGTAATAACAATGATACAGGCCCTCATGTTCAAGCAACAAGGGATCACGCGCTGATACGGTCGGATCAAGATCCAATATCGGATTATGCCACGTTTTAATTGTTGCTGAACGCGCATCTTGTTGACCGCTTTGGACGGCATCCGTCGCAGCATCTTCCGCCGATATAACGATGGACAAGCCAACTGTGAAATATAGGGTTCCTGAAATCATGAATACAACGGAAATGATTCCGTACTTTTTAAGACAAAGAGATATCATTTGGACGATCCCGACTGTTGCTATGGGTTACTTATTTTTACTATACCATACTGTCCCGTGCTTAACACTTCCAGGCTTCTGATAGGTATTCATGCGTTCGGCTTTAGGTGATTCAATTAGCGTTATTTGTTACGCGCAGAGAAAGCAAGGCATGCAATATAAGGGCGGGGTTCATAGTCAAATCCACGGTACCGATGCATGGCCGACATGTTATACCACGGGTCCTTGCCGTCGCTTGCGATTACGAGGACGACGCACGAGCACGAGCACTAGGGCTCGTTGGGTGCAAGGCGGGGATCGGGATCAAAATTACCCCGGTTGTCGAGAAATGGAATATCAAGAGAAGGCGGTTTACCAAAGGAGAGTATGGTAACCAGAAATCCATTGTTCATGCCAGTTCAACTTACCTGCGAATACGAGTCACGTGCAGGAAGTGCGGTGGAGCCAAGCACACATTCCATTCACCGTGCTCCTGCCCCCTAAATCCTGTGCCCTATCCCCTCACCAGGTTGCGGATACTACACTCGTTGGATTATATTGACGCTGTGACCACTAACCATCGAGGCTAAACCCATGCGTAATCTTTATTACCTGCTCTCCGCGTACCTGTTGCTGTTGTGTTCAACGGTCTCGTTTGCCGACGAGTCAACCCTTGCCTTCAAACAGGCCGGCAACGAAAGTTATACTTTTGACACTGGTATCCTACGGGGCACCCTGCGCCAGGAGGGCCGTTCCATCGGACTGCTCTCCCTGGAACATATCCCATCGGGAAGCCGTCTTGACGGAAACGATTACGGTGTCTTCAGCCATTACCGGGTTTTCACCGCCAATAAACGCTATGGCGACGGGGCATGGTACCTGCCGAGCACCTCGCGGCTAAACCCGGACGGTTCTGTGGAGATCTCCTGGCCGGCCTCGGAAGAGTGCCCCTTTGAGTTGAAGGCGCTTTATCGACTGAGCGCCCCGGATACCCTTGACCTGATAACTTCCGTCACCGCGCACAGCGATCTGAAGGCTTTTGAATCCTTTCTCGCCTCCTATTTTACCGAGGCCTTCCCCGCCTCCTCCGTCTATGCCCTGGGTGACGGAAAGGATGCCCCCTCCTTTCAAACGACAGAACAGGAACAGGGCCATTGGCAGGCTTTCCCGAGGGACAGGGATTCTGTCGCCCTCATTCAGGACGGCCGCTGGAAGATTGAACCCAACCCGGTGGACTGGGTCATCCGCGGTGACGCAACCCGCCCGCTTGCCCTGCGCCGGAACCCGCAAACGGGCGTCTGCGCCGTGGTGATGGCGCGGCCGGAGGATTGTTTCGCTGTGATGACGCCGTACGCGGCCGAAGGCCACCGCTCTCTGTACCTGTCGTTGTTCGGGCGCGATATCAAGGCGGGCGAGACCGCTGCGGCACGGGCGCGCCTCGTGGTACGTCCGCTCTCCAACGACGAAGAGGCAGTAAGCCTGTACGAAGCCTATATCAAAGAAGGGCAACGGTAGCAGTAGTATAATATTTTCGAACTACCACAATCGAAAACAAGAAAATAGGTACGTTGTTCACGCTTTAGCGTGCTATTTCGTTCAAGGTTCTTGTGTTAACACGCACACTAAAGTGTGAACAACATACTCTGAATCACTAGTGTCCGGTTAAAAGTTGAATAATTCCAATTGGTTACGGTCGTCACCTCTGTTTTTGTCATCGTCATCTTTCGAAAACACCTGTAAAATGGGGCTTTTCTCGAAAAGACTGACGCTTAAA
>JAAYBJ010000068.1 GCA_012730105.1 Candidatus Hydrogenedentota bacterium
ACCCGCCCTTTATCAATTGCACCCCTTTGGAAACGCTTAACGTGGACGACACCTTGACCAGGAGATGCACATGGTCGGCCGTTCCGCCCGCCATGACCGGCGCCATGCCATTGTCCCGGGCAATCGCAATAAATTATCAGGAATAATCCTCAATATTACACAACCCTTTTGAATTTATTGAATAGAGAGTAATATACTTGATAAGGGAGAAATTACCAGTGATGTTTGGAAAGGGTACAAACATGGTAAAAATTACCTGCTCTGAATGCGGGGCCTCATTAAATATTGATGAAAAATACTTGTGGAAATATGGGACTTGCAAGAAGTGCGGTAAGAAAATTCTGGCAATTCCTTCGGTTCCTATAGAGGGAAAAACATCTTCTACAGCGGTTGCAGATTTTTTCGAGACACCAAAACTAAAGACGTCCGCACCTCAACTTTCAAATACATTCGCAATGAGTGAAACAATAAAGAAGGTAATATTTGGCATAGTGCTAGGGCTGATTGGATTAATGTGCTTTGTATTCATATTCAATAATGATGTGATTAAAAAAGAAAGAGTCGCTGCCAAAAACCAAATTAGGCAACCTAAAGTAAATGCTACATATGTACCGAATAACACAACGAGCACAGTGCAAAAAGATATTCTAAAATATTCTACGCATAAAGAAGATATAATAGATGCACCAATCAAAACTCAGGTGGTTATGGAGGTTATCGTAGACACAAAGGAAGTTACAGAAATAAAAGTTAGAGAACTCTTAAACTTTTTGTATAACGAAGTAAGCAGAAGAACTGGATTTAAATATCATAAAAATCCAACTAACATTTTTATATACGCTTATGCTTCTAAAGAAAAAGCATCGTCTGGAATGGGCCAATGGATAGGGATGATTTCAAAGAGTACTGATGATAAGAATCCAGAAGTAACAATCAGCAGCATCCAACTTAACGCTTTGTCAGAGGTAGAAGAAAACAAAAATGGATTAACACAGAAGCAAAGACAAGAAATTTGGGCCAAAATTGTTAAAGCAGAAGATAAATCTCAACAAGATGCTAATCGCAAATATCCCATCGATAAACCTGGAATCACACTGGATGATATTGGAAAAAATATCGACTTGAAGCGCGAATTAGAAAAAAGATTAAAAGCAGATATAGCCAAAGAATATGGTATTGACAAAACAGTTATTGATTCAATCGGTTTAGAAGGTCTACAAAAAGGATGGGCTTTCCCGAAATAATATCTTACTTGCTTTGAATTTGGTTGAATGGAAATAGAGGTGTCAGAGAACGTAATAGTGACATGCCTTGGGGGTCATACCAATGGACCAGGATGATGCCCTCCCCCTTGCCGATTACACTGGTGAGTACATATCAGGCATTTCAGGAATGCTTCCTTTTGGTTTGTTGTTTACGGATAAAGTGCCTTATAATAGGGGGTATTCACGGAGATTGGTATGGCTATTATGAATATTACGGTTTATCCTGACGCCCCATTGCTGGAACCGGCGGCACGGGTGGAACATTTCGGTCCGGAACTTGTCAAGTTAGTGGAAGACATGGTGGAAACCATGTTTTCCAGTGACGGTGTGGGCCTTGCCGCGCCGCAGGTGGGCATCAGCCGACAATTGCTGGTGCTTTGCGAGCCGGAAGGCGAACCGGTGTGCCTGGTGAATCCGGAAATCCTGGAAATGGACGGGAAAGCCTACATGGAAGAGGGCTGCCTGAGCCTGCCGGGACTGTACGCGAATGTGCCGCGCGCCACGCGCATCCGGGTGCGGGCGCAGGATGTCGAGGGAAATCCCCTCGACTTTGAAGCGCAGGACTTTCTCGCGCGCATCATCCAGCACGAATATGACCACCTGCAGGGAAAACTGTTTCCGGAACGGCTCGACCTGATGACGCGGGACGCGCTGTTCGCGGAATGGGAGGAAATGCGCGAGAACCCGCGTCCGGACGCCGCCGTTTCCAACTGACCGGGAGAGCCCCCTGATGTTTACCCAATCCCCCGCCGTGGAACGCATGATCAACGCGTTCCGGCGCCTTCCCGGCGTTGGCCGCAAGTCGGCGGAACGCTATTGCCTTCATTTGCTGACCATGCCGCCCGAAGAGGCGCGGGAGTTCAGCGAGGCCGTCCGCATTGCGCGGGAAAAGATCACGTGGTGCCCCCGCTGCCGCAATCTCACCGACACGGTGCCGTGTTCCATCTGCGCCGACCCGCGCCGGGACAAGAGCCTGCTGTGCATCGTGGAACGCCCCGTGGGCGCCATGGCCCTGGAAAAGGGCGGGGCCTACCGGGGCCTCTATCACGTCCTGCATGGCGTGTTGAACCCGCTCGACGGTATCGGCCCGGAGGAACTGCATATCGAGGAACTGCTGAAACGGGTGCGGGAGGAAGGCTTCAGTGAAGTGATCATCGCGACGAACGCCACCGCGGAGGGAGAGGTCACCGCCGCCTACCTGGCCAAACGCATCGGTGCGCTGCAGGTCAGGGTCACCCGGATCGCCCACGGCGTGCCCATGGGCGGCGGGCTCGAATATGCCGATGATCTGACGCTCGCCCGGGCGCTTGACGGACGTGCACTCATCACCTGAACATGGGTACTGTAAACGTCCGCGGCCGGGCCGGCGTTTTTGAATCAGCAGCAGGGCCTTCGAAAACAACGGGGCCCGCAAAAGATGTTCAGGAGGAACGATCATGAAAAGAAACATGTTGATACTGTGCTGCGCGCTCTGCGCCGTCGCGAGCGCCGCGGATACGCAAGAGGATATCGACCAGTCGCGCCGCAACGCCATTGTCCGCGCCATCGAACAGGTCAAGGCGTCGGTGGTCACCGTCAACGTGGTGGAGATCAAGGCGGAGCAGGTAAACGACCCCTTTTCCCGGGATTTCATGGGCATGTTCGACTTTTATTTCCGCCGCCCCCGGGTGCGCGGCCGGATGGTCGAGGGCATCGGCACGGGCTTCCTCTTTGACGAACAAGGACATATCCTCACCAATTATCATGTCATACAAAACGCTGACAGCATCGCCTCGGTGACCCTTTCCGACGGCCGGGCGCTGGACGTGGACGTGGTCGGCGCGGACGAACGCACGGATATTGCCGTGCTGCGGGTGCGCGGCGACGAAAAATTGCCCTTTGCCCGGACGGGCGATTCCAACGACCTGTTCATCGGCGAATGGGTAATCGCCATCGGCAACCCCTTCGGCACCATGATCAGCGATCCCCAGCCCAGCGTCAGCGTGGGCGTGGTATCGGCGAATCATCGCCGTGTGCGCCGGGAAGTGGGCGGCGGGGAACGCCTGTACCAGGGCATGATTCAGACGGACGCGGCCATCAACCCCGGCAACAGCGGCGGACCGCTGGTAAACGCCTCGGGAGAGGTGGTCGGCATCAACACCATGCTGTTTTCGCAAAGCGGCGGCGACCAGGGGCTGGGCTTTGCCATCCCCATCAACCGGGCGCGGCGCGTGGCGGAAGAAATCATCCAATACGGCAGGCGGCGCAACCCCTGGTTCGGTTTCCGGGGCGAGGCCGTGAGCGCCCTGAATCCGGCCATGCTGAATCAGCTCAATATTCAGGCTGAATCGGGGGTTATCGTCACCGAAATCCTGCGCACCTGCCCGGCCTACCAGCAGGGGCTCGATGTGGGCGATGTGGTGGTCGCGGTGAACGGGGAAAAGGTGGAGCACCCCCTGGATATCGATTTTATCAATTGGGGCCTGTTCATCGGGGACGACGTGACGCTCGACATCGACCGGAACGGCGCACGGCAACAGGTGCGGTTCCGGGTGGAAGAGGTCTCCGCCGCAGGCAGCCAGACCCTGTAAATCAGGCAGGCATAAAAATGTGTACTTGACATGCGCCGCGTTTAGGTCTACCATATGTTGCAGTTTGTTTTTCGCTGCCACTACCTGATAGTATTTTCCTGATTCATACGCGGGTAATGGCGTCCCGCTAAACCGGAAAAGACACTACTACTTTTGGGAGAACGTTTTATATGCGAAACTCGACCCGTTTATTCGCGATCGTTTTGGTTCTTGCCTCTGGTTTTGCACAGGCACAGTGGACCTGGACACCGCAGACCGGCCGTTTTGTAAATTTGAAACGGATGCCCAAAGAAACGCCGGAATTGCAGCTGGAATACGCCCGCACCCTGATGGTTGAGGGTGACTATCGCAAAGCCTTCCGCGAAACCGAAAAATTCGTGGAATATTACGGCAGCGATGTTTTGGCCGACGAGAACCAGTTTCTCCGCGGCGAGATACAAATGGCGCAGGGCCAATGGATGAACGCGGCCAAGTCTTTCCAGCAGTTGATCGCGGCGTACCCGGATTCAGACCGCTACGATGAAGCGGTGCGCAAGCAGTACGATATCGGCGACCAGTATTACGCGCGGGGGGAACAACTGGCCGGCAAGAAATGGCGCATTTTCCGCAACCGCCCCTACAAGCGCGCAGGCGAAGTCTATACCATGGTGGTGGACAACCAGCCCTTCGCCCCGGCTGCGGCCGAAGCGCAATACAAGATCGGCCTGTGCCATTACGCGCGCAAACAGTACATTGACGCCGCTTTCGAGTATCAGCGCGTGGTGGAAGACTATTCCGCGTCGGACTGGGTAAACGACGCCTCCTTCGGCCTTGCCATGTGCTACTACGAGGCGTCCCTGCCCCCCGAATACGACCAGACCCCGAGTGAAATGGCGATTGCCGCCATTGATGATTTCGAAGCCCGTTTCCCCGAGGACGAGCGCGGGGTGGACCTGCAGGGAAAAAAGACCGAGATGCGCGAAACCATCGCCATGCAGCGCCTGCAAACCGCCCGCTTCTACGAACGGCGCCGGGAATTCCCCGCCGCGAAGCTGTACTATGAACTCCTGATCCGGGATTATCCGGATACGGAGAGCGCGGCGACCGCCACGGCCTGGCTGGAAGAAAACAATACCCTGGTGCATGTCGGGGACAAATATGAAGCCGGTGTCCGGTCTGAACTATGACAAGTGTTCGCTTACATTTCCCCCGGTTTAAGGCCGGCGCGTGGTCGGCGGTCCTGGCCGTCTGTGTGCTTTCAGGGTGCGGTTACACAACCAAGAGTTCCCTCGATCCCATGTACCAGACGATCGCCGTGTCCCCCTTCTACGACCAGAGCCCGGAATACGATCTTCAGGCACCGCTGAGCAACGCGCTGGTGAGGAAGTTCATCACGGACGCGCGGCTCCGGGTCGTAAAGCCTGAAGAGGCGGACCTGCTGCTCGAAGGGGTGATTCTGGACCTGCACCGCAAGGGGCTCACCCATGATCAGAACGACGAGGTGACCCAGTCGCTGCTGGTGGTCACCGCGGCGGTCCGGCTCACCGATGTCAAGACAGGGGAAGTGGTGTGGGAAGACCCGCTCATGGCGGGCGAAACCAGTTTCAACACCAAGGCCGCCGGCATCTCCTCGGACCGGCTCCGGGGCAACGCCGAGGTGTACCTCGCGACAGTGCGCTCCTTCGCCACCGAAGAGGAGAACCGTGCCGCCTCCGAGGCGCTGGAACAACTCGCCTCCGATATTTTCTACCGCGTTGTGGAGCCTTGGTAAATGATACTCAACATTGTTGAGTTCATCAAGATGGTCGGAGTCAAGCCGCTTCCCCGCGTCATGCTGTTTATCCCGGGCAAAAACCCCAAGACCAAAAAGGAAAGCTACGAACCCTTCCTGGTGGAGGAAGCCCTGGAAAAGGTGATCGACGCGTATGTGGATCCCAGTCTCAAGGACCTGAGCTTTTCCTCGTTTTACGCAGAGGAAACCGCGCCGGGCACCGTGGTGGAAGAGGCGCGCACCCTACCCTTCCTCGCCGAACGCCGGGTCGTCCTGGTCCGCAACGCCAATGTCTACATGAACATGGCGTCGGACAAACGCTCGCCCGTGCAGCCCCTGCTTCAATTTCTCGAGACGCCTCCCGAAACGTCCCTGCTGGTAATGGTGTGCCCGGAAGTGAACCGTATCAAACCGCTGTATAAACTGAGCGAGAAGAACGGGGTGGTCATTGAATGCCACCAATTGGGCCGCGCGGAATACAACGACTGGATACGGGACCAGGCCGCCAAAAACGGCAAGACTATCAATTCCCGGGCCATAACCCTGCTTGTGGAGCGTGTCGGCACCAAGATGAGCGACATGAACAATGCCCTCAGCCTGGTCTGCAATTTCGTCCAGTCGGGCAACACCATCACTGAAGCGGATGTGCTCGCGGCCAGCGCGGATGTGGCCGAGGCGACCGTGTGGGCTCTGACCGACGCCATTGCCGCGTCCGATCCCGCGGGCGCGCTCAAGGAACTGCATGAACTGCTCGCCATGAACAAGAGCCCCGATGAAATCCTCGGCATCCTGAACTGGCTGTTGGAATCCACCTACCGCGCGCACCCGGACACAAGCCTGAGACTGGACAAGGAGTTTCTCGCCCGAAAAGTCGCCCCGCTGACCCGGAAGTTCTCCCCCAGCCGCCTCGCCGCCGCCATGGCCATGTGCACCAAGACCCATTTCGCCCTGCGCACCACGGGCACGGACACAAAACTTCTGATGGAACTCCTGATCATCAAACTGGCCCACTCAAAACGCTAGGCCGGGCGAAGCGGGCGAAGGAATCACCACCGAATGCGTTTCACCGCGCAGGTTTCTCCCTTACATGAGTCTGGCAGAGCGTAACCGTCTTCCCTGATGCAGATAGGTCTTGCTGGCGACGGGTTCCGCTCCACGATGATCCTGGCCGCGGTATTACGGTTGCATTTCGAGTCCCCATGCTCCCCGGGCGAATACCTTATGGTATCGCTCCATCCGGTCTGCGCGAAATAGCCGCGCCCCCCCTCCTTCACCCATTTCTTCTCAATAAATTGCGCGCATCCTTAAAGTTGCATCAGGCGTGGGTATTCAGTAGAATTGCATTCGATGATTTCGCGGCGTTTGCCCCGGTAGTGCGGAAGGATAGTTCCCAGTTCAGGGCCAGGGAAATCTTTTCCACCCCACGTTCGAGGAAGAGGCGCGCGCCGCGCGGAAACAGGCACGGTTGACGCCATGCGCCGGTTGTTGCGGCATCGCATGCGTCTTGGAAATCCTTTCGGGCGCAGGGCACATGGCGAGCACATAAGAAATTTCAAGGGCTGACCTTCTTAACGTGCTTTTTTTTGCGGGCACCCGGTGTACTCCGGGACATGTTGACCCATGAAAGCGGCGCGTTTCGCGACAGAGTTCACGGTGTACCGGTTTGGAGCGCATACATTTTAACGATACGGTGACGGTTGTACAATGAAAAGATTCAAATTTCACGGTGTTTTTCTTGCGGCCCTCATTGTGGGCGGCGCATGGCAGAGTGGCTGGACCGCCGAGACGGCCAATTTTTCCGCGCAAATCGGGGCGGACATGATTACGGTGTCCGCGAAAATGCGTTACGCCCACGAAACGCCCTATGTCGCCCTGGACGATATCATGCAACAGATAGACGGCATCGTCGCACTGCAGCCGGACCGCATTCAGGCCAACTGGGGAAACACCACCGCGGTTCTCGGCGCGAACGACACCTCCGTCCGCCTTCCGGACTCCTCCTTCACCCTGGCGAATCCGATCCGCCAGCAGGAGGAAACGGTGTACATCGCCCTTGCCGACGTGCCCGTGTTCTTTTCCGCCGCCTTCAACCTGCAATTGTCCGCGGTGGAACAGGTCGACCGCCCCTCCACCGTTGAATTGACCCCTGTGGAACCCGAGGAATCCGTGCTGGAAATGCCTGACTCGGATCTGCTGGAATCAATCGAAGACCCGTCCGCCCCACCCCCTGAAGACGAGGGTGAAGAGGAGCCGGAAGGAGAAGGTGAAGAAGCGCCTGAAGGAGAAGGTGAAGAGGCACCTGAAGACGAAGGCGAAAAAGCGCCTGAAGGCGAGGGTGAAGCGGCGGAGGGAGAGGCCAGGGTGGATGTACTGGACCTGTCCTCCTTGTCCCAGGTCAAGGGCACACTCATTCTGGACCCCGGCCACGGCGGCCAGGACACCGGCGCCCTTGGCGGCAACGGGATAAAAGAAAAGGACATCACCTTGTCCGTCGCCTTGCGGGTGAAAAAATTGCTGGAGGAAAACACGGCCGTCAAGGTTCAGTTAACGCGGGAAGAAGACAGCGATCTTACCCGGGACAACCGCACGGCTGTTGCCCAGACGGTCGGGGGAAGCTGTTTCGTAAGCCTTCACTGCGGTTTTTCCGTTACCCCGCGCGCCCAGGGCATGTCCATTTTTACGGACCACAACCTCCAGCCGGCGGATGTGAATCTTTCCGAAACGTCGCGCGAACAGTATGAAAAAAGGCGGGCGACGGAGGAAAAGGCCGGCACCCTCGCCTATCGGATGGCGCAAGCCCTGGGCGAGGATTCCGCCCTCGGCACGGTGATCGTGCGCAGCTGTCCCCTGGTGCTGCAACGGGAAATTCCCATGCCCGTGGTGCTGGTGGAAATCGCCTACCTGAGCAACATAGACACGGCGACGCTGTTGAGTGAGGAAACCTATCAGGAACAAGTGGCGTCGCATCTCGCTCAAGCGATAGCCGTATCTTTGAAATAGCGGCGTAATGTCGCACGGGAGCAATGCATGCTTCCGCGAAATAGATGCTGTAATTACGGGAACCGGACATGAAATCTACCAAGAAACGTTATATCCTGCGCAGATTCGGGCTGCTGACCTGGGGCTGGATAACCCTCCTGTTGTGCTTCATACTCGTGCTGCTCATCAACCAGATGTTGTCGCAGGGCCAGAATCCCCTGACCTCCCTGACGGAAGGCGCCGATGAACTGCCGGAGCAATCCGGCCATGTCCAGAACACCCAGGAGTCTTTCGGTACGCGGGAAGTCACTGTTTTTTACGCTTCGGAACAAGGACACGTACTGGCCACGGAAACGGCCGTCATCGAATACAGCGCGCAAACCGTTGAAAACTGCCGGCGAACCCTCGCCCATCTTATTGCCGGCCCCAAGCAGAGTTTCCTGCTGCCCTTGCTTCCTGAACAAACACGTGTGCGCGGCCTGTACCTGCAGGCGAACGGCGAATTGGTGATCGATTTGTCCACGGAATTGCTGTTGGCCCACAATTGCCCCAGGAGCGCCGAGATGGAGGCGCTCATGGCATTCGGCATTGTCAACACCATGATGCAGCCCGAATTGACAGGCGAGGACGGCATCGCCGTGAAACAGGTGCGTTTCCTGTTCGACGGCAGCGCGCCCCAGGAACTGTTCCCCGCGCACCTGGACCTGAATGACCCCCTGGTGCAGGACAAACGCTGGGTACAGGCGGGGTACCAATGACGATTTCCGAAACCCAGCGCGCATCCATCGGCATTTTCGACTCGGGCGTCGGCGGGCTCACCGTATGCAGGAAGATTTCCGAAGCGCTTCCCCGCGAGTCCATCGTCTATCTTGGGGATACCGCGCGGGTGCCCTACGGCTCCAAGTCGGGCGAAACCGTGGTGCGCTATGCCCGGGCATGCGCGTCGCTGCTGCTTCAGCGGGGGATAAAGATGCTCGTGGTGGCCTGTAACACGGCCAGCGCCTTCGCACTGGATACACTCCAGAATTCCCTGGATTTGCCGGTAGTGGGTGTTGTGGAGCCGGGCGCGCGCGCCGCCTGCCGGCGCACACGCTCGGGAAGGGTGGGAGTCATCGGCACCCGCGGCACGGTCAGCACGGGCAGCTATGAAAAGATCATCCTCCGGATGCGGCCGGATTGCAGGGTATTCAGCAAAAGTTGCCCGCTCTTCGTTCCCTTCGCGGAAGAAGGCTGGACGGAGGGCGGCGCCGTCCGCGAAGTGGCCCGGACCTATCTCGACGACCTATTGCACCACGAGATTGACACCCTGGTTCTGGGCTGCACCCATTACCCCTTGCTCGCGGGCGTCATTTCCGGCGTGGCGGGGGAATCGGTCGCCCTGGTAGACAGCGCGGAGGAAACGGCAAGCGAGGTCGCTGCGACATTAAAAACGGAAGGGCTGCTGAACCCGTCCACGAAGGACGGGAAACACGTATTTTTGGTCAGTGACGCCCCCGGCCCATTCCGGGAAACGGGGGAACGCTTTTTCGGGCGCGCTCTGGAACGGGTTGAATGGGTAGACATCAGCGGTGTGTAACACTGCGGGACATGAGAAACGCATGAAAGACATAGCAAAGGGAGAGAAGACAAGCGGGAAGGCCTCCATGCCCCCGTCGCGTCTCCGCAGGGCGGCCAGGACAGCCGCTCTGGCGTTATGTTTTTCCCTGTTGCCTGTTTTCGCCATGATTCCGGCCACCCTCGGATTAAATCCCGGCCTGACCCGTAACCCGGCCGACCCTCTGGCCGCGACCGGTATGGGGGCCGCCCATGCGGACACACAAGATGCCATCGATAACGCGCCCGTGGAAATCGCAAGCACGGGCAGGGCTGTCGGAAGCGCGCTGAACGTCCTGTTGGACATACTGGCTGCCCGAAGTTCCCAGCGCCTTCCCATCCCCGGATTGCCGTTCCTGCAACGCAGCCGCGCAACCGAAGCAGCGGCCGACGACGGGAAGCTTCCCGGTTATACGGATGATCCTCTCCTTCACCTTGCCGTTGCCGCACTGCAGCCTGTAGATCCCTTCCGCGACGAATGCGACCGGTTGCGTGAACTGGCACGTAAAGCAGCCATAGACAGCGGCATATCCGCTTCGGCCTTGTCCGTGGAGGCCATTCGCCCCTCATCCTCCCACCCCGGCTCGACCACCCGTTTTATGGTCGTGCTGAATGGATCCCCCTCGCCCGAAACCCTTTACCAGGCCATTAATGATGCGACCCGGGGAATAGACACCGCACTGGTCAGGCAGGTCTTGTCGGAACACAAACTGCTAATCCAGGTGTATTATCAAAAAGCGCTTTGCGTGGAATTTTTAGTGGTATCCCCTTCGGTTCCTATAGCCGAAGACACCGATTCCATCCCCCTGCCACCGCAGGAACCCGGAACAACCGTGGAAGTGCCGCAGCCATCTCCTCTTCCGGTTCACGTCCCGGTACCGGTATCGATTGAAAAAACACCCCCTGACACAGCGACAGTCGTTGTCCCGTCATGCCCGGTTCAGGCCTTGGAGGGAGAAGCCGATGTCCCGCGAGAAGCCGCCGTACCGGCCGCAGCCCCAGCTACCATGGCGCCTGCGGCGGTGACACCTGCCGTTCCCGTAGAGACCACTGTGGTACCGGCGGTCCCCGGCGAAGTGGGCGTTCCGGCCACAGGGCCAGCTTCCACCGAAGAGGAAAAGACGCTGCTTGCCCAAGCGTATCCTGAACCTGACACCTCCACCCCACCGCCGGAGGAAGGGGAATATTCTCCCGCCTACCTGAGCATCATTCTTGACGACGGGGGCTATGGCGGCAGTGAAATGACGCGGGTTATGGAGTTGGACAACCGGCTGAGTCTGGCTATTCTTCCCGATACCCCTTTCGCGCGGGAAACGGTCGAACTGGCGGTGGCGAAGGGCTTTGAAATCATGCTGCACATGCCCATGCAGGCCGGCAACGGCAACAAACATCGCTTTCCCGGCGAGCTCCGCGTTGGAATGACCCGTGAACAAATCCAGCAGCGCACCCGGGAATGCATTGCGCAATTCCCCGAAGCCGTCGGCGTCAACAACCATACGGGCGGCCTGTTCACCACCTGCGAAGAAGAGGTCGGCTGGTTTCTCGAGGTCGTAAAAGCCGAAGGGCTGTTTTTTGTCGACAGCCGCACCATCGGCAGCACCTGCGCCTACAGAAAAGCCGTTGAAATGGGCATTCCGACCGTGCAGCGCGACCTGTTCCTGGATCACAGCAACAGCCTCGCCGATATCCGCAAGCGGTTCAAGGAGTTGGTGGACATGGCTATAAAACACGGGTGGGCCGTCGGTATCGGCCATTTCCGGCCCAATACCATCACGGTATTATCGGAGAACCTGCCCGGCCTGGCGGCGCAGGGCGTGGAATTGGTGCCCGCATCGGAGATGGTCTGGTGAGTAGTATTCTCGGGATAGAAACCTCATGCGATGAAACCGGTGTCGCTGTGGTAAAGGACGGCAACACGGTGCTGTCAAACGTGGTCGTGTCTCAGATCGACACGCACCGGCTTTTCGGGGGAGTTGTTCCCGAAATCGCTTCGCGCATGCACACGGAAGTCATTTACCAGCTCGTGGAGCAGGCCTTGCGTGAGGCGGGCTTGTACCGGGAGGACCGGTCGGCCCCCGTAGACGCCGTGGCGGCGACCTTCGGCCCCGGCCTGATGGGCTCCCTGCTGGTCGGGTTGAGTTTCGGCCGGGCCGCCGCCGCCGCATGGGGTGTGCCTTTTGTGCCCGTGCATCATATCGAGGGCCACCTGTTCAGCGCCTTCCTGGGCGAACAGCGCCCGGAATTCCCGTTTCTAGCCTTGGTCGTCAGCGGTGGCCACACGCAGATTGTGCGATGCGATGCGCCCCACGCCTACGAAATCCTCGCGACCACCCGCGACGATGCCGTGGGCGAGTGTTTTGACAAGGTGGCCCGCCTGCTCGGCCTGCCCTACCCCGGCGGCCCGTCCATACAAAAAGCCGCGGAAGGGGGAAATGACCGTGCTTTCACCTTCCCGAAAGGACTTGCCGCCCGGGACACCCTGGATTTCAGCTATAGTGGTCTGAAAACCGCCGTTTTGTACACGCTCCGGGAACAGCCGGACGCTTCCGTTGCGGACGTGGCCGCCTCTTTTCAGCGCGCCGCCATTGAAGCCCTGATTCTCAAGGTGTCCCAGGCCATAGAAAAGACCAGAATTCACCGCCTGGTCATCGCGGGGGGCGTGGCGGCCAACCGGCTCCTTCGGGAATCGGCATGCCTGCCGGGTGTGGACTTGTATCTGCCGCCTTTCACCTATTGTGTGGACAATGGCGCCATGATCGCCGCCGCGGCCGCGTCGCGCCTTTCCCGCCGCTGCAGCCTGCCGCCCGACACGCCTGCCGCGGCGTCGATAGCGCTACCCGGCGCCGTCCGGAACGGGACACCGCCCGGATAGGGATTTGTGCCGCGCGCCATTTCAACGGTAGACTATTGCTGCTGGCATGGGCCACAAAGAGTGATACGGGTAAAATTTTCACTTCCCAGAATCCGGCTATGAGCGGGACTGTAAACATGAAACACTGGAAACCATGGACCCTGGCGGCGGCAGCCTTGTGTGTCGCCACGCTGGCTGTCCTTTGGCGGCTTTACAGTCCCCTGCCTTACCTGTACACCTGGTATGTTTCCGAAAAAACCGAAGAAGCCATATTCCTGCTTGAGACCGATCCCACCCTGTACAACAAAGACACCCAGGACGCGGTGAGGCTCGTAGCCGCAGCCGCCGCCAAAGGCTTCCTTCACAGTCCGGAAACCCGTTATGTCCTCGCCGTTCAATATGAACGGGAAGGCAACTATGAAGAGGCCAAAGAGATCTTGCATGGAGTCATACAGAGCGCCGACGGATGGAGCTGGCCCTATGTGGCGCTGGGCATCCTGCTCGCGCGATCCGGTGAAGGCCACCTGGAAGAGGCCGAAAAACTGCTCCGCAGGGCGGTGGAACTGCAGCCGGACTGGGTCAGGCCCTACAACAGTTTGAGCGTGGTACTGCGCCTGCTGGGACGTCTGGAAGAGGCGGAGGCCACATCGCTGCAGGCCATCGAACTGGCCCCGTACGACGTGGCGGCGCACAATAATTACGCGAACCTGCTGGTGCTTCAGGCGCGCTACGAGGAGGCGGAAACCCATTACCGATTCGCCATGGAAAGCGAACCGTTCAATGCCAAACCGCCCTATAACCTGGCGTGCCTGTTCAGCATTATAGGGGCGTATGAAGAAGCCTGCGATTACCTGGAAGCCGCCGTGGCGCTGAGCGAATCCTCCCGCACGGACGCGGCCATGGATCCGTATTTTGACTCCATGCGCACCTATCCGAGATTCCAGGAAATACTCTATGGCGAAGTATTAACCCCGGTGTCAGACGTCTGGACCGACGAGGGCGAAGCGCCGCCGGAAGAAAGCGACGCGGATGAAACAACCGGCGAGGCCATTCCCGGAAATGCCGGGCAGGCCGGTCCGGAAAGCGGGAATATGCCGGGCAAAGCACGTGAAGAAGCCCCGTCCGCCGTGGATGAGGTCAACGCGTCTGAAGACGAAACAACATCGGTCCGACCGGTAGAAGGCGAAACGCCTTCC
>JAAYBJ010000069.1 GCA_012730105.1 Candidatus Hydrogenedentota bacterium
AGGTAACCCGACAGGGGAACCTTCCATATGTCCTCCGCTGGCGGAGGTGGCGTGAAACGCCGGAGGTGGTTGTTGTAGGGATTGCTCCCCGAGCAATCCGAATCCTCCCCCTACCCCCTGAGACTTTGTCGTAACGTCATTGCGAAGGAGCAACAGCGACTGAAGCAATCTCATGTCTATCGAAATACAAAGAGATTGCCACGCCTCCTAAGAGTCGGCTCGCAATGACACAATAGTACATACGTTCGGAACCTGTGACCTGCAAGGTTATGACCATTCTGCATTGCGGCCGCCCGTTTGTTCTATAAATTCTTGAAACGCATGACCTGAAGGGTTATGATATATTGCTATTGTGCAAAACTTTAACAAATTTATATGGAGGGTAAAGATGAATTTGAAAAAGAACGTTACAATAAAAGGGATCATCGGCAGGATTGCCTGTGTGGCTGTCGGACTGATAGTTTTAATCGCACCTTTTACCGCGGTTGCCCAGGAACTCAAGGAGTCCATTTCCCCTTTCCCATCGGTGGTGGAAGGATGGACACCTTATGCCGAATCAATTAAGTTCAGCGAAGACTTTACACGCATGGCCTATGTGGCGCGGCGCGACAAGGGCCTGGCCGTCATTGTTGACGGAAAACCGGGACCGGTTTACGAAGCAATCGGGCAGGATACGCCCGTTTTCAGTCCGGACAGCAGACGCGTAGCCTATAAGGCAAAAAAAGGCGGTACATGGTACCTTGTCGTTGACAGCCGGGAATATCCGCCCTATGAAGCCGTTTCCCTTCCCCGATTCAGTCGGAAGGATTCAAGCCACGTGATTTACATCGGCAAAAAGGGCGCGAAACAGTGCGTGGTGGCCAATGGCCGTGAGGTCGGTTGCTACGACGGAATCGCGAAGGATTTTTATGGATTCAGCAGGAATTCCACCCGCTGGGCGGCTGTTGTCAATAAAAACAAGAAACAGGTTGTGATCGTGGACGGCAAGGAAGGCGCGGCCTATGATACGGTGACCCCCCCCTTGTTCAGCCACGATGACCGTCGGGTTGCCCATACGGCAAACCGTAACGGAAAATGGGTGATGGTTGCGGACGGAAAGGAAGGGCCTGCCCATGACGCCACGGGCGTGTTCATGTTCAGCCCGGATTCACAGCATCTCTATTACTGCTTCCAGAAAGACAAAAAATGGCGCCTGATGATCGACGGCAAGGAAAGCCCGATGGCACACGACGGCCTGGGAATCCCCGTTTTCAGCCCCAACGGGAAGAGAATGAGCCAGAGCGCACTGCGCGGCGAGAAATGGTTCATGATCATCGATGGCAAGGAGGAAGGAGAGTGGGATGAAATCTTTGTTATGAGCTACAGTCCGGATTCCAGGCGTACCGCATACAATACCCGCAAGGGGAAACAGCGTTACATGGTTGTGGACGGGCAGTCCATGGGGCCATACGATGTGGCTTCGATGCCCGTTTTCAGCGGAGATTCAAAGCACATGGCTTTTGCGGCAAAAAGAGGCAGTCAGTGGTTTGTCGTTATGGACGGACGGGAAGAAAGGCCATACAGCAGCGTCACCACCCCGCTGTTCAGCCCTGACGGCAGACATATGTCCTATGTCGCACAAAAAGGCGGGAGTTGGACCCTGGTAACGGACGGCAAGGAAGGTCCCGCCTTCTCGGAAGTTGCAAATCCGGCATGGAGCCCGAATTCACAGCATGTGGCCTATATGATCAAAAAGAACGGGGCCTGGAGTGTCTGCGTGGACGGGAAGACCGCCCCGACTGCTTTCCAGGGGTTCCTGAAGGGATCAAGCCTCGATTTTATCGGACCGAACCGCCTGCGCGCGCTGGCGTTGCGTCAGGGAAAAGTGGGAGCGGAGTTTATCAAATACGAACTCGATATCCGTTAGTGAAGTATCTCAGTAGAAAGCTTTAAGCGAATGTCATTTCGACTCCGTTCGACTAGGCTCAGGATAAACTCCGGGAGAAATCTTATATAGTAAAAATATCAGGGAAAGATTTCTCGTCGCTTTGCTCCTCGAAATGACATGATAAGGAGTTATATAAAGCTTTCATAAGAAGTAATAAAAAATCATGTAATGACTGCCGCGTGTCCTGAATGAAACAAGAGGGCACGCGGCAATTTATTTTCAAAAACTCTTCCGCATGTCCTCCGCTCGCGTGACCTCGCGTGACCTTCAG
>JAAYBJ010000070.1 GCA_012730105.1 Candidatus Hydrogenedentota bacterium
CGGCCGCGGAACGGGGCTGGATGGATGAACAAAAGACGGTTTTGGAACTGACAACCGGCATACGGCGCGCGGGCGCTTCGATCATTATTACCTATTGGGCAATGGATCTTGCCGGATGGCTTCAGGAAAAATAAAGAGGCATATATATGAAACATGAATCCTCCAACAAACTATGGCAAGATGCCCTGCAGGTTCTTCCGGGCGGCGTTAATAGTCCCGTAAGGGCGTTCAAATCCGTTGGCGGTTCACCTTTTTTCGTGCATTCAGGGAAAGGGGCTTTTCTCACGGATGCGGACGGCAACAGGGTGATCGACTATGTCCTTTCCTGGGGTCCGCTTGCGGCGGGGCATGCCCATCCCGAGGTGGTCGAAGCGGTAAAATCGGCAGCCGACAACGGTTTTGGTTTTGGTGTTCCCACGGAGTTGGAAACGCTGCTGGCCCGAAAAATTATCACGCACTATCCCTCCATGGAGCGCGTCCGTTTCGTTAACAGCGGCACGGAAGCGACCATGAGCGCCATTCGCCTCGCCCGGGGGTTTACGAAGCGTGATCTGATCGTTAAGATGGACGGTTGTTATCACGGCCATGGGGACAGCATGCTGGTTCGCGCCGGAAGCGGCATCGCCACGCTGGCCCTGCCGGACAGCCCTGGGGTGCCGGCGGTATTGAGCGCCCAGACGCTGGTCGTTCCCTATAATGACCCAGAGGCGATTACGGAAGTGTTCAACCATTATGGCGCCGATATTGCGTGCGTCATCGTGGAGCCCGTGGCGGGAAATATGGGCGTTGTCCCTCCGTTGCCCGGCTACCTGGAACGGCTGCGCGCCTTGACCGTTACCTACGGAGCGCTGCTTGTGTTTGATGAGGTCATGACAGGATTCCGCGTTGCCCTGGGCGGCGCGCAGGCGCACTATGAAATCACCCCCGATCTGACAACCCTGGGCAAGGTTATCGGCGGTGGCATGCCGGTCGGCGCTTATGGCGGCCCGGCGGATATCATGGACATGCTGGCACCCCGGGGGCCGGTCTATCAGGCCGGCACCTTGTCCGGAAATCCCATGGCCATGACCGCAGGGTTGAAAACTTTGGAAATTCTGGAACGCCCGGGTGTATTTGATGACATGGAACGCCGGATGACCGGGTTGTGTTCAGGGCTCGGGGATATCGCGCGCGAGGCCGGGGTTCCCGTATACCAGACACAGGCCGGTACCATGGCGGGCCTGTTTTTTACGGAAATGCCTGTGCATGATTACACGAACGCGAAACTGTCGGATACCAAACGTTACGCGAAGTGGTTTCACGGCATGCTGGACCGGGGCGTTTATTTCGCGCCGTCACAGTTTGAAGCCGCGTTCATCAGCACGGCCCATGATGATGATGTCCTGTCCAGTACCCTTGAGGCCGCGAGAGCGGCCATGAAGACTGACATATAACGCGTTGTATCGTAATAGGTTAAATATGAAAGTGGAACGACCGTCCAAAAAATATGAACGGGCGAGGAAAGGATAACCAGTATGTTGAGTCTTTTTGTTTTACCGGTTTTTGTGATGTGTTCCTCCATGATTGGCGCCGCACCGGAAACAGGATTTACCCAGGCAAAGCCTGTCTGGCTCGAGGGGCGGGAAACGGAAATGAATGTGTTCGCGGGTTTTCGCGGGATCTTTACGGCCGCCGAAGATTCCCCGGCCCAAGTCCGGATAACCGCATCGACCCTGTATAGGGTTTTCGTCAATGGTGCGTTCGTTGGTCATGGTCCGGCCCGAGGCCCCCATGGGTATTTCCGTGTGGATGCCTGGGACATTGCTTCCCTGGTTAGAAAAGGGGAAAATATCATCGCCATTGAAGTGGCTGGGTATAACGCAAACAGTTATTACGTGTTGGATCAGCCTTCTTTTGTGCAGGCGGAGGTGCTCCTTGGCAACCAAGTCGTTTGCGCTACGGGGGCGGGCGATCAACCCTTTGAAGGGTTTCCCATTCCTGAACGCGTTCAGAAGGTGCAGCGCTACAGTTTTCAGCGGCCTTTCGTTGAAGCCTATGTGCTGAAGCCCGAATATGATGCCTGGCGCTCGAATGCTTCTGTTGCGGTCCCGGTGGCGCCGCTGGCGGAAGTTCCAGCCAAAGGGTTGTTGAGTCGCGGAGTACCCTACCCTGCCTTTGAGGTGCAGCCTGTTGTCCAGATCCTGTCATCGGGCGCCTTTGAACAGGGAGAACCGGAAAAGTGTTTTCGCGACCGGAGTTTGGTGAATATAAGCGAAAAACTAAAGGGATATCCGGAAAATGAGCTGGACCTGGTTGTTTCCGACCTTCTTTGTGCGGTGAAAAATACCCGCCTGGAAGCGGAAAAGAAAGGTCTCGGTGCGGAGGCACAGCTGACCCTTGCCAGGGGACAGTTCCAGGTGTTGGATTTGGGCACCAACCTTTCCGGGTTTCCGCGGATGAAGGTAAGCTGTTCCGAACCGACCCGCCTGATAGCGACCTTTGACGAGACCGAAAGCGAACTGGATGTAAACTGGCGGCGATTGGGGTGCGTCAATGCGCTGTTGTTCGACCTTGATACAGGGGAATATGTGCTGGAAGGTTTTGAACCCCACACGATGCGATATATCAAACTGATGGCGTTGTCCGGGGCCTGCACGGTTTCCTCGGTCGGGTTGAGACGTTATGAACACCCCGGCGCGGCCCGCGCGGAATTCAGATGCTCAGATGATCAAT
Organism: Candidatus Hydrogenedentota bacterium; assembly: GCA_012730105.1. GTDB lineage: Bacteria > Hydrogenedentota > Hydrogenedentia > Hydrogenedentales > CAITNO01 > JAAYBJ01. The sequence goes on from JAAYBJ010000070.1 coordinate 2,713, forward strand.
TGAATCGCATCTTTGAGGCGGGGCGGACCACATTCGCCCAGAACGCCGTAGATATTTTTATGGATTGTCCCCATCGGGAGCGTGCCGGCTGGCTGTGCGATTCCTATTTCACCGCCCGGTCCGCCTTGAGCCTGACGGGCAAAGTGGATGTGGAACACAACTTCATTCAAAATTTCCTGTTGCCGGAACGCTTCGAACACCTGCCCGAGGGCATGTTGCCCATGTGCTATCCCGCCGATCATTATGACGGCGTTTTCATCCCGAACTGGTCCTTGTGGTTTGTCATGGAATTGGGCGAATATGCCTTCCGGGGGGATACGGACGGGCTTATCGAAGCCATGCGTCCAAAAATAGAGGCGCTCTTCGGGTACTTTGAGAAATTCGAGAATGAAAGTGGGCTGCTGGAAAAACTGGAGAGCTGGGTCTTTGTGGAATGGAGCGCGGCCAATAATTTCGTTCAGGAAATAAATTATCCTTCCAGTATGCTGTACGCCGGTGCATTGGAAACCGCCGCCACGCTGTATGGAGTACCCGTTTGGAAGGAAAAGGCAGACGCCATCCGGCAGGCTATCCGGGAACAGGCACTGAAGGGGCCCTTCTTTGTGGACAATGCCAACCGCGTGGAAGGCAAGGTGACGCCAACGGATAATATGACCGAGGTGTGCCAGTATTTCGCCTTCTATTTCGGTGTTGCCACGCCGGAAACGGACACGGAATTATGGCGCATACTCCTGGATGAATTCGGGCCAAATCGACAGGAACAGGGCCTGTACAAGGAAGTGCACCCGGCGAATTCCTTTATCGGCAACATGCTTCGTTTCGAACTGCTTTCCCGGGCGGGGCGGGCGGAACAGACCCTCCATGAAATGGTCGACTACCTGATGTACATGGTGGAACGCACAGGAACCCTCTGGGAGAACCAGCAGGACCATGCCAGCCTGAATCACGGTTTCGCCTCCCACGCTGTGGTGACTTTATATCGAGATGTCTTGGGCGCGTACACGGTAGACCAGCGTAACAAGCGCGTGTCTATAAAACTGAATCCCACGGATCTGGCGTGGTGTTCTGGAAAAATCCCGGTCGGTGACGAGTTCATTACGATACAGTGGGAACAAGAGGAAGGCAAAATATCACTGTATCTCGCGCACCCCACGGGATATGATGTCTCTGTAGAGAACAAAACAGGAAAAGAACTGGCGCGTACCGCTTCCCCCCTGCCGGTAGTGAATACCCTGCCCTGAACCACAGTGGTCCGACAACGGGAAAAAGATAACAACCTGGTATCAGGAAGGATCTGTGGCCCGAGGAATGAACACTGTCTTAACAAAACGATGTGAATTGAAAATACATTGTAGTGAAAGTGGCTGACGCTGATGGATCATCAAATAATTGCATTGGTTGTGTTTATCGCAGCATATGCTTTCTTTATTCTCTTCCCCAACAGGCGCAGTTTGACCGCCATGTCCGCAGTGGTGTTGCTTCTGTTGTTCGGTATTCTTGATCCTCTCGAGGCCTTCAAGGAGGGTGTCAACTGGAACGTGATGGGGATTTTCGTGGGTATGCTTGTACTGGCGGAGGCCTTCATGGCAAGCCGTTTCCCGGCCTATTTGGCCGAACGTATTGTCAACCATGCGCCCAACACGGCCTTCGCGATACTTTTTATTTGCGCAATGACCAGCTTCCTTTCTGCGTTTGTTGAAAATGTGGCCACTGTTCTGATCGTCGCCCCTGTTGCCCTGTCGCTTGCCAAGAAACTCAAAATCAATCCTGTTAACATGATGATCGCCATCGCCATTTCGAGCAATCTGCAGGGATGCGCCACCTTGATCGGTGATCCTCCCAGCATGTTGCTGGGCGGTTTCGCCAAAATGACCTTTATGGACTTTTTCTTTTACCATGGGAAACCCGGTATCTTTTTTGCCGTCCAATTGGGAGCGGTTACTTCCGTCATTTATCTTTACTTTGTTTTCCGTGGGCATAAAGAAAAAACCGAGATTATCGCCGTTGAGACGGTCCAATCATGGATTCCCACCGTCTTGCTTGTTTTGCTTATCGTAGCGCTGGCCGCCTCCTCCTTTTTCGATAAGGGGTTCAGTTTTCTCGCCGGCGCCATTTGTATGGCCTTTGCGTTTGTCACGCTGATCTGGCAACGGGTCAATCACAAAATTCCCTTTTGGGAAAACCTGAAGAAACTCGACTGGGATACTTCATTTTTTCTGCTGGGCGTTTTTATTATCGTGGAAAGCCTGACGCAAACCGGATGGATCGCGCGGATATCAGAGGCTTTATCACAACAGGTTGGCGGCAACCTCTTTCTCGGGTATGCCTTGCTGGTCCTGATGTCGATTGTGGTGTCTGGATTTGTGGACAATGTACCCTATCTTGCCGCCATGCTCCCTGTCGCCCTGCAGATGTCCGAAAAAATGAATTTTCATCCGGCCCTGTTTATGTTCGGCCTGCTTATCGGGGCCAGCCTGGGGGGCAATCTGACACCGATCGGCGCATCCGCCAATATCGTCGCCTGCGGTATCCTGAAAAAAGAGGGGCACCCCGTATCTTTCCGACAGTTTATGAAGATCTCCGTCCCCTTCACGTTCATTGCCGTGCTGCCTGCAGCCGCCCTAGTGTGGTTTTTCTGGTCCTAAGAGATCTGAGATCGGACAGGGCGCCGGCGTGAGGCAATTCGTTGGGGCCACCCGGTCCAAAATTGAACCTTTTTTCTCTCGTTCCCAAATTCCATTCCTCTTTTTACATGGTTCCGGCTCGTGCATTCTGCTCGTTCCCAAATTCCATTTGGGAACGAGGAGAAGAAAACATGGACTTGCTCCTTTACGCTCGTTCCCAAGTTGAACTCTTGCCATTACCCACATCTTTCCGTTCAGGATATGGTATTTAGATGCCGACGGATGTATTCAGAATCCCAACGGGATTCCATATCATAGCCCAG
>JAAYBJ010000071.1 GCA_012730105.1 Candidatus Hydrogenedentota bacterium
GAAAAACCGGAATGACGCGTTGTTTTTGGGTCTTTGAGACAAATCAAAACATGACATTCTTCTCGGTTACCTATACGTAAAACAGAACTCATAATTAATTGTCAGCGAAATGGCCTTAAGCGCCTAAACGCCACATAGTATTCGTGCTCGTAATCGTGCTCGTATCTCGTAATCGAAAAGTTACAACAGGATTCCGAGTACGAATCACGAGTACGAAACACGAGTATGAAACACGAGTACGAATCACGAGTATGAATCACAGCCGAATTCCGGCATTTCAAGCAAAAACTTCCAGGCCGGGAGCACCCGGATCGTCCCTGCGTCCGTCTCAACCGCCTCATCTTCGTTTCTGGTAACGATGACGGCTTCCTTGAGGCCGAGTTCCGCCATCGCCTCTTTCAAAGCGGCAAATTCCCGTTTTCTGGTCTGCGGCACAGCCAGAGACTCACATACCTGCACCAGCAGACGCGGCCGGCCGCGCACGGGCACAATGAAATCGACTTCCTTGCCGCTCTTCGTCTTGTAGTAGAAAATGTCCGGGTGAACCCGCCGCAACGCGATGAACACAAGATTCTCCAGCAAGTGTCCCGAATTGAGGAGGATTCCCGAGGCCGTCGAAGCGACCAATGCATGGTCGATGCAATAGACCTTTTTCGGATTGGTGTTGCTCCGTGCCAGCGAGGCGTCGAAAATACGAACGGCGAACAGAAAGTAGGCGTCTTCGAACCACGCCACATAGTCCGATACCGCGGCCCGGGGCGCGTTATGGCCCAGGGACTTCAGGTAACCGGTAAGCCGATTCACGGAATACAGCGAGGCCGTGTTATCGATCATCCAGTGCGCGAGGTCGCTGACGGCCTTCGGGTGGGCTATGTCGTGCCGCTCGACAAGGTCACGGAAGAGAATCGCGTTGAGATACTCCTGGTGCGTCTTGATCCGCAACCGTTCGTCAATATCAAGCACTTCCGGGAATCCGCCGGTCTCCCAATATTCCTCAAAGGCCTTCTGAACCAGGAGCCGTTTCCTTGTTGACAGGGGGCCTTCGCTCTCGAGCCCCTTGCCGTCGAGAAACTCGCGGAAAGAAAAGGGAAACAGTTCCCAGGAAAGCGCCCGGCCCCGCATCTGGGTAGCCACCTCCTTGGAGAGCATGTGCGCGGACGAGCCGGTAAGATACACCTCGCATTTCTCCGTGCGCATCATGCGGTCAACGAAAGGTTCCCAGCCGGGAACCGCCTGAATTTCATCGAAAAAGCAATAGACCGTTTCCGTGTTCTTCTTCTCCGGATAAAGCGCGTAATAGGCCTCGGCGATTACACCGAGATTCTCGTGCCGTAGCGGGTGAAGGCGGTCATCGAAGAAGTTCAGGTAAAGAATATTCCGCCTGGAAACCCCGCTATCCAGCAGGCGTTGGATGCGCTGATGCAGGTAGGTGGACTTCCCGCTTCTGCGCACGCCGATACAAACCGCCGCCTTTCCCTTGACCGGCTCCATGGGTATGCGCCGGGGCACACCCGTCTCCAGCTGCGCCTCCTGGAAGTCCAATAGAATGCTTTTTACGGTTTCTATCATGAACGATACCTGCTACATATCTTTCCAGGTTCTTTATAAACTTGTAATAAATATACGCGGTTTGGCAGTAAATTGTCAAGTATTATGCGCAGTTACACAAAGTTGGCCAGCAAACAGCACCGGGGCCCTGATTCCTGTACTCATTCCATGGGGTATCGCAACCCCCACTGGGCGCGGGCGGTGTCCAAGATGCCCATGAGGGCCACGGTATCCTCGAGTGTCATCAGGTCGCATTCGGTTTGCCCGGCACGCATGCACGCCATCACCGCCTCGGCCTCGTAGTTGTAGCCGTTGCCGGTCAGGGGCAGATGCAGGGTTTCGGGTTCCCGGCCTTGTACCGAGAGGGTGACGGTGTCACCGCGCCAGAACAGGGGATGAAGGGTGATGAAACCCTTCTCGCCGATGATGCATGCGTCCTGGGGCGTTTCCGTGCGCACGGCGCTGGCCGCCACGGCGAGGGCGCCGTTCGCATAGTGGAGGACGATTACATTCTGATCATCCACGCCGGTGGGGCCGATCGTGGCCGCGCTGGTGATGTTGACGGGATTGACCCCCAGGAACAGGGCCGCGAGGGACACGGGATAAATGCCCACGTCAAGCAGGCCGCCGCCGCCCATGGACGGATCGAAAAGCCGGCTTTCCTCGTTGTAGTCCGCGCGGAACCCGAAATCGGCGCGTATCATCCGCACGTCGCCGATAACGCCTGCCCGCACCCACGCCGCGGCCTGGCGCACCGTCGGCAGGAACCGGGTCCACATAGCCTCCATGATGAAGCGGCGGTTGTGCCGGGCGCAAGCAACCACTTCCTCCGCCTCACGCCGGTTGATGGTGAAGGGCTTCTCGCACAACACGGCCTTACCCGCCTCAAGGCAGAGGATGGCATTGCCCTTGTGCAGGGGATGGGGCGTGGCCACATAGACCACGTCCACTTCCGGGTCCGCCGCCAGAGCCTCGTAACTTTCGTGGCGATGGGGAATGTCAAAGGCCGCGCCGAATTGTTCCGCCGTTTCCCGCGTGCGGGAACCCACCGCCTGGAGCACGGCCCCCCGCGCCGATTTCAACCCTTCCGCGAACTGCCGGGCGATATTGCCCGTTCCAAGGATTCCCCAGCGAATGTTGTCAGACATAAAAGATGCTCCTTCATGCGGTACCTTATGGGAAATTTTCTATCAATAAAAACAAGAAGTTCGGTATGTTGTTCACGCTTTAGCGTGCTATGTTGTTCAAGATATTTGTGTTAACACGCACACTAACGTGTGAACAACATACGCTGAATATTTTCTTTCCAGGTTGTGGGCATAGCCGATGCCGGATAAAAGAGGTGTATTGTAACGAAGGCGTTGTCTGCAAATAAACGCCGGCGTTATTCACGGGTCGTCAACGTCGGGCAGGAATATGGAAAAGGTGCTGCCTACGCCCGGGGCGCTTTCCACGGTGACCCGGCCGCCGTGAGCGGTGATGACGTGCTTGACAATGGCCAAGCCGAGGCCCGTGCCGCCCAGGGAGCGGCTGCGCGCCTTGTCCACGCGGTAAAAACGTTCAAACAGCCGAGGCAGGTGTTCCGGCGCCACGCCGCAGCCATGATCCTCCACGCGAATGACCACGCCGTTTTGCCGCAGGGCGCGCACCTGCACGCTGCTGCCTGCGGGACTGTACTTAACGGCATTGTCAATCAGGTTGGCGACCGCCTGCTCCAGCAGGGAGGGATTGATATGGCCCGTAAGGCCTTGCGGGCAGTCCAGGTACACCGCGATATTCTTGTCCGATGCCTTCTTGGAACATAGTTCCATGGACGCTTTCAGAATGTCCCGGATCGCCCTGTGCTCCAGGGAGATGCTCGCCTTCTCCTCCCCCTCCTCGATGCTGGACAAGGTCAGCAGGTCGCCCAGGATGGCGTTAAGCCGGTCCGCCTGCTTCGCCAAAATTTCCAGGAAACGCGTGGCGTCCTTCTGATCGTTGAGCGCGCCGTCGAGCAGGGTCTCCACAAAACCTTTGATGGAGGTGATCGGGGTGCGCAGTTCGTGGGAAACGTTGGCGACAAAATCCCGGCGCACCTGTTCCAGGCGGCGCAGGCGCGTCACATCGTTCAGCACGACCACGGCGCCGATGCCCTTTCGCTGCGCGTCGCGCAGCACGCTGCCATGAGCGCGCAGGATCCGGTCGCCCCGGCCCACGTCTCCGAACTCGCTTTCGGCGGCCGTTCCGTTCTCGAGGATTTGGGACACGAAGCCCGTTATCGGCTGATCCGGGGCTACATCGCCCAGGCAGGCCCCCGGGCTGCGCGCAAAGTCGATGCCGGTCAGGCGCGCCGCTGCGGCGTTGAAGGTCATGACGCGCCCTTGGTTGTCCACCGCGAGCACGCCTTCCACCATGCTGGAGAGCACCGCTTCCTGCTGGTTGCGCTCCTTGGTCACGGCGCGGAGCCGCTCGTCAATCCGTGCCGCCATCTTATTGAGCGATTCGGAGAGCAGGGCCATTTCGGACAGCACGGGTGTTTCGATGGGCGCCGTAAAATCACCCCCGGCAAAGCGCCCCATGCCGCTGACCAGCCTTTCCATAGGTCGGCGCAACACGCGGGACACCGCCGCACTGGTGAAAAGTCCGACCAGGGCGGCGACCCCGGCGCCGATCAGAAGACGCGAATACACAAGCGGCGGAATGGCCCGCAGCCGGTCTTTATATAAGGAGACACGAACAACACCGGCGACAGTGTCGCCGATATGCACGGGCAGGGCGTAATAGAACATGCCCGTGCCAAGGGTTTCACTGAGGCGCGACGCCTGTCCCTTGCCGCTATTCAAGGCAAGGCGCAGTTCTTCCCGGTCCCCGTGGTTCTCCATGGACGCCGGGTCGCGCACCGAATCGGCGACCACCCGCCCATCCGGCAGGATGACCGTAACACGCATGTCCAACCCCTCGGTAATCGTGCGACAGAGCGCCTGCAGGGAGGCGTAATCGCCGGACTCCAGGTATGGGGCGGCGAGGGGCGCGGCAAGTTTCGCCCGGGCTGACAGATCGTCCACCATGCTGTCGTAATAGGCCTGCCGGAATGCGCCGAACGCGAACAGGGTAATGGCGGCGAGCGCGGCGAGCGCAGCCAGCACACAGGCCAGGAAGACAAAAACGGCTATGGGAATCCTGCGTAAGGTCACGTGTCAATCCATGAATTTGTAGCCCACCCCGCGCACCGTCTTGATATAGTCCCCGGCCTCGCCCAGCTTCTTGCGCAGCCCCACGATCTGCACATCCACGGCCCGTTCCGTGACGGCGTAATGCTCCCCCCGTATGGCGTCCACGATGCGGTAGCGCGTGAACACCCAGCCCGGCCGCCGCGCCAGCAGATGCAGAATGGAAAATTCCGAATAGGTAAGGTCAATGGGCGCTTTCTTATAAGAGACTTCGCGGCGGCCCGGGTGAATCACCAGGTCGTTGAAGGTAAGCACCTCCTCCTCGGTCGCCATGCCGCGCTTGTTGCGGCGCAGCACGGCCCGGACGCGGGCAACCAGCACCCGGGGACTGAAGGGCTTGGTGATATAATCATCCGCCCCGGATTCCAGCCCGGTGACAATGTCCGTTTCCTCCCCCTTCGCCGTAAGCATGACAATGGGGATTGCGGCGCTCTCCTCTTCGCGCTTCAGCCGCCGGCACACTTCGAGCCCGTCTATTTCGGGCAGCATCAAATCAAGCAGCACCAGGTGCGGCGCTTCCTCCTCCACGCAGGCAAGCGCCTCTTCGCCGGTCATGGCGCGCACCACCTGGTACCCTTCCTTCTCCAGGTTATAGGAGACCAATTCCAGGATGTCTTCATCATCTTCAACAACGAGTATTCTTGTTTTGGCTTTGCGGCTCATGGCGCTCCTTTTCAGTATCCGGCGGCATGCATGCCATTATACAAGTAAGATATAATGGATTGCATGCGTTACCCGCGTCTGCGGGAACACCCGGACAGGCCGCGCGCGGGCCTTTTTTGAATTCCGGGAACCTGTTCGAATGGCACTAACTTAAGGCATTTAACACTAGTATAAGACGGAGCAAAGGAGGGACTGACTCCCCAAAAACAGACCAGCCTATTATCGCTATCAACAACAGTTCCGTTTTTGGGGTGTCTGTCCCTTCTTTGCGGGATTAAGTTAGTACCATTCGAACGTATCCCCGAAATTTAAAACACCTTGTTGTTTATTATGAGTGGATCGTTTCGATAAGGTACGAACACAGATTCAGGAGTAACATGATGCTTGCAGGAATCAACCAATGGGCTTTCCCGAAGGACATGCCCGCCGCCGACGCCATGAAACTGGCGGCAAAACTCGGGTTTCAATCGTTCGAGCTGTGCGTGGGCGAAGACGGCCCGGTATCCCTCGACATCACCGAGGCGGAGGCGACGGCGCTGCGCCGCGCTGCCGACCGGCTGGACCTCGCCCTGCCGACCGTGGGCACGGGCCTCGGCTGGAACTATCCGCTGACATCGCCCGACCCCGAGGTGCGCGAAAAGGGCGTGGAAGTGACCCAGCGCGCGCTGACCATCGCGCGCTGGCTGGGCGCGCATACGGTGCTGACCGTTCCGGGCATCGTTTCGCCGGACGCGTCCTATGACCAGGCCCTCGAAAACGCCCTGGCCTCCGTGCAGAAAATGGTCCCTGTGGCGGAACAGCTCCAGGTCGCTGTCGGCATCGAAAACGTATGGAACAAGTTCCTGCTGAGCCCGGTGGAAATGCGCGACTTCATCGACCAGTGTGAAAGCGACTGCGTCGGCGCCTATATCGACACGGGCAATGTCATCCTCTACGGTTATCCGGAACAGTACCTGCGCATCCTCGGCCGGCGCGTGCGCGCTGTCCACGCCAAGGATTTTCGCGCGTCGGCGGGGAATTTCGACGGCTTCGTCATGCTCATGGAGGGCGATGTCAACTGGCCGGGCGTCGCGGCCGCCCTGTCCGAAATCGGGTTCGACGGCGCCCTGACCGCCGAATACGGTCCCTACACCCACAGCCTCGAGGTGATGCTGCGCCATGTGCGCGCGTCGCTTGAAGCCATCATCGCCCTTGCACCATAATCACGTTTACCAATCCGTGACGGCGTAAAGCCCTTCCGGATGTTTCATGCATCAAAGTCGTAACCCCAAACAGGGAGGAGAACCCTCATGAACGTTGCAATCCTCGGATGCGGCGGCATGGGCCGGCTCCACGCGCAAATGGCCGTGAACTGCGGCTTGCGCGTCGCCGTCTGTGCCGACAAGGTGCGTCCCGCGGCGGCGGGCCTGGCGAAAGACTTCCAGGCAAAGGCCATGAACGATCCCATGGCCGCCGTCAGCGCGAAGCAGGTGGACATTGTGGTGATTACCACACCAACCCCCACACACAAGGCGCTGGTCAAAGCGGCCGCGGCGGCAGGTAAGCATATCTTCTGTGAAAAGCCCTTCGCCCGCACCAGCGCCGACTGCAGGCAGGCCATCGCGGCGGCGGACAAGGCCGGCGTCAAACTTTTTGTCGGCCACGTGGTCCGCTACTTCCAGGAATTCGAAGCCATGCGCGCCCAGGTTCAAGGGGGCGCCATCGGCGCGCCCGGCTGGGCGAAACTCTACCGCGGCGGCATCTATCCGGGCGCGCCGGGCAGCTGGTTCCGCGATTACGGCCAGAGCGGCGGTGTCACCCTGGATTGCATGATCCATGACCTGGACTGGGTGCGCTACGTGTTCGGCGAGCCGGAACGGATCTTCTGCCAGGCCCTCATGCGCAAGGAGCCCGTGCAGGTGGATTATTCCCAGGTGACCATGCGCATGAAAAGCGGCGTGATCGCCACCGTGATCGGCACCTGGGCGCACCCGGCGGGCTTCCGCGTAAAGATGGAAATCTGCGGTGATTCGGGCATGGTCCAGTTCGACAGCAACGACGCCCCGCTCAGCGCGCAGCCGCGCCAGGCCGCCTCCGGCCCCAGCATGATCGTGCCCTCCAACCCCGTGTCCGTCAGCCCCTACCAGCTCGAATGGCAGGACTTCATCGGCTGGATCAACGGCACATCTACCCCGAGGGTTACCGCCGCGGACGGGCTGCGCGCGGTGGAAATGGCCGAAGCCGCCCTGAAATCCGCTGCCAAACGGCAGCCGGTCAACCTCTGAGAAAGGAACAGCGCCATGGTTAACATCGGCATTATGAGTTTTGCCCACATGCACGCGGACAGTTACGCCGCCTGTTTAAACACGCTGCCGGACGCCTGCCTGGCCGCGGTCTGGGACGACAACGCGCGCCGGGGCCGGGCCAAGGCCAGGGCCTTCAAGACGCGCTTTATCAACAAACTGGACGCCTTCCTGGCCAGCGACCTGGACGGTGTCATCATCACCTCGGAAAACGTCAAGCACCGGGCCATGGCCGAGGCGGCCGCCGCTGCCGGGAAATGGATCCTCTGCGAGAAACCCCTGGCCCCGACCGTCGAAGACGCCCGGGCCATTGTGGCCGCCTGCAACAAGGCTGGTGTGGGCCTGGGCACCGCCTTTCCCTGCCGCTACGCCCTGCCACTCATGGAAGCCAAGGCCAAACTGGACTCCGGTGAATTCGGCGCCGTGTACGCCGTGGCCTGCACCAATCACGGCCAGGCGCCCGGCGGGTGGTTCGCCGACGAGGAACTCAGCGGCGGCGGCGCCACCATGGACCACACGGTGCATGTGGCCGATCTGCTGCGCTGGATGCTCGGCAAGGAATTCACCCGGGTGCATTGCGAACTGGGCAACCAGCTGCACAAGAAAACCCTGAAAACGGACGACTTGGGCAGCCTGAACCTGGAGATGGAAGGCGGAATTCAGGTCGGGCACCTGGCCAGCTGGAGCCGGCCTGTCAGTTATCCCACCTGGGGCGATGTCACCCTGGAAATCATCTGTGAAGGCGGCGTGATCAATGTGGACGCCTTCAACCAGAAACTGACCGTCTATGACGATAAAGCCAAGCGGGTCAACTGGGCGCCGTGGGGGGACAACCCCGATCTAGGCCTCATCAGCGACTTTGTGGAGGCCGTACGCGACAAGCGGGAACCCTCGGTGACCGGCATAGACGGATTACGCGCCACGGAAGTCACCACGGCCGCCTACGCCTCCTTCCGGACCGGCACCGCCGTAAAAATATAACCGGCCTATACGCACTTTCACGCCCCGCGGACAGCACTGCCCGCGGGGATTTTTATTGAAAGGACATAAGGGACCAAAAGGACAGAAAGGACAAACTACAGGGCAATTTGAGAAGATTGTCTTTTTTGTCCATGACGTCCATAGCGTCCATCACGTCCATGAACCTTCCCCCAAATACAAAAGCGCCGGCGGTGCATGCCGCCGGCGCTGTATGTTAAATAACCGGTTATTTCTTTTTGCGCAACACGGACGCACCCGCGAGGGCGGTCAGCACCGAGGCCAGGGCCAGGCCGAGCATGCCACCAACAGGCACGCCGGTACCGATGACCAGGGTGAATACCGGCGACCACGCCGTCTCGTCCAATACAGTATCATAGACTTCACACCGATATTCGCCGGCATCCTCAAGGGCGATATCCGTCAGCGTATACACACCGTCTGTCGCATCCGGGATGATCACATATTCGTCATCCGGGGTGACGCGGTACCACTGGTAGGAAAGCACGCCCTGGGCGCCGGAGACCACAACTTCAAAGGTGGCAGAAGCGCCCACCGGCACCGTAAATTGCGTCGGATCGGCGGTAACCGTCAAGCCTTGAGGCTCGCCTTCGCCTTCGACCGGGGGCTCGCCTTCACCTTCGATTGGGGGCTCGCCTTCGCCTTCGACCGGCGGTTCGCCTTCGCCTTCGATTGGGGGCTCACCTTCGCCTTCGATTGGGGGCTCACCTTCACCTTCTGCCGGGGGCTCTTCCACCGTTACGGTGCGCGTCACCTCAGTCGCGGCATTGCCTTCGCTGTCAGTAACGTTGTAGGTGATGGTGTAAACGCCGACTACGTCTACATTGACCGGGTTAATAACCACGACGGCCAGAGCGCCGTCACAGGCATCATTCGCGGTGGCGCCCGCATCCGTATAGGCGCTTAGGCGCTTACGGCCATTTTGCTGACAATTAATTATGAGTTTCGTTTGTTGCCGAGAGGAGCGGTATGTTCCGGTTCAGTTCAAGAATCCAAAAACAACGCGTCATTCCGGTTTTTCGCGGTGGGGAAAGGGCGTATATCGAAGGGTGTGCCAGGCCGCGAAAAGACCGGAATCTATCTTTGGAAGCCGCACGTGAGGAACAGCCCATGTCAGATGTATTTTTTAAGATGGGAAATGGGCATTCATTGCAGCGGGACGAATCTGGATTCCGGTCTTTTTCGCGTTGTACAGTACCGTTCTTCGATGCTGGCCAAAGACCGCGAAAAAACCGGAA
>JAAYBJ010000072.1 GCA_012730105.1 Candidatus Hydrogenedentota bacterium
AAATATTGGTTGGATCAGCTTTGCCGGTTTGTCGCCTGCTTATCAGGTTCGTTTGGTGTATGTGCCGGCCGTCCCATCAGCCGTAGCGGCGACGGGCTGGAGTTCCACCGGCTTTACCGCCAACTGGCAAGCGGTCCTGGGCGCAGGTGACTACCGGTTGGATGTGGCGACCAGTAGCGGATTCGAATCGGGAACGTTTCTACCCGGTTATGCGGACCGCTCGGTCACGGGTCTGAGTGCGGCGCTGAGCGGCCTGTCAGCCCCGGCCACCAACTATTACCGCGTCCGGGCGGTCAACGACAGCGGCACCAGCAGCAATTCCGGGGCGATGGTGGTTTCGTTGTTCTCGGGGGACATCGCGATTACCAATCTGCCCCTGAATATGTCCAGTGGCAATGCGACCTTGGAATGGGAGTACGTGGAGGGATTGGCCTACGACGTGTATCAGTGCGACCAGGCCTTTCACGCCGGGATGGAATGGACGCGCCTGCGCACGGTCCTGCCCAGCGCCATGAGCGCACAAACGCCAGTGGAACTGGCCGACCGGCGGTTTTTCCAGGTGGTGCCGAGCGGCAAGACACCAGAGAACCATGGGGCCTGGGGCATGATTGCGTTACCGCTATCCCCGGGGTTTACAATGATCTCGCCGCCGTTGCGGGACAACGGGCAATTCAATGGGCGACTGGGTGCGACTCTGGCGGCAGTCTTGGAAGGGGATGCCGTCGGCGCCAAAGATAAAGTCCACCTGTTTGAGGCGAACGAACAATGGCGAACCCTGTATTTGGATGAAACCGGAATCTGGCGCGAAGAAAACGGGGAGGCCAGTTCCTATGAATTGCCGGCCGGCACAGGATTCTTCGTGGAACGCCAGGGCGAAGAATATGCCGAGCTCATCTTCCAGGGTCCGGTCGGGAACGACGGAACGCAGACGCATCAGATCACGCCGGGATGGAATCTGATCGGACTGTCCGAGGGGAAGGACCTGCCGCTGAAGGGCACGCTGGCTCCCGCCAATCCTTTGGGCGGAGCCTGGGAGGAAGTGGCCGACCAGATCGTGATCCAGAATCCCGACGGTTCGTGGCGCTGGCTGATGTTTGTGACCAACTGGGGACCGGCCTATGACGGCAACTGGTTTGATTTCTCTACCGACCAGATGGTTCCGGCCAATGAAGCCATCGAACCCGGCACGGCCTTCTACTACCTGCGGCGCGGCGAAGAAACGGAGGTGGAGTTCTAATGCGGACATTGGGACAGGTAGGGCGGGGCCGCCGGACCCGCCTGCGGCACCCACGCCCTACCAAGAGGACGGAAGTTGTGAATGAAGGGTTACGAGGGCGTAAGAAATTGCCGCATGGGGTTCCCGTTTGGGTTGGCGATGGCGCGGTTTTCTTTGTGTCGGTCAATTGCCGCGAAAGGGCAGTGAACTCTCTGTGTCGGGAACCTACGGCGGAAGCCATTCGGGCATCCGTGGAATTTCGGATGGCGCGTGGCGATTGGTGGGTGCATTTGTTGCTGTTGATGCCGGATCATCTGCATATGCTGGTTTCGTTTCCCCGCGACCGCGATATGCGGGTGACGGTGGGCAAATGGAAAGAGTATGTGGCGAAGCAAACGGGGGTTCGTTGGCAGCGGGATTTTTTTGATCATCGTTTGCGGACGGAAGCGAGTCGAGAAGAGAAGGCAGTGTATATTCGGGCGAATCCCATGCGGGCGGGGTTGATCAAGGCGGGGGAGGTTTGGCCCTATCAGTGGGTTGGGTCGGATGGGGATGGTTCAAAACAGATGGCGCGTGCGGCGCCCACGCCCTACCTGAAACCAGAAAACCGAACAGCCGGGCGCGTGGGGTCGTGGACAGGTAGGGCGGGGCCGCCGGACCCGCCTGCGGAATGAGAACTGTGAACCAAAACATGAAGAGGAGACGGAAATGAAACGTGGTATGGGACAGAGATATTGGCTGGGAATCTGGCTGGGCTGGGCGGTGGCGGCGGCGGCCAACCAGATTCAGGTTTCGCAATTGACGTTGCTCTCGATCTCGCCCGGCAGCCACATGCAGGTGAAGTTTGATTTGGCGTGGGACAACTCATGGCGATGTGATCAGCTTGGCGAGGGACGCAGCGCGCCGGGCAACTGGGATGCGGCGTGGGTGTTCCTGAAATATCGCGTTTCGCCGGGCGACTGGCATCACGCCACGCTGGCGGCGAACGGCCACGTCGCGCCGAACGGCGTGGCGCTGGACGCGACAACGGACGGCATGGGCGCGTGGGTCTATCGCGCGGCGAACGGGTCGGGGACGTTTACCGTGAACGATGCCCAACTGCGCTGGAACCATGCGGCGGATGGCGTACTGGACGGAGATCCCGTCGAGCTCAAGCTGTTCGCCATCGAGATGGTCTATGTGCCCACCGGCGCGTTCAAGGTCGGCAGCGGCGGCAGCGGCGACAGCGAGTTCTACGAAAGCGGCACCAGCAGCCAGCCGTTTTTGATCGCATCGGAGAACGCCATCGCAGTTGGAACCTCCGCCGGGCAGTTGTATTACGCATCTACGGAATATGGCGGGGATCGGGGCGGGCCGATTCCGGCGGCATTTCCGAAGGGCTATGCCGCGTTTTACGGGATGAAGACTGAAATCAGCCAGGGGCAGTACTGCGATTTTCTGAACACGCTGACGTCCGTGCAGGTGACCAACCGGTATCCGGAGCAATCCACCTATCGCCATGCCGTCACGACCAGCGGCGGGGCCTACACCTCCGCGAACTGGTACGTGGCCTGCAATTTCATGTCATGGGCGGACTTGACGGCGTATCTGGACTGGGCGGGGTTGCGGCCCATGACCGAGCTGGAGTTTGAGAAGGCCTGCCGGGGCAACCGCGATCCGGTGCCCAATGAATACGCGTGGGGCGGCACGAGCATCACGCAGGCCACGGGGATCGCCAATGCCGGCAAGGCCAACGAAACCGCATCCAATGCCGGCGCCAATGCGGTGTATGGCAGCCATGCCTCGGTGCAGGGGCCGCTCCGGGTGGGATGTCTGGGCCTGGGTTCTCCCGGCAACCGGGTGGCGACCGGCGCAGGCTACTGGGGCATGCTGGAGTTGAGCGGGAACCTGTGGGAGCGACCTGTGACCGTGGGCAACGCGGCGGGACGGGCGTTCACGGGTCTGCATGGAAATGGCGTCTTGAATGTGAACGGAGAGGCGGATGTGCCGCATTGGCCGGGGACCAACGCCAGCGGGGCGGGCTTCCGTGGCGGCATTTGGGGCAGTGCTGCGTCCTTTTTGGGCGCGCCGCGGACCGCACTAACGCGGCGTACACGGACGCCGAACGCAATCAGGCTTACGGCGGTCGCGGTGTTCGGCTCGCCCCGCGCGGGGTGGAATGAGAACTGGGAGACTTGAGAACTGGGGGTGCAGGGGGCAAAGCCCCCTGCCGAAGCGGACATGAAAGCGTTGCAAAACCAATATGAACGAGTGATCGGGTTGGACAACCTGTTTGCGGCGGCGAAGGCGACGCTGGCTCGCGGGCGTCGTTTTCGCGGCGAGGGTGCGCGTTTCAGCCTCAACCTGGAACGAGAAGTGTTTCGTCTGCATCGGGACTTGGCGCAGGGGCGCTACCGGCATGGGCGGTATACGCTGTTTGAAATTCAGGACCCCAAGCCCCGGATAATCGCGGCGGCCTCTTTCCGGGACCGGGTGGTGCACCATGCGGTCCATGATGTCATCGAACCGGCCTTCGACCGGATGTTCATCCACGACAGTTATGCCTGCCGACGCGGGAAGGGGACCCAGGCGGCGCTGGATCGCGCGCAGCATTTTCTGCGGTCCGCGGCCTATTCGCTGCATCTGGATGTCGAGCGGTATTTCCAGAGCATTGACCACGGGCTCTTGAAAACGATCTTGCGGCGCTATGTGGCCGACAACGCCTTGATGGGGCTTTTGGAGGAGATAATTGATTCGACGGTTTATTTGGCGCAAACGGGTTATTGCGACAGCGGGGGGCGCAGGATTACCGAGCGGACGTTCGGGGGGCGGGATTTGTTCGGCGCACCGTTGATGGAGGCCGCAGAGACGCATTGCCGCGGCTTGCCGCTGGGCAATTTGACCAGCCAGTTTTTTGCCAATCTGTATCTGAACGAGCTGGATCAATTCGTCAAGCACCGGCTGCGGGTACGGGGCTATGTGCGCTATATGGACGATCTGGTCCTGTTTCATGATGACAAGGCCATCTTGCCGGAACTGGAGGCGGGCATTCGAGAATTTGCGAAGGCACGCCTGCGCCTCGTTTTCCATCCCTCCGGCGGGCCGCTGGCGGCCAGGCAGGGGCGTCTTTTTTTGGGGTTCCGGCTCTTTCGCACGCATCGCCGGTTGAAGCGGGCCGCTGTCCTCCGGTTTGAGCGGCGCATGCGGGCGCAACAAGCCATCCGCGCAACGCTGGCTGGTGCCGCGGAGCGGGCGGCGCATGCGGCCGAAGTGTACCGGTCGGTTCAGAGTTTCAATGCGCATGCCGCCCGCGGGAACACCTGGAGGCTGCGTTGCCGGTTGTATGAGCAATACCCGCTGATTCGGGAGATTCAATCCCATCTTAAAGGAGCGCCGTGGCACCATGGAATGGCCCCCGATTGTCGAGCGAATGTACGAACTGAACGTGTGGCTGGTCGGGAAAGCAAGCCGGTTTCCCAAGGACCAGCGCTTTCTGCTGGGGACGCGCATCATCATGAAGACCCTGGACATCCAAGACCGCCTGCTGGCGGCGGCCTTGATGCCGTCGGGCCCGGACAAGCGGGACCGGCTCGCGAATCTGGACCTGGAGCTGGAGCGTTTGCGGTATTTGTTGCGGCTGGCCAAAGATGTGCGGTGCCTGAGCCCGCGGGCTTGGCATTATGCGGCGGGGCTTCTTCTGGAGATCG
>JAAYBJ010000073.1 GCA_012730105.1 Candidatus Hydrogenedentota bacterium
GAGGGACTCTTCGGCATCAATCTCGTCCTCTATGTCCGCGAGCCGATAACCATCAATTACCGCATGCTCTTTCGCGGTATTGTCGACACGGAAAATATGGCAACCTGGTTTAATTCAAAAAACGGCAAGCCGGGCGAATTCCGTTGGAGATTCGAACCAACGCCTTCGCCAAGATCGTGGCCGGAGAAGGACTATGTCATGCTGCGGTTTCCGCTCGAAGTGCCGCCCATCCCGTATCGCATGAGTTTCGGCTTTTTCAGCCAGGAAGACGGCCCCTGGGGAGACGCCATCGACCTGGGCGAGGTGGATTTCAACAAAGTGGCCCCGGCACGGGAGTGAACGAGGCGGCCGGCGTTCAGACAACGGAGTGACCCATGACAGCAGCGGCAACAGCCCCGGCGGGCCCGCCTGCAGGCGGATTGAAAACCCTTGTGCGGGGCGGGCTGCTGTCCGCCTTGAGCGTCTGCATTTCCATGGCCGCCCTGCTCGTCACAAGCAAGCTCTTCACCAACGCCCTCGACCGTGAGGCGGTGGGGGTATTCGCCCTGCTGCTGGTGACGTCGGACTTCATTATCTACGCGACGGGTATGGGACTGACCGCGTCCATGCCGAAACTGGTGGCGGAGGCGGATGCCTCGCGGCGCAAACGCCTCATCGGCGGCGCGCTGGCCGGGCAGCTGGCGCTGTTGCTGGCGGTCGGCGTGCTCACATTGGTACTGCAGCTGTGCCTGCGCACCCCTGAACGCATTACACAGGATCCCGCGTGGCTGGGGGTGCATGCCTGTCTCCATTTGCTGCCGCTGCTGTTCATCATCGGGGGCCTGCGCGACATGATACTGGCCATGCTCGCCGGGCTGGATCGCTACGCGTTCCGCGCGGGCGGCATCGCCCTGGCGTCTCTCGCCCAGGTGGCGCTGGTCTATGCTTTCGTGTGGCGCGCGGGCGGCGGTGTGATGACGCTGACCCTGGCCATGGCCGCGTCCTATGGAATAGCGCTGGTCCTGTTGTGGGCTGGGCTGGGCGGCAACGGCAGGCCCCGGTTCGACCGGGCGGCCTATGGGGAGAGCGTGCGCTTCAGCTTCCCTCTGTATGTCAACCAGGTCATGAATTTTTTCAACCAGCGTTTTGACACGGTGCTGGTTTCGGCGCTGGCCGGCGTCACGCACGCCGCCGTGTATGAAATGATCAAGCGGCTTCCTGTTATCGTAAACCGCGTGATGAACGCGCTGCTCGTACCTTACCTCCCGCACATATCGCAGCTGGTGGGCGCGAAAGATTATGCCGGCGCCGCCCGCGTCCTGCATCATGCCGTGGGCATATCCGCTTTCGTGGGCTACGGTGCGGTGCTTTTGCTGGCCGCCGTTCAAAAACCGCTTATCCTGCTGCTCTTCAATGCGGAGTACCTGGCCGGGGCGTCCGTTCTGGGGCTGTTGCTCGCCGCGGCGAGTCTCGCACTGCAGTCCGGGCTCATGGCCCAGATGCTGATCGCCCTGGGGCGCAATATCCCCGTTCCGCTCGTCAATATGACGGCCATGGCGGTTACCCTTCTCGCCGACATTGCCCTGATTCCCCGCTTTGGCATGGCGGGCGCCGCCTGGGCGGCCGTGGCCGCTTCCGGACTCAGCTTCATGCTGCTTGCCGTGTTCACCCACCGCGCGGGCATTCCCGTGAGCGGCTGGCATTGCGCGAAGCCGGTCGTGCTGCTCTTGCTATCCGCTGCGCCCGTGTATTATGGTAGTGAAAACCTGGGCTGGCGCCTGCTGTCGCCCGCGCTTTTCGCGGCGCTGTGTATGGCCTTTTCCGTGGTCACACCCCGACAAATTCTCGCGCTGGCAAGGGCGGCGCTTCCCGCGGGGCGGGCCGCGCAACCATGGAAGTGAATGTGTCGCAGTCGTTGCGCCCGGCCCGGGTCCGAATCCAGGAGCATATGTCCATGTCAACACCGCCATTCCGTATTATCAACGCCACGGCGCCCATCCGCATTTGTGATCTGGGCGGATGGACCGACACCTGGTTCGCCGAACGTGGCACCGTGCTGAATATCGGGGTCTACCCATACGCGGAGGCCCAGCTCTTTGTTAAAAAGATTGCCCCGGGCAAGGCGCGGGAACTCGTCATTCACGCCGAAAACTTCGGCGAGCGCTACGCGGTGCCCCTGCCCATTGAATATGAAAAACACCCCCTGCTCGAAGCGTGCCTCGATGTCATGGAGGTGCCCGAGGACATGGATCTGGAGGTGAACCTCTATTCCAACGCGCCGCCCGGCGGTTCGACCGGCACCTCGGCCGCCATCAGCGTGGCCCTCCTGGGCGCGCTGGACCTGCTGACCCCCGGGCGCATGACGCCCCACGAGATTGCCGCGCTGGCGCAGCGCGTTGAAACCGAAAAACTGGGGCTGCAATGCGGCATCCAGGACCAGCTGTGTTCGGCCTACGGCGGCATTTGCTACATCGACATGTACGAATACCCGCACGCGTCCGTGTCGCAGATCTGGGTGTCGAACCGTATCTGGTGGGAACTGGAACGGCGCCTGGTGCTCGTATATCTCGGCCGTTCCCATTCGTCCAGCGAAGTGCACGGACGGGTCATTCATAACTTTGAACAACAGAACGCCGACAAGTCCGCCCTGGAACCCCTGCGCTGTGCCGCGCGAAAAGGCAAGGACGCCCTGTACCGGGGCAACTTCGCCGACTTCGGGAAGGCCATGATTGAAAACACCGACGGCCAGCGCGCCTTGCATCCCGCCCTGGTTTCCCCGGAGGCCGAGGCTGTGTTCGCCCTGGCCCGAGAGCATGGCGCCATCGGCTGGAAAGTAAACGGCGCCGGCGGTGAAGGCGGTTCCGTTACCATCCTCTGCGGCCCGGAGAGCGAGCAGAAGCGCGCCTTCATTCAGGCCGTGCCGTCCCTGAATCCCGCCTTCCAGGTCCTACCCATCTACCTGTCCCGCTTCGGATTGCGGCAGTGGGAAAGTACCGGCACCACATAGATACAAGAACTCCGTCCATATCGTCCATAGGGTCCATAAAGTCCATAGAACCATGCACAAGGTCCATTTCATAAAACGGAACTCTCCCGTTGAATACAGGCTCATGCTGGAACGCCAGCAAACCGCCCGGGACGCCCTTGCCGCAGGAGAGGGGCCGAATACGGTGTTCCTGCTTGAACACACTCCGACCATTACCCTGGGGCGCCGCGCCCGCCCGGAACACATCCTGGCAGACGCGGATGCGCTGGCAAGGCTCGGCATTGAAGTGCTTCAGTCGGATCGTGGCGGCGATGTCACCTATCATGGACCCGGCCAGATGGTGGCCTACCCCATCCTGAACCTGAACGCCTGGCGTCCGTCGGTGGACTGGTATCTGCGCGCCCTGGAGGAAACCGTCCTGCGGTTGCTGCGGGGCTATGGGTTGGCCGGGGAACGGCTGGAAGGCTATACTGGTGTGTGGGTGGGCGGCGCGAAAGTCGCCGCCGTGGGCGTGAGCGTGCGCCAGTGGATTACCGGTCACGGCCTTGCGTTAAACGTCAGCCCTGA
Organism: Candidatus Hydrogenedentota bacterium; assembly: GCA_012730105.1. Taxonomy (GTDB): domain Bacteria; phylum Hydrogenedentota; class Hydrogenedentia; order Hydrogenedentales; family CAITNO01; genus JAAYBJ01. Next base: position 3,533 of record JAAYBJ010000073.1, read on the forward strand.
TGAGGCGCATTGGCGCGTGATCATCCCCTGCGGGATCAAGGACAAGCCGGTGACCAGCCTGGCCCGGCTGGTGAGTCCCTGCCCCCCCTTGGAGGACGTCATGGAACGGTATGTTCGGGCTTTTGAAGAGGTATTCGCATGCGAGACCCTTCTCGATGAGGAGTGAATCGCCCCATAAGGCGGAGCGCGGCGACGAGGCGCAGCGCGCGTGGAAGCGCAGCCTGACGGTGCTGGGGGCCGCGGCGGCGGCGGTCGCCGTGGCATTTCTTATCCAAAGCCCCTATATGGCTTTCGGCGTCTACGCCTTTCTGTTGCTGGTGATCACCGCCTATGTCAGTTCCTCGGCCTGGCTGGCAGGCTTGGAATGCGAACGGGCCGCCGACCGGGAACAGGTGTGGCAGGGGGAGGATGTCGGCGTGACCGTCCGCGTGACCAACCGGCGCGGATGGCCGATACCGTGGATATTCATCGAAGACGACCACCCTGCGGATTTCCCGCGCAAGGGGCCCAATAAGCGCCTCGCTATCCTGATGCCCGGTCGGTCCGTCACCCTTCAGTACAAGCTGACCTGCCCCAGGCGGGGCTATCACCGCATTGGGCCCGTGCTGTACGAGTCCGGCGACCTCTTCGGCCTGCACAAACGTTTCCGCACCGGGGAGACCAGGGATTATGTCTCGGTGCTGCCCACGATCGCCTATATCGAGACCTTTAATGTGGCGGCGCGCCGGCCCCAGGGGCCCGTGCGCATCACCAACCGCATTTATGCCGACCCGACCCGCATCAACAACATCCGGGAATATGTACCCGGCGACCCCATGAACACCATTCACTGGAAGGCCACGGCGCGCACCGGGGAACTGCATGTAAAAACCTTCGAACCCACCAGCATTTCCGGGGGAACCCTGATTCTTGACCTGCACGAAGACAGTTATGTGCCGGAAAAGCGGGAATCCCGCATGGAACTGGCCGTCACCACCGCCGCGTCCATCGCCTACCTGCTCCAAATGTCGGGAGAGCAGGTCGGCTTGCTCACCAACGCGCGGGACGCCGCTGAAGTCGCCCGGTACGAAGCGGCAAGCGTGAGCGCCCAAAATCGCTTTGTAATGGATGAAATGCTTCAGGAAGAGGAAGAATCCACCCGTATCAGCCCCCTGACCGTGACCACTTGCCGCGGCACGGAACAGGCACAGAAGATTATTGAAAACCTGGCGCGCGTGCTGCCCGGACACGGGCTCGATCTGTCCGCCTTGATTATGGCCGGATTTATAACACTGCCGAGGGATGCGACCCTGCTGCCCGTCACCGGCCAGGTGACGGACCGGCTGGCGCTTACCCTGGGCATGATGAAGCAGTCCGGCTTCAATGTTTCCGTCTTTCTGATTGACGCGGGCACCGGCTACGATCAGGCGGCTTCGCTTCTCGCCGCCCAGAATATCCACCTGTTCCACATCGAAACCGAACGGCATCTCCACGAAATCTCTCCGCAGAAGATATGACGGCCGTCAGGATGCCGGTTGTTTCCTATGCCGCTTGTAAGAATCAACCTGACCGTGATGTTCCTTGAATTCAATACAGGAGTCGGGACGGAAAAACAGGGAAGTCCCCGGAATGGCACATGAATGCCGGATAACGATATAATAGGTGTCGTCTTTTATATTACTGATTTAAGTACACGGGCCCGCAGTAGTTTCATCCCTAATCCGTGTGTGGATAGTTTGCCTGTCCGGCCCGGAACTATCGCGCAGTATCCGCACGAGACAGGAGTCGGAAGGCATCCATGGCGATAGACCTTGAGCGGCGGCGCGCCGTGATGGCGCGATCACGCAAACTGGGGCATTGCGTCTGCAACCCCAGGCATCCCTGCCCCTGCCCGACTTTCTTGGAAGAGAACGTGTGCCCCTGCGCGGGAGAACGTCCGCCCGCCCGGTCGAAAGAGGCCGCCTTGACGCGGCATGTGCGGAAGGCGGGCTGTGCCTCGAAAATTGGGCAGGCCGATCTGCTCCGGGTACTGAGCAAGTTGCCACCCGTGACCGACCCCAATGTTCTGGTGGGTACGGCGGCGGGTGATGATGCCGGCATTTATCGCCTGGATTCGTCCCATGCGCTGGTACAGACCGTGGATGTTTTTACTCCCTGCGTGGACGATCCCTATCTCTTCGGCCAGATCGCCGCGGCCAATTCCGTCAGCGACGTCTATGCCATGGGCGGACGGCCCGTCACGGCGCTTTCCATCGTCGGTTTCCCAATCGAGATACTAGATGACACCATCCTTGAAGCGATCCTGCGGGGTGGCATGGACAAATTGAACGAGGCCGACTGCGCGCTTATCGGCGGGCACAGCATCAACGACGAGGAAATCAAGTTCGGCTTTGCCGTCACGGGGCTGATTGAAACAACACCGGATCTTCTTTCGGGCGGAAGCAAAGCCGTTCTTCGTGATCGTGCGCAACCGGGCGACCTGCTGGTACTGACCAAGCCGCTTGGCACGGGTGTCATCGCCTTTGCCGCGCAATTGGGCCTGGTGGACGAGGAGACGCTGGCCGAGGCCGGCCGCTGGATGGCGGCGTTGAACCGGGAGGCGGCCGAGTTGATGGTCCGTCACGGTGCGCATGCTTGTACCGATGTCACGGGCTTCGGTCTTGCGGGGCACCTGGTGGCCATGGCGCGAGGAAGCGGTGTCCTGGCCGAGATAGATTTGTCCCGAACCCCTGTTTTTGCCGCCGCCGCGGAAGGTCTGGCGCGGGGTGTTTATGGCGGTGGCGTGGACCGCAACCAGGCATACGCCATGGCCCGGGTTCGACTGGATGAAGACGCTGACCCGGCCCAGGCGGCCATCCTCTACGACCCGCAGACCTCCGGAGGGCTGCTGGTTGCCCTGCCGCCGGAGGCCGCCGCTTGTTTCGTGGACGACCTGCAGGGACGCGGTAACGAAGCGGTCGCGATTATCGGGCGCATTCTGGAAAACCCGGAACCGGAAAGCGACATGGTCGTCCGGGTGATCAATGCGCGTTTGCAACGCCTGGTCGGCCGGCGCGCTGTCATTGATCCCGGGGCCCTGCCCGCGCGGGAATCCACGACCGAAACGGGACCGGTTTCTTTCGACATGCTTTCCTGTTGCGACCACCCGCCCGACTTGCATGAAGGTATTGACCAGAATCAGAACCATCCGCAACCTGCGGCCAAAGCGATCGCAGCCAATGAGGAAAATACCATGGATACGGCACAACAGGACGCACTCGCCTTGTTCAGTGAGTTTATGAAAGCCGCCAACGCGCCCGGCCGGATTGACGGGCGTCATAAGAAACTTATGGCTATCGCCCTGTCCATCGCGCATCATTGTCACCCCTGCCTGAAAATTCATCTGCAGTCCGCCGTGCAACTGGGCATCCCGGCGGAGGAGATTGACGA
>JAAYBJ010000074.1 GCA_012730105.1 Candidatus Hydrogenedentota bacterium
TCGAGCAGGGCGAAGTTTTCCTTCTCATTTTCGGAGGAAAGCATGACGGTGCCCTGCACCAAAGCGGACACTTTCTTGAATATTCCCGGAAGAGACAGATACTGCATGGCGGTGGTTTCCTGCAAAAGTTACGATTTACGTAGTAATGGCCTACCCTCCTGTATTATGGCAGAGGCAACACCGCTTTTCCAAACCTATTTTATGGCCCGGCTCGCGTATGAATGATAATCTTATCAAGAAAACAGTCCAGTTTATTCGAGAGGGGGTTGATATCTGGCCGCAAATGGTTTAGAATTTTACATAGCATGTTAACATGTGCTTGTAATAATTGCAGATGACGTAAGCGACTGTCATCGCTTATTGACAAGGAGGAGAACGTATGAATATACAATTGTTTTCCATACGCGCGAGGACGGCTTCCATGGGGGGCATCGCAGCAACATGGGTCTTCCTCCTCTTACTCACGGGCAGCGCTTCGGCACAGATATTCAAATTGCCGCCCATACTCACGGGACCCCGTCCCACCGAATTGATGATCTTCCCTTTAACGCATTGGTCCACAAGCCACGACCTCTATACGGTGAATGCCGATGGTACGGGATTGAAGGCGTTGACGGACACGCCGGAAAACGAGTGCCACCCGGCGTGGTCGCCGGACGGCAAGCAGATTGCCTTCGCGCACGCCAAGGGCGGACATATCGTTATCGCTGTCATGAACACGGATGGGGGCGGAGTCCGTGATCTCATGGAACCGGATTTAAGTCAATCCGTTGAACGCATCAACTGCACGCCCGCCTGGTCGCCCGACGGTAGGCAGATCGCCTTCGGCACCAACCGCGACGGAAACCATGAAATTTATGTCATGGGCGCGGACGGATCAGACCCGCATAACATCACCAACAATCCCGCAGCCGACGCCTTTCCCGCGTGGTCGCCGGACGGCAAAAGAATCGCTTTCAATTCAAACCGCAGTGGGAATATGCAAGTCTGCCTGTGCGACACAGACGGATCCAATCTCCGATGGATTACCTCCGGGCAGGCGGCCCACCGATTACCAACCTGGTCAGCGGACGGAACGAAGCTTTTGGTGACATCGCAAGTCGCGCACGAAATGCCGGTCCTTCAAGTCGTGGATGTTCAGTCCCTGGAAAAGACGCCTCTCGATATCGCGGAATCAGGCATGTGGGGCGCCTGGTCGCCCGATGAGACCCATATCGCCTTCCTGGAATACGAGGAAGGATCGCTTCGGCTTGCCGTGGTCGACCGTGCCACGAAAACGAGCGTCCAGATTGATGTCGACAAAGACGCGACAGGCGGTCGTTCCGAATCTGGCAACGGTCAGCCGGAATACAGTTGGGTTTCGTGGGCGCCCGACGGCAAGAAGTTTGTATTCGCTTTTGGAAGAGGACCGTCAAGAAATACGTCCGCCCTGGATCCGCCTTCATTACCCTACCGGTTGATGTATCTGGGCGCCCATGGTGAGTTGTTCACGGCGAGCCCTGGAGCTGGTCTGAATGCAAATGATCTCCGTATTGCGCCCTTGGACGGCGGATTCGCGTTGGTCCATACCGGCCCGAAATGGTCCGGCACCTACGCCATCGTCCACCCGGATTGCCGCATCGAGATCGTCACGCCGCCCTTTAAAGATTTCAACCTTTCTTCCGCTGCGGAAGTATGGTCCTATCGCAACGATAAGGGTTTGCCCGCACTGCCGCCCTACAAGAGTATTATCGTGGGGGATCAGGCACATTTACCCCCAGGTAGCACGCCCCCCGAGGGCATGCTCGGCCGGATCTTGCTATGCGCGGATGGAGACTATTATTGGCCAAGCCCGCAAGCGCCAATGATCGCTAACACCATCTGGGTCGTGAAATGGAATGACACGTTCCAATTCATCCGAGAAACGGAAAATTCCAAGCAAGAAGTCTATGCCTCCGTATACCCCAACCGGGAGATCGTATTTGCTCCGAATACATACACGGAAACGAAACTATATTGGGGTTATGTAGATGTTAATGAAAAACCAGTCTATTGGCAAGGCAATGGGAAAGGGTCTATAGGTGCCAATAGTGAAGGACAAATTCCCATAATTGTCCAGCCAAACGGCACACTAGAATTAGTAAGCCCCCCGATTCCATAAACATAAATATATTGACTATTTTAAATAGATATAAAAATGAACGAAGGGAAAGACATGCAAGTGCGCTGTGCGTTCTTCTATTTAACAATATTGTATTGTGTTATTTTCTTATTATGGCCTACATACACCCAAGGGGTTGAAATACAGGTTATGGACTGGATAGGCCAAGATCAAGTATCTGATGCCAATCTAAGAGAGGTGGATAAAGTATTAGAATACACATTATACTATTATAAACTAGCACTAGAAGGAACACAAACTATTAGAATTCGTGTTAAATTGGAGCCTTTGGAAACGACAACGCTGGCACGGGGTACATTTAGACCTTGGCCAGACATTTCAAGTGACGAATGGTGGCCTTCCCCACTGTTAATCCAGGTACTCGACAGAGACGTTTTGCAGCCTGATGAACCGCATGCAACAGTATCAATAAATTCAACAATTATTAACAACGGAGAATTTGACTTTTCCTTAAGTCCTACTATCTCTATAAACAAGAATGGTCTTCTTAGTACACTTCTTCATGAATTTGGGCATTGTTTAGGATTTATAAATCTTATGCGGTATGATGGTATATGGTTCGATTATGCAGGTCATCAACGTATAGATCGTCACAGTAAAAACCTTAGTGTTTTTGAAGCATTTCCGGTTTTCACTCCTCTCGCAGACTTGACTCCAAGTAACCGCGCGGCAGCATTGACATCAGATGAATTATATTGGTCTGGTTCGCATGTATCGACTGCGGGAAGATTTCTCCTTAATGATCCGGCTATTCACCGGCCTAGTTTTTATGCACAAGTTTTCGCGCCTTATTTGCCGCCTCCATTACTCGTGCATAACAATGCTTCGCATTGGGATCCCTCCCATAATCCACGGCAACTCATGGCTCCATATAATTTGGGAAATCTAAATAAATTGGGTCTGTTGTTGCCTGCCTTTGTCGATATGGGTTGGACCACGAACTATGTGACAGTTTTACCTCCAGCCGTACCTATTGAAACCACTTCCAACAAATCAGAAACGCAGCAATCGGTAGACATCACAAACACGCAAGCGGTGAATACGACCGTTACATTGAGCATTACAGGACCGCATGCTTCAGAATTTTCGGCGGAGAACGTGCCGGGCAACCTTACACTTCAGCCCTGGCAAACCGCCACGATTCCCGTATCCGGCGCTCCTGTTTCCTGGGGCTACAAGACGGCTACACTCCTCGCCCAATACAGTACCGGTATTTCCCAAGTAATCAAGGTCAAACTGGATATGTATTCCATAGGCGTGGATACAGACGAAGATGGAATATCTGATTATGATGAAACGCGAACATTGCCGGGTGGCCCCAATCCTTTTAATGCGCAGGAAGAGGATTCGACGGGCGACAACGGCGAAATGACGAGCGATGGAGTGGATGATGGCCGCAATGATTTTGATGGCGACGGCATGGTCAACATGGACGAATTCATTTTCGGTTACGATCCGTTAAATCCTGACATGTTTGGCGTTCGAACGTCCCAGGACACCGATGGGGACGGCCTCCTTGACAGAGACGAAGCGGGGGATGCAAGCCATACCTTTGATCCATACACTGGCGATTCGAGCGGCGATTTCTTTTACGATGACCCGGATGGGATTCCCGATGGCCAAAACGACTATGACGGGGATGGCTATACCAATGCATTTGAGTTTCGCTGGGGAAGTAATCCATTCGTATGGGATGAGCATGTTCAAGTTCCTGCTTCCTCAAGTTCCACGATCTTGCTGGGTATCCTGAGTGTCGTATGGCTTGGAAGCGTTTTTCTCGCCCGGCCAGGCCGCAATAAGCAGGCTGGTATGACGGCATACATCCCGCTCAAGTGCATATACCGGAGATTCTCACGGTAAAAGGCGTCAGCCCCGCCGGACTTTATGATGTAAGCGGCAACGTAATGGAATGGTGCTATGACAGATACCAGGAGGACTACTACGGCGAAAGCCCGGCCCAGAATCCGACCGGCCCCGCGGAAAGCCAGTTTCGGTCGGCCCGCGGGGGTTCCTGGAACAATGACAATCCCGGCTACCGTGCGGCGAGACGCTATCGCTTTCTTCCCGAGAGCCGGTAGAATAATTTTGGTTTTCGTGTTTTACGTGTCCAATAATAGTTTTACTGCTGATGGCCAGGCCAGCACGACTTTCGCTGGGATCAGTCCCTGCGTGCGAACGGTCCCAATTTCCTCGTTTATGGGGAGGCTCAAAGCCTCATGACGAATTGCCCACTTGATACACAGCGTCGAGCAGGGCGAAGTTTTCCTTCTCATTTTCGGAGGAAAGCATGACGGTGCCCTGCACCAAAGCGGACACTTTCTTGAATATTCCCGGAAGAGACAGATACTGCATGGCGGTGGTTTCCTGCAAAA
>JAAYBJ010000075.1 GCA_012730105.1 Candidatus Hydrogenedentota bacterium
CAGGCCCCCTTTGGTCCGGGAGGCAAAGTTTCTGTTGCGGCGGGGCCGGAAGGCGCGCCCTGGCTGTCCCGGGAAATTTCCATTGACCGGCCGGTCTGCTGGCTGTCTGCCGTGACCTTTCTCGCGCCGGAAGACGCCATCCAGCCGGACACCGTCACCGTTCATATCGCTAACATGTCAGATGCGCCTGTGGAGGTTCGTTCCTGCCGCTTCTGGCTGCCGCCGGACCCGAAAGCGCCCCGGGCGCTGATACCGCAGCCGCCGCTGCCCGCCCTGGAAGGTTTCAATGGCCACACCCGCATCCCCGCCAATGACTGCGGTGGTTTCTCGGCAAAAACAGGTCCGCTGCCGCTAAGCTTTGTCGTGGTGGAAGTCACGCTCGACCGGGAGGGTGGCGAAACGCTGACCTTGTGGGGGCGTCTGCGCGTCAAGCCCGAACGCTTCGACATCTCCGGCGGCTGGGTGAACGGCGGCGGTAATCCCATTTCGAAAGAGGTATTTCTCAAGGCGCTCAGCCGGCTGTATGTCAACACCGCCCACCTTGGCATTACCCCGGGCTACAGCGACACGGATCTGTACGCGCGGTACCCGTTGAAATATTTCGGTCCCCTGTCCCCGATCGAGGCCTATGACACGGACGCCATGCTGTCCCGCGTTCATGGCATCGAATGCCTGGGCGAACCGCAGTACGGCGGGGGGCGTCCCGTGCCGCCCCAGGAGGTGTGGGAGAAACTGCAGCCTTATGCCGTGAACCGCATTGCCACCACGATCACCCACAGCGAGGAGCGCATCTGGCGCGACTACGCGGGCCTGAGCGATTACCCCCATTACGATGCTTATCGCGTCACGGCACCGTCGGCCGACGCCTGGCGTAAATATGAGCGCTGGGGAAAGGAACACATCGGCTGGGGCGCGCCGCTGGAAACCATCGGCGACATGTGCCGTTCCCTGCGCGAGCTCAACCGGCCCATGCCTTGCGCCATCTGGTCGCAGGGCCCCCATGAAGGCTGGGACCGGTATGGTGGTCGCAAGCGCACCTCGCCCACGCCGGACGAAATCCGGCTGCAGGCCTATCACGCCGTGTCGACGCGCATCACCTCGCTCTACTGGTTCAACCTGAGCCTGAAGACCCTGGTCGAATGGCGAGACACGCTGGAGGAGGTCGGCCGCATCGGGCGCGAACTGCGGTTGCTGGACGAATTTCTGCTTGAAGGGGACGCCTACGGATTTGAGCGACGGATTTTTGCAGGCAGCAGGCCGGACTGGGATCTGGCTTCGGTCTGCGGGCCTCGGGCCGCGCTGTTCTTTGCCCTGGACTTGAACTATGTTCCGGACAAGAAAGAAAAAGTGTTCAAGTTCGGGCCGCCTCGTCCGGCGCAGTGGCGTTTTGAACTGCCCGCCTATCTGCAGGGAGTTGAGGATGTTTTCCGCTTGGATGCCGACGGGGTCTATGATGTGAAATGGAACCTGAGAAACGGGAAGGTGGACATCAAGGAAACGGCCAGCCGGGTCATGATCTATGTCGCCACGCACGATAAAACACTGCGCGGCCGCATCGAGGAAGAACGCGGTAGGCTTGTGGCCGCGGAAAACGCGCTCCAGTTCGATCCCGCCCACAACGATGAAGATTTTAATCAGCTGGTCCGGTTACTGGAGTCAAAATAGTGCAACGGAAACATCAGGGAAAAGTTGCTATGTAGGAATTCCGGGGACACGTTTCCCAATTACCCACAGGGCCATGGTTGCTACTCCCATTCATGAAAGTTTAATTGGGAACATGTCCCCGGAATTCACTATAAATGGAATTACTGCAGACAGATAAACTGTTACGAAAAAAATCAAGGAGAAGATGCCATGCCTACCGCCATGATCATCAGTCCGCACGGAGACGACGCGGCCGCCTTTTGCGGAGGGACCCTGGCGCGGTTTGCCGCGGAAGGGTGGAAGGTGGTACTGGTTCGGGTCACCGACGATGCCCGTGATGCGGTGGGCCTGTCCATGGAGGAAGCGCTGCGCCGTAATGCGGATGAAATGCGGGCCGGCGCCGCGAAACTGCGCGTGGCCGAAATCGTCGAACTGGGATTTCCCACGGACAGCCTGGAAGATCTGTCTCATGGCGTGCTGCGGGAACGCATGGTGTACCTGGTACGGAAATACCGGCCCTATGCGCTCTTCAGTTTCGATCCCGACCAGCGGGGGGAAACCAACCGGGACCATGTCCGGGTAGCCGAAGC
>JAAYBJ010000076.1 GCA_012730105.1 Candidatus Hydrogenedentota bacterium
GGCCGGATCAGCGCCGGCGCCGGATTTCCCATGCCGGCACAGATTGCGGTACCATAGATCCTTATGATTTTTCATTGTGACGGGTGGGTCGCCAACGCCCTTGAAAAACGCCTTTTCTTTGCGGACTAGAGGTAATATCATGCGTGCAAAGTCATTTCTTAGGTATTTCATTTTATCGATGGCAATGATTTCCCCTTTCGCGGCCGAAGCGGCCAATCCCCGGGATTTCGGCGCGGTGGGCGACGGTATTGCCGACGATACGGCGGCGATTCAGTTGGCGGTCCAGGAAACCGCTACGGGAAGGGTGTATTTCCCCAAGGGGATTTACCGTGTCACATCAACGATACTTATCGAACTCAAGAACAAGGGGCCGGTCAGCCTGGACGGTCCGGGCGGCGGCGCGCGGATACTCATGGCCGGCCCCGGCCCCGCGTTTCGTTTTGTGGGCAATCACACCGGCACGGCGTCACCGGCTTCCTTTGATCCGGTTGTTTCGGACACGGAGCGCATGCCCTGCTTGGGCAGAATCGAGATTGTCGGCGCTCATCCCGAAGCGGACGGCGTGGAATTCACCGGCGCCGTACAGGTTCTGGTGGACGGTGTACTGGTGCGGGAGACACGGAACGGGATTATTTTAAGCGGACGCAACCGCGACGTCATTATTACGGGGAGCCATGTCTACAATTGCAGCGGCGTCGGCGTGTTCTTTGACCATGTCAACCTGCACCAGGCCATTGTTACGGGCAGCCATATCAGTTACTGTAAGGGCGGTGGCCTGCGCGTATTCGGCGGGGAGGTGCGCAACCTGCAAATTACCGGCAACGATATTGAATACAATTATGACAACGAGGCGGCGGCTTCCGCCGATGTGTGGATTGACGTTGCTGACGGGTCCGTCGAGGAGGGCACCATTTCGGGCAACACCATTCAGGCGCGAACCAGTCCCAACGGCGCGAATATCCGCTTTGAAGCGCCCGTGAAACCCGAAGCGCGCGGCCGCGCGGGATTGTGGACCATCACGGGCAATCTCATCGGCAGCCAGACCACCAATATCCACCTGAAAAACGTCACCGGCGTCGCCATTACGGGCAATCATATTTACACCGGGGTGGAGAACGCCATTTATCTCGAGGGCGCGCGCCACATTGTGGTGTCCGGCAACTCCCTAGACCAGGACCATAACCGGGGCAAGGACCTCGCCAACGGCGTGCGCATCGAAAATTGTGACGGTGTCTTGTTTGAAGGCAACTTGGTGAGTGATGCCTGTGCCGGGGATGACGCCCGAGGCGGCGCCGTCTCCGTGCTGAACAGCCGGGAAACCCTGATTGCGGACTGCCAGGTGTTTGAACCGAGAAAGCGCGGCGTGTATGTCGAGAACAGCCGCAACACCACCATTGCCGGCTGCCAGATCCTGGAACGCAACCGGGCGGGCGCCATGCGCGCCGCCATTGAAGTGTCGGGCGACTGCCCGGGGTTATTCATTCGCGACAACCTCTACCACAACGGCACGCTGGGCGGCATTATCGCGCCGGAGGGTGCGGCGGTCAAAGATAATATGCCCGCGGAGTGACTGGGAGCAGGGAACGGTCCGGCTCAGTATTCCATTCCTGCGGCCCAGGCAATGCCGCGCTGGTACAGCGCGCGCGCGCCGGGGGATGCATAGACCTCCGCATCGTGGCCCAGCAGGCAGTGAAATACCCGTCCGCCGGTGTTTTCCGTGAAAAAAGCCATGGGATACGCGGCCTGGTCCACCACGGACACGGCATCGCACAGGATCTTCACCGGGGCGCCGCCATCCACGCAGGTGTACAGTTCGTCTTTGACCTCAAAGGGTTTCATCCCGCGCGTGACGGGGTGGTCTTCCCCCGTAATCCGCACGGTGAACACGCCGTAGGGATCATGGGGGCGCAGATCGGGGTTGTACACGCGTCCCGCGATTTCTCCGAACCCGTCCCACTCCTGGAAAGCGCCGCAGGCGAAATGGCAAAGGGCCAGTCCCTTTCCGGAGGCCACATAGTCGCGCAAGCCCTTTTCACAGGCCGCCGCAAGGGGAAGCCGGTCATCATAGTTCTTGAAGTGGATAACCGCCGCATCGTAGTGGGCGAGCAACGGCGATCCGAACACGGAGGGACATTCCGTGACGGACACTTCCAGGCCTTCCACTTCCCGAAGCGCCCCGGCCAGGGCGGGCGCTGTGGCGCGCCAGTCGTGTCCGGCGTAATCGTCGCCCGTAACAATCAGCACCCTTTTGACGGCCGAGGAATCCGCGCGTTCCAGCAGCCACAGTTCGTTCACCACGGCGTTTGGGCCGGCCTCCCGTACGAAAGCGACGTTCAGGATGCCGTCCTGAATGAATTCCGGGGTTATCGGCAGCTGTGCGCGCGCCCAGGATGGTTTGTCTTCGTGAAACGACGCCGCCCGCACAGGCGGCAATACGGTCTGCCAGTCCTCGGATGCTCCGGGGGCAAACTGAACGGACTGGTTGCGCCCGCTGTCGTCAGCGTCCCACCAGGTAAATCCCAGCACATAGTCCTTTCCCGAACCCAGTCCCTCCAGTTTGACGGTCACTTGGTCGGCATCATATACGGCAGAACCCAGGGGGCCGCTGATTCCCGGAAACACGTAGGCGTGGCCGGAGAGCAGCGTCATACTTAGATTGTCATCTTTGGCCTCGGTCTGTTCATCACCACAGTCCAGGTACAGGGCCATGCGATGGCCCTGCGGCAGCATTATGTCTCCGGGCTGAAGGGCCACCGTTTCCACGGCTGACGCGGTGTTCAGGGACAGGCAGAGTGCAATGAAAATAAAACAAGGGCGCATGATTCGTTCCTTCTTGTTTCAGCAGAAAATCTTTCGCCATGAATTGCGAGATTTGTTCGTTATAGGTCTTTCGCCCTCCAGGCCCACAGGATCCTTGAAGTGTTCGGCCGCTACGTATACCATACACACCGGTGCGACACGTCATATTCTAACACCTTGCAGACCTGCAGAAATAGGGACAAGGAATCTTTTTATGAGAGAACAACTGGCAATTCACGGCGGAACACCGGTTACGACCGTGCCTTTTCCGGAGCCCTGGCTGGGGCCGGCGGCCATCGGCGAGGAGGAGGTGGAAGCGGTGGCGGCCGTGGTGCGCGGCCGGAAACTGTTCCGCTTCCTGGATCCGGAGCATTCAAAGTGCGCGGAGCTGGAACGCCTTTTCGCGGACATGACCGGACGCCGTCATGCCCTGGCCGTGGGTGGCGGCACGGCGGCGCTCATTTGCGGACTGGCCGGGCTGGGCATCGGCGACGGCGACGAGGTCATCGTGCCGGGCTTCACCTATATCGCTTCCGCTTCGGCGGTGCTGATCTGCGGCGCGGTCCCGGTCATCGCGGAAATCAACGATTCCCTCACGCTGGATCCGGACGATATGGAGCGTAAAATCACACCGCGCACGCGGGCCGTCATGCCGGTGCATATGCGCGGCATCCCGTGCGACATGACAGCCATCATGGACGTGGCGAAGCGCCACGGACTGCTGGTCATTGAAGACTGCGCGCAGGCCTGCGGCGGCTCTTACCGGGGACAACGGCTGGGCTCGTTCGGCGATGTCGGCTGTTTCAGCCTGCAGCAGCACAAGGTGATTACGGCGGGCGAAGGCGGCATCGTGGTGACCGACCGGCGCGACGTCTACGAGCGCGCCACCCTGCGCCACGATTCGGCCATGCGCTTCTGGAACGCCGGAGACGCCGCCGTGGCGCCGTTCCCCGGGGAAAATTTGCGGATGAACGAAATGGAAGGCGCCCTGGCATGCGTTCAGTTCAGCCGGATGGAAGGGATCCTCGCGCGGACACGCGCCTTGCGCCGCCGCATTTACGAGGGCATCGCGGATGTGCCGGGTGTTTCCATCAGCCCATCCCCCGATCCCGAAGGCGACCTGGGCATTACGGCGGTATTGCAATTGCCGGATTACACACGGGCAACGGAGTTCGGGTTGGCGCTAAAGGCGGAAGGCATTCCCGCGGGCGGCACCTACGACAAGTCCATTGCCGACCGCCATGTTTATTGTTATTGGGAATACGTGATGAACAAGGGCTCCATGGACCGGCACGGACGGCCCTGGACCTCGCCGCTCCATGATCTCACGCGCACGTACAGCACGGACATGTGCCCGAAAACTTTGGAAATATTGGGGCGCACCCTGGTTATCTCCCTGGCCCAAACCTTTGAAGACCGACACGCTGAATGGATCGTTCAGGCAATCCGTAAGGTGGCTCATGGTTTGGCACGACATAGTATATAGGTCCTATAGGTCCTATACGTCCTATAATTAGACTCCACTTAACCTTGAACAACCCGGAGGAGTTGCATAATGCGTTACACACTTATCGTTGGTCTTTGTATCTTTGCGGCAGTGGGTGCGGCTTCGGAGCCTGAGGCCCTTGCCAAGGCGGCCTGGCTTCGCGACCCGGTTTTTGCCGGCGTGTCCGTGCTGGACCTGTTCCATCGGGAATTCGAGCCGAAACCCGAAATCTCCGGGCCTACCCATGTGCACACGTTGTTCAGAAAGGACGTGATCCTCAAGGAAACACCGACCGCCGCAACGCTATTTATCACCGGTGATGACTACTACAAGTTTTTTATCAACGGCGGCTATGTGGCGCAGGGGCCCGCACCCGCATATCATTTCGCTTATCCCTATTATCAACTGGATGTGACTAACAGTCTTCGGGCGGGAGTGAACTGTCTTGCCGCCCACGTGTATTACCAGGGGCTGGTCAACCGGGTCTGGAACAGCGCGGACAACCGCTCCGGTTTCATGCTCGCCCTCGAGCTGCGATACGGGGATGGAAGCGTTGAACGATTTGTTACGGGGGAGGACTGGCGCTGCTTCCAGCTCAAGGCTTTTGCTGCGGCCGACACCATCGGGTACAAGACCCAGTTTCTGGAAAACATCGACATGCGCGCAATACCCCGGGGCTGGCGCGAAGCGGGCTTTGACGACAGTGGCTGGCTGTCACCGTTGGCGGGCCGCCAGGACCACCGCTTTGAACTCCAGGCGACGGCTCCCCTGCAGATTACCCGGTACGATCCAGTGAAAACGGATGACCTCGGCGACGGGCGCTATGTATATGATTTTGGACAGGAAATTGTCGGCCACACGCGGCTGCGCGTCCGAGGACCGGCCGGCCACGTAGTCACGGTGCGTCACGCGGAGGAACTTGGTGATGATGGCCTGCCCCGCTTTGAAATGCGCGCCAATTGCCGGTATGAAGAAATGGTCACCTTGTCCGATGACGAAGACCCGGTCGAGTTTTATGACTACCGGGCTTTCCGTTACCTGGAAGTGGTAAACGCTCCGGGCGCGCCCGAAGTCTGGGTGGACGTGCGGCATCACCCCTTTGATGCGGAAAAGGCGGCGTTCACCTCCGACAACAAGATACTCGAGGGAACCTGGACCATCTGCCGCAATGCCGTTCAAATGGGGGCCCAGGAGGTGTTTGTCGACTGTCCGTCGCGGGAAAAGGGGCAGTACCTCGGTGATGCCGTTATTACCGGACGGTCCCACGTGTGGCTGACGGCGGACCCGTCGCTCTTGCGCAAAGCGATCCTGGATTTTGTGTATTCCCGGGTGATACATCCGGCGCTGATGGCGGTCGCGCCCGGGAGCTTCATGCAGGAGATTGCGGACTATTCCCTCCAGTTTCCCGTGCTGGTTCTTGAATATTACCGCTTGACGGGCGATCGGGCGACCGCTGAGTACGCGGCAAAAACGGTGTATCAGGACCTGTTCGCGTATTTCGCCGGCTTTGAAAACAAGAACGGGCTCCTGGCGGGGATTGACAAGAAAAACGCCAAGTGGGTGCTGGTGGATTGGCCCGAAAATCTCCGTGACGGCTATGATTACGACTATTCCTTGAAAAAGGGCAATACCGTGCTGAACGCCTTTTATTACGGTGGCCTGCGCGCGGCGGCGGAACTGGAGACGCTGCTCGGCGGCGACGGCGGCGCGTACAACGAGCGGGCCGACCGCCTCGCCGTCAGTTTCGCCGAACATCTCGCCGACCCCGAAACGGGCCTGTACCGTGATGCGCCGGGGTCGGACCATCATTCCCTGCATGCCAACGCCGTGCCCCTCGCCTTCGGGTTAACCACAGGCGCGGACAAGGCGCGCATGCTGGAACTTATCCGAAGCAAGGGACTCTCTTGCGGCGTTTACATTGCCTCGTATGTTATTGAGGGCTGCTTCAAGGCGGGCGACGCCGCCCTCGGTTTCGCGCTGCTCACGGCCACCGATGAGCATTCCTGGAGCGAAATGCTGCGCCATGGCGCCACCACCTGCATGGAGGCCTGGGGCCCCGACCAGAAGTGGAACACCAGCTGGCTGCACCCCTGGGGCAGCTGCCCCATATATCTTCTTGGGCAGTATGTGTTCGGCCTGAGTCCCGCGGCGCCCGGCTGGAAGGGTGTCCGCGTCGCGCCGCCGTCCATTCCGGAACTGCCCGCCATGGAACTGAAAGTGCCCCTGCCCTCGGGAAGTATTATCGCCCGGTATACCCCAGGCGAGGGCTATGTGTATACCGTGTCCGGTGATTTTCCCGTGGAACAGGATGCGCCGGGAGACAGGGCGATACGCGTAGTCAGAAAACCCTGAGCAAGGCCTTTTTGGGGATTGGATCCGTCAGATCGGTCTGATCCGTCGGATCGGTCCGGTTGTTCAGGGTTGCGCTCACAGCTTCGGCAGGCTGCCCTTGCTCATGCGGCGGATAACCCAGCGCGTGGCGCCGGGAAGAAAACGCTTGCACCAGGTGAACACCTTGCCGTGAAAAGTGACTGTCACCTCCGGCTTGCGCCGGTGCAAGGCGCTGAGAATAACCCGCGCCGCCGCGGGCGTGGACATCACCAGCCACGCGGGGACGGGGTCGGGCTTGTCGCTTACCTTGCCCTGCCGGTCCAGCAGGCGTATTTCACTGTCCACGAATCCCGGCTTGATCAAGGTCACGGAAATGCCCAGTTCGTCCAGGTCGTGGTAGATGGATTCGCCCAGACCGTTTACGGCGAACTTGCTGGCATTATAGGCGGAGGCCGACGGGGTGCCGACGACGCCCGCCACGCTGCCCAGCAGGCCAAGTTGACCACGACTCGCCTTGAGCGCGTCGAGGGAGGCATAGATGGTGTTGAGCAGCCCGAAAACGTTGGTTTCAAATTGACGGCGGTAGTCGTCCACGGTAAGTTTAAAAATGGGGCCTGTCACACCGGTTCCCGCGTTGGCCAGCACGATATCGATGCGGCCGAAGGCCGCGAGCGTGTCCGCCACCGCTGCATCCAGCGCCGCGCGGTCGCTGACGTCCGCCGTGAAGGTCAACACCGGGGCGCCGAGCGCCTCCACCTCGGATTTCACGGAGGCAAGTTTATCCGCGCGCCGGGCCAGCAGCGCCAGTTTGGCCCCTTCGGATGCCAGCTGGCGGGCCGTTTCCGCGCCAATGCCCGAGGAAGCCCCCGTGATCAGCACCACCTTGTCCTGGAACCGTCCGGCCATGGCTGAACTCCTTTTTCTCATGAAATCTCATGATAGACCAAGGCCCCCAGTACAAACAACATAGGTCCTATAAGTCCCATAGGTCCTATGGATCCCCGAGTAACCCTCGCGGGCCGATGCGCCCTACCGCAACCGTCGTATGCTCTGCCCCTGCACCTTCAGAGTGCTGCCAGAAATTTCGGCATCCAAGCTCATGGACTGGCCCATGAAGGATACGGATGCCGTCACCTTGTTGCCGTTTGCACTCCACTTCCCGGTAATCGTACCCACCATGGAATGGGTGGCCACCGCCTGGCCGTTCGGTCCAAGTTCTATCGTGACCGGGCCGTAAGGACTAGCCGCCTCCCAGGCGGTACCAACCAGGGTTTCCGCTGTCAGGGGCGGCCCTGAAGGCGCTCCCTGTCGCTGCTCATACTGGGGAATCGTGCGCGGCGGGGGGGCATAGACGATAGGGTAATCCACCGGCGGCGGGGTGGCCGCAGTCTCCGCTGGGGGGGCGGGAGGCGGCGACGGTGCGGCGGGCGCGGATGCTGCGGGCGCCGCAGGCGCCGGGGAAGCGCCGCGCACGGAATTCAGCAGTATCGGCACGGCCAATACGATAACAAGCACTACTATCGCTCCAATGAGGATTTTGGGATTCACTACATTACCTTTCGCTAACCGCGGCATTTCGTTGCTATCAAAAGCCGGGAAGGAGAA
>JAAYBJ010000077.1 GCA_012730105.1 Candidatus Hydrogenedentota bacterium
CAGAAGGGAACCTGTGTATCCTGGGCAATGAGGCTTTGTCCGCTTGCCTTGTCCAACAGGGCGATGGTGCGTCCCGTCTCGTTCAGCTCCCAGCGGGCAAATTCCGTTTCCACTACGGGGCCTTCCGCGACGACCGCAGGCATGACAACCGCTGTAAACAGGAAAACACACAAAACGATTGGAGTACGCATGGCCACATCTCCCGAAATTTTGGCAGGATATAGTATGGAGTGTCTACGCCGAATGCCGAGGGCGGAAACGGTACAGGACGGTGATTCCAATGAGGATAAGAAACGCCACAAGAACAAAGCGTCCGACCGGTGTTGCTGTTGGCGTGGTTTTGAGCACTTCCACATGCACCGGCCCGAAAACGCGTGGGCTCTTGGAGCCGTCGTCATATTCGCAGGTATAGTCGCCGCTGTCCGAAACGCGCAGTGACATGATATGCAGGGTGCGCCAGCGGCTGCCTTGAATGGAGTCGATGTCATTCAGCGGCTGCCCGTCCTTCATCCATTGAAAACTTGTATAGGACACCGGGTCGGGCACCACGAGGCAGAACATGTCGCCCTCGCTGAAAACGCCGCCTTCCGTATTGGCGCAGCTGGATTCAAGGGTGATAAAGGGCGTCAGCGCGGCCTGGATATAGAGGTCACGTCCGCCCAGCGGCATAAAATAGTCATACTCCTGCTGATTGGTATACCCGTCTCCATCGGCGTCTCCGTTGAACGCGAAGAAACGGGGCAGCATCCGGTAGTTCATCGGGTCGGGCACGGTAAGTTCCAGTTGGATCTCCTCGTAACTGGTGGCCGCGAAAACAAGGGCGGAAGGCAGCAGCCTGGAAACATTGTCACCCAGAAGGAAATAAGCCGAGAGAATGCTGTCCAGCCCGCGAAGGACCGACAGGGCCAGACCGTTCGTGCCGCCGAGATCGGTACGCATCTGGGCAAGATTTTGCTCCCACGCGGCGCGCGCAACGTCGTGGCTGATACCGCCAAAAGGACGCAGGTCCAGGTCAGGATTGCGCAGGCACGCCTGAATCAGACCGAACTCACAGCTTTCCAGCATTCCGTTGCCGTAGATTTCAATATCGGGTTCCATTTGAAAACCACCGTTGGCGTCACACACATCCGGCGCAAAACTGAAGCCATTGAGTTGTTCCGTATAGGGCGCGCTTGCCGTGTCCAGATACAGCAAAAATGCGTCAAAATCATCTTCATCGATGGGCGGCGGATCCTGGTACGCTAGAATGCCGTTAAAGCTGAACAGGCCGTTGCCTGTTCCGGGCCCGCCCAACGGGTTATCGTCAAGATCACGAATCGTATCGTCATCCAGCACGTCCAGGCGGGCCGTACCGGCGCCGCCGTCCAGGGCGACCGTAACCGTATAGGTATCCCCTGAACCGGAAACGCCACTAACAGAGAGGGCCTTGGTTTCCAGCGAAGGCGTGAAGTCGGAGGCGTCCACGCCAGTTACCGCTTCCGAAAACCGCACCTGGAAAACCGCCTGCGCGGCGGTGGCGCTCAGCAGTTGTACCTCGAGGACGCGCGGCCAGGACAGCCATTCCGCGTAAAACTCATCCATGCAGCGTCTGGCCACAACCTTGTATCCATCCGGAGTAAGATGAACGTCTCCATCCACCAGCGCTTCCGCCGGCGCCGTGTAGAGAATATTGCCGCCGGGCATGGGATCGTAATCGGGGTACCCGCCGGGATAGGGCACGGACAGGGGGGGGATGGGCGGATCCGCTTGCGGAATGCCATAGGTATATTGCATCAGCCCGAGGTTGTGAATATAAAAGACACGGTCCTTGCTTTGTGCCAGGGCAAGTTTCTTTTGTTCCAGCGCGGTGATGGCCTGGTTCGCTTCTGTAGGAAGCACGTCAACATAGTCATGGTCCGCAAAGGAGTATCCGCACAGCCCGATACGGATATCGGGACGTTGCCCGAGGATAAAGTCGAGAGCCGTTTCTATGTCCGCCGCGATGCCGTTGAACAAATTTTCCTGCTGTTCCGGGCTCATGGTGGGCAGCCAACGGCCGTACAAAATGTCATTGCCGCCCAGGCTTAAATGGACAATATCAATGGTCGGATGCAGGGCAATCTCTTCGGCAACAATGGCGAGCATGGCCGGCGCGATGAATTCATCGGCCTGGATACCGACCACGGAGCTGCGAAACCCGATGGACCGGTAATTTTCATACCCGGCATACTCCGGCAACACCTCCTGGTAGGTGTCGAAAGCCTGCATCAGCGCACTCCAACTGTCGCCGGCCAGGAGGATGCGCGGCACGGGATCTCCGAA
The DNA here is from genome assembly GCA_012730105.1 of Candidatus Hydrogenedentota bacterium. Lineage (GTDB taxonomy): Bacteria > Hydrogenedentota > Hydrogenedentia > Hydrogenedentales > CAITNO01 > JAAYBJ01. Next base: position 2,302 of record JAAYBJ010000077.1, read on the forward strand.
AACCGGAAAAGCCCAAAGCGCCAGGAGAACAACAACAGAAAGACAATGTGGTGTAATCAAAAATCTGCGCATTGCTAATATCCCCGTATTTATTCATAAAGACCAGAAATGAATACACAAACCTCGAAGGCCGCGGCGAAACAGGTACGCAGGTCTGTCGCCGGGAAAGTACGCCTTCTTCTTACCTTATCGTTAAGTATAGCACACACCAGCCGGGTTTGTTTGTTC
>JAAYBJ010000078.1 GCA_012730105.1 Candidatus Hydrogenedentota bacterium
ATACTTGCATCCCTAAGCCTCGCATCAACTCCATTCACCATACCACGCCGGTGTAGCTCAGATGGTAGAGCAGCTGACTTGTAATCAGCAGGTCGGGGGTTCGATTCCCTTCGCCGGCTCCAGTAAATACATGAAACGCAGCAACTTAGATGTTTAAGTTCGTTGCGTTTTTTGTTTTGCTGGATAGGTGATACCGAAATTGGTACGGCAAAAGTATTAACCTGCTCCGAAGTACAGGGGCAGAAAAGCGTAACGAAATGGCGACTTTATACAAGCGGGAAAACGGAATGTATAGTATGGAGCGTAATAACGTACTGGACTCTATTGCGTGCGGTGGATAATCCAGGGGCTGTAGAAAAGGGGAGCAAGCGGGGCGGGCTTTAGTAAGCGATCTCAATGCGGCCCCGGGGTCCATTGTAGATAAATTTGAAATGGGCGAGCAGGTCGCGGCCTATGAGGGCAATAATCGGCGGATTCATGGCGCTGAGATTTACGGATAGTATTCGTGTTATTTGTATGGGCTTTAAGCGGAGATCCGGGAATGCTATTCTCGCGGCATAACAGGTGCGCCTTGAGGAACCTTCCACATGGGACACTCGGGCGACATCAACAGGTGGCAGGTTAAGTTGTTGGCATACGGATTCGTCAATGGCTGTTGCCACGGCCCCTGTATCCAAAAGTGCAATGCCGTTTATTGTCACTATAGGGGCATGGATGGATGAAACGGATATAACCAGCGATGGCCCCGCAATCGTCAAAATGTCCCTTGGATTTACAGGGGTCTTACCATCTTTTGCCACGCTGGGACAGTTTAATTCATAAACCGGCATGAGTTTGCCCGAGACTGTAGGCTGGATAGTCCAAGGCGCCTTCTTCATCGAGAATCTGATGGATAAAAAACAAGTCATCGCCAAACAGATTCTCTCCTGCTTTCCAAGCATCTTCAAAAGAATCATAAAACCCAAATTCTTTACCGTTCTTCAACAAAACATACATGCCCGGGGCTACTTCAAAGAAGCGCTCTTTGTTTGCTTCGTAGTAGGCCAGCTCTTGTTCAAACAGTTTTTGTTCCATTGCTGGTTCCTTTCGCACACCTCTATTGTAACATACTAAGGGGCATGGGGCACTTTCCGCCTTTGTTAGTGCACGTACCAATCTGTCGTGTTGCCGCCAGACAGGGTGACGTAGCCTGAATCGCTATAAGTTTTACACCAATATCGTCCGTCAGCAAGGCCATCAATTGCGAATAATCCACCGTATGGTATCGGTTCAGGAAGCAGATTTATTCCTTGTGGCCTATCATCCGAACACTCATCCGGAACGAGGACGATGGAAAAAAAAAGAACTATGTCCTTCCGCTCCACCCTCAGTATGCGTTTGGTTATGCACCACCAGTGTGTTCTCCTGTGCCACGGGATTTTCGATTCCCAGTTCCGAGCATCCTGATAGCATTATCATTCCTATTATAACGAGGGCCAACGTTAATTTCTTCATTCGCCTTTCCTTTCTTGGTTTTTAGAATTACGGTTGTATTTTCTCAGACAACATAACAAGACCAATCCCCGGGGCAAGCGTAATCATTATCAAGAGGTAATTTAATACATTGAAAGGGTTCATCAGAGAATCCTTCGCGTATGAAAAGATTCGGGCGGGACCTATTTTCCCCCCGTATTTTCGAGGAGTCCCGTTTGAATTGAAGTGCGGATTGGAGCTGCGTTGGAAAAGGGATTCCCCATACCTCTATACTGCCTGTTCAGCGCGGCACTTATCCTTAATCCGCCTGTGCGCGCATGAAATGGTGCAAGGAGTCGATATGAAATGGCCTGCCTTTATCCTGTTCTGCCTGGTGGCGCTTTTGCCCTGCGCCGCGGAGGACAGCGTCACCGTCTATGATTCAGCCCAGGATCCCAATGTGAAGGATAGCGGTGTAAACATACAATTTCATCAGCGGGTCGAAGGCGAAGAACAGCCGCCGCTGTTGGCCCCGGAATATAAACTCATGGCACAGCCCTGCATGGGGTGGCATTTCCAGGCGGGCATAACCTTGTACAACGCCGATGCAGGCCGGGAATTGCTGCTGCTCACGTCGGCGGCGGAGTCGGGCGGGGCCGTGCTGGCCCTGGTCGCCCTGGAGGACAAGGCGTCGGTGTCGTATGCGGTTCCCGATACGGCCGGGGCCTGGGCCCTGGCGCCGATGCGGGGTGACCGGGTGGCCATTGGCACCTATTATGACGGGGCCGTGCATATCTACAGCCTGTCGGAAAACAAGTTCGTCGAGACCGTGGATATACCGGGCGAAGCCTATGTGTGGAATCTTGTGGAAGGCAAAGACGGGCGGCTGTACGGCGGCACGTTCCCCGGGGGAAAACTGGTCGCGCTCGATCAGGACACGCTCGCGCTGGAAGACTGCGGCCAGGCCGGGCCGCCGAACCGGTTCCTGCACGAGGTCAGCCCGCTGCCGGACGGCCGGCTTCTATGCCGTGTGGGCTCGGAAGCGCCCGGGCTGCGCATCTATGACCCCGCCTCAAAACATTTCAGTGACGCCCCTCCCGCGCTGGATGGCGTGACAGGCGGCGTGTGCTGGGATAGCTATTTCGTGACGGAAAAAAATATGTATGACGCCACGCTGCAGCCGGTGTCGCCCCCGCCCTTTCCCGTCCCGGACGCATCCGGAGGCGACTGGTCGTTCGTATCCGCGCTGACCACCCAAAATATGCTTTACCTGCAGCAAGGCAAAACGCTTTATCGCTATCGCGCCGGGGAACCGGCCCTGACCCCGGTTCACAGTATTGACCTGCGCGGCGGCCGCATGCTGGCATCGACCGTGGACGGCGGTGTCGCGGGCGTCCGCGGCCAGCAGTATTTTCGTATCCGACCCGGCGACACGGAATGGGCGCGCGGGGAATTATCGGTGGCTCCCCCGGTTCGTGTGCCCGCCTTCTTGCGGGTGGATGCCCAGGGCCAGGTGTGGGGCGGCCCGGCATGGGGTCAAACCCTGTTCTTTATGGACGGCCAAACGGGCGTGTTTACCCTACTGTCTTCGGTCACGCCGCGTGTCGGCGGGGTGCAGGACGTAGCCTTCGTCAAGGGGGTGGCTTGGGGTATATCCTCTTCCGGCGGCAATATTTTCCGTCTTAACATTGAAGAACCCTGGTATGAGTGGGACGGCAAAAATCCGCGTATGGTCGCATCACTGCACGAGAAGGGATACGGACAGGCCACCGGCGGCATCGTGGTTTCAGCGGTCCCGAAACTCTACAGCGGCTGGTCGGCCCTTTCCGGCGGCGGGGCCATTGCGGTCACGGATCCGGCAACCGGAAAAACTGATCTGATGGAAAATCCTTTGGGAACCCGGGGCATTAGCGGCCTGGCATTGAACGATGAATTTCTTTTTGCCGCAGCCGGTCCCGCCGCCGGCGTAGCGTCGCCGGAGAAGGGGGCACCGCCCCTGTTCGCCGTATTGGGGCTGGATACGCTGCAACCCTATTGGAGCCGCGTGTATGAAGGGGCCTCGGCCGTCAACCGGCTGCTTTATGACGACCTTTCCGGACGTGTCGCCATGGCGGTGGATGGCGTGCTGCGTGTTTTTGATGTGCAGGGAATGAGTCTCCAGGAACCCTTCGAGAGTGCGCCGCCGGAAATCACCAGCACGGGCATGGCCGGCAGAAATGACGGCTATGTCTATTACGGGAGCGGAAAGAAACTCATTCTTGCGCACCTGGTCTCAGGCGCCTGGGAAGAGGTGCTCGAACTGCCCGGCGAACCGGGTGCGCTTGCGGCCGGTCCCGACGGCGGTCTTTTTGTCGCCTGCGGTATCGACATCTACCGGGTTGACTTCCCCAATCCCTATCCGGAGATCAACACGAAGTCCGAAGAGTAGAAGCGTCGGTTGTGCCAAGTCCCCGCACAAACGATGGAAATGTAGACGCGGCGTCCCCGCCGCGTTATAAAATGACTGGCGAACGCAGGGACAGTCCCGTCTCGCTGCGCTTGCCTGGGACAGTACCGTGTTACGCGAATTGGAAGGATGTTATGAATAGTTGTACCAAGCCCGCGAACGCAGGGACAGTCCCGTCTCGCTGCGCTCGCTTGGGACAGTCCCCGCTTTCACTTAAAGTTTGACCAGGAGAAACAACGGATGAAAGAATCATGCCCCAACAAGGACATCAACCTGTCGCGCTGCACCTGTTCTTATCCCGGGTGCGCCAACCACGCGGTCTGCTGCGATTGCCTCCACATGCACCTGGCCCAAAAGCAGTTGCCGGGGTGCTGTTTCCCGGCTGACGCGGAAAAGACCTACGACCGTTCCTTCCGCGCGTTCGCGAAGGCGTGGAACCTGTAACGCGCCGTCACGCACGGCTTTTTCCCGAAGGCCGTGCTATAATGCGTCCCCAGTCGTGATGTTCCGGCATAACGGTTTTGTGTGTTTCCAGGTGTTCAAGGGCACGTTATGGTCAAGGTAAAATGTTCGCGGTGCGCGTTTCTCAACGAAACAGGCGCCGCCCGCTGTCAGCAGTGCGGCACCATGCTGCCCCGTATTTCTTTCGAGGACCGTCCGGCCAACCCACCCGGAACACCCCCGAACGGGCAGGCCGGCGCGCCGCAAAACGCCTTTCAGTTCCGGCGCGGCCAGGTCGTCAACAACCGCTATACCGTCCTGGACATGATTGGGCGCGGGGGCATGGGCTGTATTTACAAGGTCCATGACAATGTGCTCGGGGAAGATCTCGCGCTGAAAACGCTGCTTCCGCAGTTCATTACCGAAAAAACGGTGATAGACCGGTTTCTGAACGAGGCGCGCATCACGCGTAAGTTGACCCACCCGAACATTGTACGCGTTCACGATATCGGCATGGCGGGCCAGGGCATTTTCATTTCCATGGAATACGTGCAGGGCGATTCCCTGCGCGCGCTTCTTGAGCGCCGCGCCCCGGGCGACCGCATGCCCGTGCGCCAGGTGCTCCATATTATCGACCAACTGTGCGTTGCCCTCGATTATGCCCACCAGTACACCGTGCACCGGGACATTAAACCGGAAAACATCATGATCACCGGCGACAACCAGATCAAGCTGATGGACTTCGGCATTTCCAAACTGATGGACAACCGCTATGTAACGTCGGTCTCCATGGTAATGGGCACGCCTTATTACATGTCACCCGAGCAGCAACGCAACACCAGGGATGTGGACGCGCGCGCCGACATTTTCAGCGTCGGCGTGGTCCTGTATGAAATGCTCACGGGAAACACCCCCGCGGGCCTTTCGAGACCGGCCTCGCAACTGAGCAAGGAAATGCCGCCGGCGCTGGATGAAATCGTGTCCAAGTGTATGGATCCGGACCGCAACAAGCGCTTTGAAAGCGCGGGCGCGTTGCGCCGGGCCATTCTGCCGATTATCGAAATGCTCGACGAAGGCAAAGACCCGGGTAAAACCCTGTCGCGGCGTCGCTTTTCGGCCCGTGAATTCCCTTTTCCGCGCCTGCGTCTTTTCCTGTACGGTGCGGCGGCGGTGTCCATTGTTCTTGCCGGCGCCTTTGCCCTGTTTGCCCTGGAAAAAATCAACCGCGCCGGGGCGCCGCCCCCTGTTTCCGCCGCGACGGGCCTGCCCGCGGGCCGGGCGGAACGTTTTAGCGCGCTGGAATCCCTGGCCGCAATGTTGCAGCCCCCGGCGGACGACGCGGCCAAGATGGGGGGCGCGCCTGGCCAATGGGCGAGCACAGGCCGTGAACGCTGGCGCCAGGCGCTGGAAGCGGCGCAGCAGGGTAAAACGGAGGCGGTGCCGATGGCCGAAGATGCCCTGCAGCACATGATGGCGGCGATGATGCATCCGGAGGGCATGGTGTTTGTTCCCGCCGGCGAGGTAACGGTGGACGGCATTACCATTTTTGAGCCCGGATTCTTTATCGATGCCGACGAGGTGACCATGGGCGAGTTTGATGCTTTCTGCAGCCAGGTGGAGGGCGGGTGGGAACCTGTTCCGGAACTGCGGGAAATGTTGAAGGCTTATCCGAAACACCCGGTGGCGTATGTGTCCTGGTTCGATGCGCAGGCCTATGCCGCCTGGTGCGGAAAACAACTTCCCGCCAGGAGCCAGTGGGAACGGGCGGCTCATGGCGCGCCCCAGGCCTCGTCGGTTTTCCCCTGGGGTGAGGAATGGAAGGAAGGCGCAGCCAATGTCCAAACCGGCTACAGCAGTCCCGTAGCCTCGTTTAAAGAGGACCTGGTCTGGTCGCAGTGTTATGATATGGCAGGCAATGTCGCGGAATGGACCGGCAGCCCTGCCGGGAACGTCCCACCGGGGGACTCGCCTGATTTCGGGGATCCGCTGTTTATCTGCGGTGGCAGCTTCGCGCGCAGCCGGCCCTTGAACCTGGCGGAACCCTGTTATTTCGAGAATCGCCTTCCCGATCTCGGGTTTCGGTGCGTGCTGCCGGTGACACCAACGCCGGAGGCAGTGGAAGCGTTGATACACCGGCGGTCCTGACTTGTCCGGGACTCCGGCAATTTTTCTCCGGGTAAATACGGAAGTAGATTGATGACACAGGATATGGTATTCTATGAGAAGGTAGAAATAGTCTGTTTTTTCGGATGTCCCTAGAAAAGGTTGCCGCCGGATGGATAAAAGGTTGTTGATAGGTTTTTTTGTTTTCCTCGCCGCCTTTCTCGTGTTGCCAATTGTACTGCAGCAGTACCGCCTGTCCAAGCTGCCGGTCGGTGGTGAGATGGCCGTGGGCGGTGTTGCGGTCCCGGCCGCTCCCGCGGATCCTCTTGCCGCGATACCGGAACTGAATCAACTGCCCCTGCTGAATGCGATGAATCTGATCGGCACGGAGTGGCAGATCCAGGTTGAACAATATAAAATCAAGGTTACCTTGGCCTCGGGTGGCGTATGCTACGCGACCCATCCGCTTTCCAAGGCCATTGCCGGCGTGGATTACCTCGAAGGCCGCTGGCGGGTAGAGAATGACAAGTTTTTTGTGTTTACGAGTTTCGGGGGAAAAGATTACAGTACGGAACTCAAAATCAGCGGCAATAATGTCTATTATATTGAAGGCACAAAGTATACAAAAATTGAACGGTTCAGGTGATTTCCCCTGCGGAATACCATGGCCGGTTCCCGGCAGTACAGGGCAAGCGGCTGGACATCCTTTTCGCGTTTCCCCGCAGGTAATTTCTCTTCCGCGCACAGGTGCGGCAGTAGAGGCGCGCGGCCCTTCACAAAAGGGGTGATTCTTGTTCCCCGGGGTGATGTAAGCGAGTTCGGTTCTATCCAGGAGTACGACCATGTCATTGGCGCAGCGTTTTCTGCGAGTTGTGCTGGCACTGTATGCAATCGCGTTGCTGACCGGCGCCGCCGTGAAAACTTTTGAATACGTGCGAACCACGGACCCCGCGGCGTTGGATGGTATGTACGACATCTATCGCTACTTCGGGCCGATTACCTTTTTGGTGGATTACAGCATTCACGCGGGTGAATTCCCCCTGTGGAACCCGATCACCTACTGCGGCATGCCCATGACCGGGAATCCCCAGTCCTTTCTGTTTTATATACCCCATCTCGTGCGCGCGCTTTTTACGGTCGATCCCTCGCCGGCGCAGTCGAACTTTACCCTTGCGGTGATGTGGGGGCTGCACTTCATTTTTATGGGCTTCTGCACCTACCTGCTTGGCCGCGCGCACAAACTCAGTTTCACGGGGGCCCTGACCGCCGCCATCGCCTTCATGTGCAGCGCGCTGATGGTGCGGCGCATGGGAGAATACCATTTTATCACCACGATGGCCTGGTTGCCGCTCCTGCTGCTGCTGATCAAGAAAATGATCGACACCGAAGAGTTCTTCAGCAAGATGGGCATCGCCGTGCTCGCCGGGCTGACCCTGGCGATGAGTTTCACCGGGGGCTACCTGCAAATTGCGAATCTCGCCGGATTCGTTCCCGCCCTGTATGCGTTGTTTTATTTTCTGCTGAACATCCGCTGGGGGCAGCACAGGGCGACGCTGTACGACTGGGTGCGTCCCTGGCTCCACAACGGCATGGCCATGGCCGTCATTTTTCTCCTCGGCGTGGCGGTGGCCGCGGTGACGCTCCTGCCGGCCTGGGAATTGAGCGCGTTCAGCCTCCGTTCGGTGACACCCTCCCTGGGAAAATTTTCCGACCTGTGGAAATGGACCCCGCTGGAGTTCTACCAGAAAATGGTGTTGTATTGCGGGATCAAGTACGAAGCCGAAACCATACGCAACGCGGGGGTCGCCGCGCTGCTGCTGGCCTGCGCCGCACTGACCCATCGCAACCGCCGCGATGTATTCATGTTCGCGGGGATGTATCTTGTCCTGTTGGAGTGTTGCTTCGGCCCGCCCCTTCCCATCGGCGCGCTGCTGGAACGGGTCACGCCCTTTTCGCTGTCCGCCTACTCCCGCGCCTATGATTACGCGCTGTTGCCGCTGGCCCTGCTCTCCGGGTTCGGCGTGGACGCCATGAGCCAGCCGCTGAAAACCCGGGGGCGTTCCTATGCCCGAGCGGTCATGCTGATCCTGATAGCGTGCGTGTGCATCTCGCCGATGTCGGGATGGATCAAAGAAATCACTTACGTGAAAGTGTCCTATCCCGTTATCCTGATCCCGATCGGGGCGCTGCTGCTTATGCTGCTTACCGGGACAATCCGGCTGAACAGGACAGGCCGCGCCTTCTTCGGACTGTTGCTGGCGGCGCTGGTCTTCTGGGAAACCTACGCCTGGAACCAGTCTTTCGTGCCCTATCTGACCCGCAAGAAAGTGACCGACGTGGTGGCGGTCAAGGAATCGGGCCATACCGTTCCAACCACGAACTACCGTGAAACGGACCCCATCTGCAACCGCTTCATGTATTCCCTGCGTTTTTCCATGAACGGCGTGGATCCCGCGCACCTGCACGAGGTGCGCAACCTGCTGAGCGGGCCGCCCCGGGAAGGTCCGGGACTGCGGGGGGTCAAGGATTTCGAGCCCACCCAGAAGAACACGCGGGGCAACATGCTTTTCAAGCGGTCTTTCTGGCTGGCCCGTCAATACGCCACAGGCGCCCTGCCCGGGAAACGGGAATATTTCCCGGCGGCCACAACGGTCTTCCTGGAGGCCCCGATTGACGCACCCGTGCCGCAGGCGGACCGGCAGGCGCTACCGCGCTCGGCGGTCTCCGACCATGTCCAGGTAACGGATATCACGGCGCCTGCGTCTCTGTTTACACCGACTCCCGCCGGCAAGAAACGCACCCTCGCGTTTACGGTGGATCTGCCGAAGGCGGTTCCCGGCCTTCCCGAAGGCAGCGCGGGCGCGGTGCACAGCACCCTCGTGTATGCCTACACCGCTGCTGGAAGCGCCCAGGTGGATCTCAACTTTTCCATGCCCGGCACTGACCGCACGGAAATGGGGCTGCAGAACATCACCCGGCCCACCGGCGGCCGGGAAATGGAATTCGAGGTGCCCCTGCCCGACTTCCCGAAACTGAATGCGCAGATCATTGTTCAAAACAAGGGGCAAGGGGACTTCACCTTTACCCGCATGCAGATCAAGTCGGATCTGAATGACGAAGACGGGCTCATAAAGATTGCATCCCGAACCCTGAATACCGCTACCCTGCAAGTAGGTCCGTTGTCGGAACCGCGCATCCTGACCTTCCTGGATTCCTGGTATCCCGGCTGGAAGGCCTATGTTGACGGGGAAGAGGTTCCGATCCTTCTTGCCGATGAACGCTTCAAGGCTGTGGCGCTTTCCCCGGGAACGCACGAAGTACACTTTGCGTTCAAGCCGCTCCTGACCCTGCAGGCGCTGATCATCTCGCTGGTCTCGCTGGGCGGCGCGCTTCTGCTCTTGCTCTTATGCTGGCGTTACAGGCTGCCGGGTGTTTCATCGGATCCCCGGGAACACTTTTCCCTGGAGATGACCTGTGACGGCAACGGACGCCTCAGGCCGGTGGCCTTTTCGCCGTCGACGCCCGTGAAGTAGGCGCGGACGGACCCGGCATTCCCTCATGGACTTCTTTACAATGGATAAGGACCTTTCCTCCATGACAGATCCATCGTGTGATTCCCGGTCTGCGGCTGCCGGACAGGAAGAAACTCCGGAATCCGTCGCGCCACCCGTAAAACCGCCCCGCATCATGTCCGTGGACGCCCTGCGCGGCTTCGACATGTTCTGGATTATCGGCGGTCAGGAGTTTTTCACCGCCCTGGCGGCCTTGCTCTGTTTCTCCGGCGGGGTTCCCGGCTGGCTGGCGTACCACCTGGAGCATGTGGAATGGACGGGCTTTGCCGCCTGGGATCTGATTATGCCGCTGTTCCTCTTCGTTTCGGGCGTGTCCATTCCCTTTGCGCTCGCGCTGAAAGCGAGGGAAACGCGTGATTGGAAGGTGTTTTACAGGCGTCTCGCGCGCAGGGTGTTCCTGTTATGGGTATTCGGCATGATCGCCCAGGGCCACCTCCTGGAATTCCACACGACCACCCTTCACTTCTACTCGAATACCCTGCAGGCGATCGCGGTGGGTTACGTCATAGCGGTGCTGGCTTTTGTATATCTGCGCCCGCGAACGCAGATATTCCTATGCACGCTTCTGCTGGCGGTCTACTGGCTGCTCATGATGTTCGTACCGGTGCCCGGCGCGGCCCGCTGGGCGCTGGAGCCCGAACTGAATCTGGCCCTGTGGCTGGATACGGTGGTTCTCGGCCGCTTTCGTGACGGCACCACCTACGCCTGGATTCTGCCCGGTTTTGGCTTTGGTGCCTCGGTACTGCTGGGTTCCTTTGCCGGACAGGTCCTGAAATCGTCATCGAAACCTCTGCGGCGCTTCTGGATATTAATCGCCCTCGGGATCGGATGCCTGGCCGCCGGCTGGGTGTGGAGCCTGCATTTCCCGATCATCAAGCACCTGTGGACCAGTTCCATGGTGCTTTGGGCGGGCGGTTGGAGTTTCCTGCTGCTGGCCTTGTTTTATCTCGTGATCGATATCCTGGAATGGCGGCGCTGGGCCTATCCCTTCGTGGTGATCGGCGCCAACGCCATCGCGGTTTACATGGCCGTGCATCTTGTGCGACTGGACACACTGGTCGGAGGCCTCCCCTTCCTCGCCGGCGACGGGGAACTGCGCCTCCTTGCCGCCTCGTTTACAGCGTTGCTGATCGTCTGGGTACCCTTGTGGATTATGTACAAGAGGAAGATTTTCCTGCGCGTGTAACCCTGTCCCGTCCGCGGCAGACCCGGTGGGAAAAAATTCTTTCAGCCATATCTCCCACTGTCTTTATTACGTTATCCATCTGTTCATGAAATAGACTTTTGGTTTTCCAGAAAATAATTTCAACTTGTGTACAAAACCAACCAAAGCCATTTAGACCCAGTCTGTCAAACAGCAGGATCAGATTCCCCGCGAAATAGGCATACACATTTAGCCCATCGACGAATCCCAGCGGGTCGAGCATGTTCCAGCGTGCGCTCTGGGGATTGTAGTAGCGGAAGGGGGCGTAATACTGACCAATGGCGCTGTCCCAGAGGTGGCCGTTATAGCCAACCGTGAGCGGCAGGCCAGCATTGCGCATCAGTTCGCCGTAAGGTGCATAGTCATAGCGCGCGATTAGGTTGATACCAGCGGCGGCCGGAATTCAAAATTACGGCCGCCGCTTTTCGTTTAAGCCGATCTTATACTTTACGAAAGAGTTTATTTTATCCAGTGCGATATATGTTTTTGGGGATGTGAAACAAGTGACGTTCCAATTCACTGAGTATTAACCCGCCCATTAAAGTATTACTGGCATGGATAACTACTGTAAAAATAGTATTAACCCTAAAAGAAATTGCTTCATAAATTTACAGGTCTTTGATATACTTTTACTGTACATTTACAAACACTATATTTTATTTTTAATATGAAAATGGACATTTTAAATGGCGGTAAAAGCAAACCAGGCGGAAACGTGAAGAACTTATGGCGTTGCTTCCTGCGGGAAGTGCTTCTATGAATAAGCAGCGTGTGATTCGGATCTGGACCAGACTTTAGCGGCGGGACGATAAACTTTATGGTAATGAGTAACGCGTTGGAGAGCGGGAATGAACCCAAGTAAAACCAGCAGAAACAACCTGTTGTTATTTTGGATTCTTTGGCTATGCACGTTGCCTTTGCTCAGTACGGCGGAAATATTTCGCGTCAAATTCGACGCCCCGGGCCCTGTTCCCGATGGGCTGACTTGGGAAACGGCCTTTCAGTCCATTCAAGCCGGGGTAGACGTCGCTTACGATGCCGGTGGCGGAGAGGTCTGGGTGGCGGCAGGCAACTACATGCCCTCCTCCAATCCCGTGGTGACCATGCGCGAGGGAGTGGCGATTTACGGCGGTTTTGCCGGTACGGAAACCGCGCGCGACCAGCGAGACTGGACCGTCAACATCACAACTATTAATGGAATGGGCTCTTCGAGGTGTATTTTTGGAGCCAACCACTCGACTTTAGACGGGGTTACCATAAGCGGCGGCTATAACCCGGGTTCCGGCGGCGGCATGGTGAACGAGGCCTGTTCTCCAACGGTTGAGAATTGCACTTTTAATCTGAATCAGGCCTTCAACGGCGGCGCCATATACAATAATAATAGTGCAGCGCCCATAGTGACCCATTGTTCCTTCACCAGTAACAGGGCAGATTATGGTGCCGGCATGTACAACAACAATACCGCGGCGCCCGTAATAACCCAATGCGTTTTCCAGGCGAACACGGCTACTTTAAAAGGGGGGGGCATATACAACGGTGCGGCCTCTCCGGTGATTACAAATAGCAGTTTTGGCGGCAATGTCAGCGAGGGGAAGGGTGGCGCGATTTATAGTTGGCAAGGCGCACCTCGCGCGGAGGGTTGCGATTTTGGCGGTAATACGGCGCTTGGTGAAGGCGGGGCTGTATATCACGAAAGTTCCTCTGCCTCCAGAGTATCCGGCTGCACATTTACCAACAATAGCGCGGTCAACGGCGGAGCCCTCTATAATGAATACAGTGACATCGGCGTTACCGGCTGCGATTTCGTTGGTAATACGGCCGAAGACAGCGGCGGGGCCATGCTGAATTATTTCTGCTCTCCTGCCCTTACACAATGCGGGTTTGATGCCAACCATGCGCAAGGATATGGAGGGGCGATATTTAATCAGGAAATAAATTCGTCCGCGATTCAGTCGTGTATTTTTACAGGCAACACGGGCAAATACGGTGGCGGCATAGCCAACCTGTATGATGCCTCCCCTTCATTGACCGGTTGTGGTTTCATTGCCAACATCGCGGAGAAGGGCGGCGGCATGTATAGCTTCGCCTCGGGGCCGTCCCTGTCGGAATGCCAGTTTTCCGGCAATGCCGCCGACATGGGGGGGCGGCATGTATCAGTATCAGTCGGCGATAACGCTCCAGTCCTGCGCATTTGACTATAACGAAGCGGTAGAAGATGGCGGGGGAATCTATAACGATGATTCAGATCCGGTCATAACGAACTGCATATTCTCGAACAACGCCGCCCCAGGGGGAGCGGGCATCTATTGTAACGGCGCGGATGCCGAGCCGCATCTCACCGAATGCCGATTTGAGAAAAACAGGGCTAACGGCTCCGGTGGGGGCATGTCCAACAATAATGCTGTCCCCGTATTGAATCAGTGTATTTTTGTGCAGAATGTTGCTGCTACCGATTTCGGCGGCGGGATGTACAATACTTCCGCTTCTCCCCGGATTGAGGAATGTGTTTTTACCGGCAACCAGGCTTTTCGCGGGGGGGGGATATATAACCTTGTTTCCAGTCCGCAAGTCACCAACTCCCGTTTTGCCGGAAACCGGGCGGATTCGTCGGGAGGCGGCCTGGAGGACAATCTTGCCACGACCCGTCTGACCAACAGCATCTTTATGGGAAACACTGCCGGTTTTGGTGGCGCGCTTTTAATCGGCGGCTCCTCCACCTCATCCCTAATCAATTGCACTGTTGCGGGAAACGCCGCGACTTTCGAAGGCGGCGGTTTGTACAACTCGAATTCAACGCCGATTTTTGGCAACAGTATCTTCTGGGATAATACGGCGCCTGTGGGGGCCTCCATCCATACCCCCGATGCGACCAGACCGGTCATCACGTATTCCTGCGTTCAGGGTGGCTATACGGGCGCCGGCAACCTGGATGCCGACCCGCTTTTCGCCGGCGTCCCGCCTTATGGAAGCCTGCAACTTCAGGCCGGATCCCCTTGCCTGGACACCGGTACCTCCGTAGGCGCACCCACCGAAGACTTCTTGGGACGTACCCGGCCGCAAGGGACCGCCGTGGATATGGGCGCCTATGAGGGCGCCCTGGAATCCAGCGACATAGTTTCGCTTACCCTTGCCGTACGGCCTGAGGACGGCGGCATGACCGTGCCGCCGACAGGCACGTATTCCTTCGGCGTCGGTGAGCCTGTTCTGTTGCAGGCCG
>JAAYBJ010000079.1 GCA_012730105.1 Candidatus Hydrogenedentota bacterium
AATGGGCATTCATTGCAGCGGGACGAATCTGGATTCCGGTCTTTTTCGCGTTGTACAGTACCGTTCTTCGATGCTGGCCAAAGGCCGCGAAAAAACCGGAATGACGCGGCTTAAGGTTGTTTATAGTGAAACGAAAAAATACGTTGATACGGGCGTGCTCCATGTGTTTCTTTCTGACTGAGATACTGCGTTTTGGTTGCGCCGAAAGCGCCACTTCTTCCGGGCGAAGTCCCGGACGAAGCGTAGGCACTTGCGGTCCTTACACGAACAAACGATCAAGACTTGCTCTTTCCGGGAACACCGCTTTTCCTATTACCTTGACACAAGCCATAAGCCGTAAAAAACCGTTAGAAACCCGCAGCGGTAAAAACGGTTAAGACGGCGGCTCCGTTTAAGCCGTCTAACCGTTTCCGCAAGGTTTCTTACGAGGTAATGGGTCTCCTACTACTACTAGTAAATCCTTATAGGTTTGGTAGTAGGAGGAGGGTTGTTGAACCGGCATCGTGAGGGATTCTATAGCCTCGCTACATCCCCCGTTTAGAAGGTCTGGGTGCAGATGGAGTAGGTATGGTTGCTGGGCAGCAGGTAGCGCCGTTCCAGCACGCGGTTGGGCTGGACCATGAAGTGGTCGGGGCGGGGCACAAAGCCGGGTATGCCCGGCAATTCCCAGGAGACTTCCCGAATGTGGAACCGGATGGGCGTGCCCGGGTCGGTTTCGAGTTCGAGTTCGCCGTTTTTGGAGGAAAGCGTTTCGAAACGGATGTCCCAATTTTTCTCCGCACCCTCGATTTCATGGCCGAAGGCCTTCGCGCGGTACACGGGGACATCGGATTCAAGTCGGATATGGATTTCCTGGGCGTCTCTCGGGGAATCCACGAGGAACTTGAGCAGACGCCGTCCGTTCTCAACCCGTTCCTCCAGCAGGGTGAGAACCTTTCCGTCGAAAGGCGGCATCGGGGCGGGCCCCCTGCGGTATCGCGGGCCATAGTCCCTGCCGGTAAATTCCGCTAGGGACACCCGCTCCCCGCTTTTCGGGAAGTAGTTGCGGGTCCATTCGTCGAGCTGCACATCGCTGCTGACCCACCAGGCCTCGCCGGTGTCGAAATTCACGGCGTAAGAGAGACAGTTCTGGCGCGGCCGCGCCCCGCTTGGCGTATTGGTAAGGCAGGCCAGGGTAAACACCAGCGCACCCGCAAGGGTGATGGCCAGGCCGGCCCCCAGGTGGATTCGGGCGGGCACCAGGGAACATTGCGGCAGCAGCATGGCCACTACCAGCAGTACGGCCAGGAGCAGCACCGGCGCCAAGAGGGCGGTGAGGGCATAACTGAACATGACAAAGGAGGGCGTCAACAAGGCCACGGCGGGTAGAACGGTCACGGCGGCCAGCAGGAGCAGCCGGTCCGAGGGGTGTTCCCGGTCCTCGGAGAGGCACAATACCAACAAGCCGAGTGATCCGAAGACCAGGGGCCATGCGGCCCCGTAAGAACCGTAGGGGGCGAAGTATTGAAACGCAACAAGTATCGCCAGCCACCAGGCCAGGGTTCCCGCGAGAAGATTCTGCGGACGAATCCGCCGACGCAGCACGAATGCCAGCAACACAAAGACCCCTATGCCGAATAGGATCATGCCCGCGGAGAGGGAGTCATTCCGGTACAACGCGTGTTCCTTGAACACATAGTAGACCATCACCGACAGGGGAGCGGTCACCGCCAGTGAAATAACGGCGGTCAGGGGGTAAAGGCCCAGGGCGCCAAGGATTCCAGAGACGGTCAGGCGGCGCCGGATCAGTCCGAAGAGCAGCACTGCCGCGAATAGCGCAGCAGCGGCAAGGGTTATGGGCAGGCCCCAAGAACCCGGATACACGACCATATGCGAACCGATGGTATTGAAGTAGATCGCATTGGGCGCCCGGCACTCCTGAAGGGAAATACCGCCCAGTTGGCGGGCGAGTCCAAGGATGTATTCCCCGTGATGCTGCACACTGGCCAGGCTTACATTCTCCGGATTGTCGAGCTTGGTGTGGTAGTGGGCGAAGTCGTCGATATAGGCGATATTGAGTCCCGGGAAACCCTCGCGCTTGTACGCGCCAAAGTCGCTCCCGAAGGGCATGCGGTCGTAGAAGTCGAACATGATGGAGGTCGCCCGGGGCTTGGATTCGGATTGGGCCAGTTGCCGGATGACGAACCCATTATCCTGGCCGGTTTCAAACATGAGCGCAGGGCCTGACGTGCCGCGCGTTTCCAATCCGAGCACGGCGCGAACGTCCGCGAACCAGGGATGGCGCATGCATAAACCGGGGCCGCCGCCGCCACGCTCCTCCTCGTCGACAAAACAGAAAATGATATCATTCATTAAAGGCGGGCCGGCTTTCAACGCCCGGATCGATTCCAGCATGGCGGCAATGCCGCTGATGTCATCTGCCGCACCGGGCCCATACGGCGTCGAATCGAAATGCGCATCCACGGCGAAGGCGCCCGTGGAGGCGATGCCGGGCAGCCGGGCCAGAATGGCCCCATTGTGCTGTATCCCCCGGCCGTTGCGCTCTAGCTGACGCTCCACCGTCATTTCCACCCCCATCTCCTCTAGGGTCCCGGCAATATAATCGTACACCAGTTCATTGGCGCGGGACCCGGCCGGGTGCGGTTCCACGGCTGTCGCCTGTATGTGTTTCAGGGCGCGATAGGCTGAAAATGCCTCCGGAGGCGCGTCTGCGGGCAACGGCCAAGGCGCCAGGGACATCCACCATGCGAACACCGCGACTGTCAGCACTGTTCCAAAAATCAGGGCCGCCAGGCGGCCGTTCGAACGTGATTCGGTCATGATGATACGCTCCTTTGCCGGGCAAAAAGAGAAGCACCCGCGATCTGCGGCATTAAGGTTTCCGGCAATATAAAGAAAAAGTCATTGAAACCCGCTAAGAATTCCTGTTTCAGGAACAGCGGACTTCGACACACCGCCCAATTTGACCCCGTCCGGGTAACTTCCGGTTTCAACAAAGACCGTATGGCTGCGTAGAAGACTCTACTTTTCCTCAATCCTCTTTACCCGAGAGATAGCGTGATTGCCTCCGTTCCCGGTATTCCTTCTGGGCGCGCGGCGGTACAAAGTAAAATCGGGTCGGGGGCCGGAGTGGTTACCGTATCCCAACCCGATAAAACGCTATCGATGACTGCACATCGGCAGCGGGCGGCTACCGCGCACCCTGCACCCGATACGCTATTTATAGCTGCTGGTCCTGGCCCGACAGGATTACGGAACTGCAACCAGCCGAAACCCGTAGTTGGTGCCCCGACCGCCCGCCGTGTAGCCGCTCCGAAACGCCGAGCGGCAGTAACTGGCGTCGCTACCCCAGCTGCCGCCCCGGACTATCCGGATCGCGGCCCTGGGCGTATCCATCCACGCGCTCCCATCCGCCGGGGCGCCGGTGTAGCCATCGTGATAGTCGTCTTCACACCACTCGAACACGTTGCCGCTCATGTCGTAGAGCCCAAAGGTGTTCGCCGTCTTGCCGCCTACGGGATTGGTCGCGCCCGTGCTATACCAGGCATAGGCGCCGATCTCCGTATAGCCTGGATCGTCGCCCCAGTAGAACCGCGTCTGCGTGTCCGCCCGGCACGCGTACTCCCACTCTGCCTCGCTGGGCAGCCGCACGGTCAGCGGTCCCTGGCCGCTGCTTACCAGGTGCGCGTTCAGGGACGTGTTGAAATCTTGCACATCGTCCCAGGAAATGTTGTAGGCAGGATACGTGTTGCCCAGCCCCCACCCGCTGGACGGCGCCGCGCCCGGCCATGCGCCGCGCACTGCCAGCCACTGTTGTTGCGTCACCTCGTATTTGCCCATCCAGAACCCGTACGCCAGTGTGACATCGTGCTGCGGGTCCTCACTCGATACGCTATCCACTTCGCCCGGATAGCGGCCCATCTGGAAACTCCCGGAAGGCACCCACACCAGTTCGAGCGGCACATCCCCGGGAAGGGTAACGGTCCGCCCCGTCAATTCGATGGTGTCGCTCACCGTCGCGGATTCCCCGCCCGCGAAACGCACCTTGAAATAGATGGTCTTCGTGCCGCCTTCACCCGAAGAAAGCGAGAAGGATGGCGCCGTATCGTAAGGTTGCCAGATTGCACCGCTGAAATCCGAAAACTCGCTCGCCATGTATTCCGTTGGCGCGCCCCAGCAGGTGTTGTTCAGCGTCACCGTCGGCAGCGTGGTGGTCGCATCGCCGTTGTTAATAGCAAACGACGTCATTCCCACCGACGGTTCCGACTTGGCAAGCCGGAACCCGAAGCTTCGGTTCATGTCCGTCGGATTGGAGGTCATTCGTTTCGCGGAACGGCTATAGTCGTGCGCGGCGAGGTAGGAACCGCCCCGAACGACGCGGCTCGAGCCTGTAGCAGGCCCCGTTGGATTCGTCATGGCTCCGCCGCTGTAGTAGGTGTTCGAGAACCGGTCGTGGCACATTTCCGAAACATTGCCGCTCATGTCATACGCCCCGACCGGGCTGGGGCTGTCCACCGTGGCCACGCTGCCGTTCGGACTGACATTGACCCCGTTAAACCACCCTGCGGGCGAGGTGTAGGGATCTGACGTCAAGCCCAGCGGATTGACGAAGCTTGGATTATGGTCGATGTAGTTCGCCCGGTCCTTACCGGTCAGCGTATCGCTGATAAAACTGTAGATCCAATGCTTTCCGCCTCCGGCGGACTCCCAGGCTGCCGCCCGTTCCCACTCCGCCTCCGTCGGCAACCGATAGCCGCCCGGTGTCGCGGGCGCTATCGTCAACGGCCACTCCGGCGAATTCATGTCGTAACACGGCGTCAGCCCCTGCCACTCGCTCAGCCAGTTGCAGAACGCTACCGCGCCGTACCAGCTCAAATGGACCATCGGGTGCGTGTCCATGGCGTAGATCGTCGTGCCCGGCAACCCCACACTGGTCTTGCTGGTAAACACACCGCCGGAATACTGGATGTGGTACGTGGACGAGAATGCCCCAATCACATATCGGCTGTCAGCCGTTCCGCCGGCGTAAATGAAGCCCAAACCCGTCCAAGGCGTCCCGGCAACATCCGTATACAGATACCCTTTCGCTTTCGCCCAGTTCAAGACATCGCAATACTCCTTGTTCGTCACTTCGTATTTTCCGATCTGGTAGGCTCCCAGCGTTACCTCGTGCTGCGGGAGTTCGTCGGCGGTGCCGTACAACGCGTCATCACCGGACGCGGTACGCCCCATCGTGAAGGTCCCCGTGCCCACCGATACCGTGTCCGGCAACACGAAGATCGTGTCACTGGCGACTTCGGACTCCTGGCCGTCCGCACCGCGCAGCTTGAAGTACACCATCCGGCCTCCGACGCCGAAGGACAGCGTAAAACTGGGCGCCGTTCCATAGGGCTGCCAAGTGGCGCCACTGAAATCCAAAGACTCGCTTGCCATGTATTCCGTCGGGCGGTTCGTGGCCGTATTGTCCAGCGTGACCAGCAAATCGGTCGTCGTGGCCGCACCGCCATTGATGGCCAAAGACAGCACCTTGGTCGGCAAAGCGGCGAGGCGGAACCCGATGGTGTTGTACCGAAGATCCGGCGCGGAGTAGGACCGAAATGCCGAACGGCAGGTCCAGGCGTTACTGATACAGCTGCCGCCCCGGCGCATCCGGTACTCAGCCCGCGGCGAGTCCATCCACGGGCTTCCGTCGTTCGGGACGCCGGTGTAGCTCGAATGATAGTCGTCTTCGCACCACTCATAAACGTTGCCGCTAATGTCGTACAACCCAAAGGCGTTTCCTGTCTTGCCGCCCACCGGCTTGCTGCCGTTCGGGCTGTTGTTCCCGCAATACCACATGTAGTCCGTGCGGTTGCCCGGCAATACGCCCGCTGCGCAATCCGTACACAAACCGTCACAGCCCAGGGAATCACCGAAATAGAATCGCGTGGCCGTGCCTGCCCGGCACGCATACTCCCATTCCGCCTCGCTCGGCAGCCGCACCGTTAATGGTCCCTGCCCGCTGCTCACAATGTGCGTGTTCAACGACGTGATGAAATTCTTCGTATCGTTCCACGAGACGTTGTACGCGGGATACGTATTGCCCAGTCCGTAGGTGGAGGACGGCGCCGCGCCCGGCCAGGAACCTTGCACCGCCAGCCACTGCTGCTGCGTGATCTCATACTTGCCCATCCAGAACCCATACAATAGCGTGACCGGATGCTGCGGGTCTTCTTCCGCGTAGCTGTTCGCCTCGCCTGGATAGCGGCCCATCTGGAAACTGCCCGCAGGCACCCACACCAATTCGAGCGGCACATCGCCGGGAAGGGTGATGGTTCGCCAGGGTAGGTTGATGGTATCGCTCACCGGCGCAGATTCCCCTCCCGCGTTGCGTACTTTGAAATAGACGATCTTCGTGCCGCCTTCGGCGGAAGAAAGGGTAAAGGTTGGCGCCGTATCGTAAGGTTCCCAAATCGTGTCGCTGAAATCGGGCGACTCGCTCGCCATGTACTCCGTCGGGCTGTTCGTGGCCGTGTTGTCCAGCGTTACCACCGGATCGGCCGTCGCGGCTGCACCGCCGTTGAGGACGAAAGACACGACCTGGGTCGGCACCGCGGCGATACGGAGCCCAAGGTGATAGCCCGAATTGCCTGGCCCCCAGGTGTACCGATAGGCCGATCGGCATCTAGAAGCGTAGTAGCTCCACTCGCCTCCCCGGTACACCCGGGTAACGCCCCGAGGCGAATCCACCCATGCACTGCCATCCGACGGCGCACCAAGGTAGTCATAATGGCCGTCATCTTCGCACCACTCGTACACGTTGCCGCTCATGTCATACAGACCAAAGGCGTTGGGTAGTTTTCCGCCCACGGGCTTGCTTCCCCCCGGGCTGTTGTTGCCGCAGTACCACATGTAGTCCGTGCGGTTGCCCGGCAGCATGTCCGCTGCACAATCCGTACATAAGCCGTCGCAGCCCAACGAGTCACCAAAATAGAAGCGCGTGGTCGTTCCCGCCCGGGCGGCATACTCCCACTCGGCTTCACTGGGCAGCCGTACCGTCAACGGCCCCTGGCCGCTGCTCACAATATGGGCGTTAAGCGATGTGACGAAACCGCTGGCAGCGTACCACGAGACGTAATACACCGGATAGGTATCGCCCATTCCATTTGATGAATACGGCGGCAACCCCGGCCAGGACCCTTGTACCGCGAACCACTGCTGTTGTGTGATCTCGTACTTGCCCATCCAGAATCCGTACGGCATCGTCACCGGATGCTGCGGGTCTTCTCTATTACTACTGTCCGCCTCGCCCGGATACCGGCCCATCATGAAGGTCCCGCCAGGTACCCACACCAGTTCGAGGGGCACATCCCCGGGAAGGGTAATGGTC
This sequence comes from Candidatus Hydrogenedentota bacterium, assembly GCA_012730105.1. GTDB lineage: Bacteria > Hydrogenedentota > Hydrogenedentia > Hydrogenedentales > CAITNO01 > JAAYBJ01. Next base: position 7,370 of record JAAYBJ010000079.1, read on the forward strand.
TGTCCCGTCAACTCGATGGTGTCGCTGACCGGCACCGATTCGCCTCCAGTATTGCGCACCTTGAAGTACACCGTCTTCGTGCCGCCTTCGGCGGAAGAAAGCGTGAAGGTCGGCGCCGTATCGTAGGATTGCCAGCTGGCCCCGCTGAAATCGGGCGACTCGCTGGCCATGTATTCCGTCGGCGCCCCTACGCACGTGTTGTTCAGCGTCACCACGGGATCCGCCGTTGTAGTCGCGCCATTGTTGATCGCAAAGGAAGTTACGTTGAAAGATGCGGCCAGCCGGAACCCGATCATGTCGGTTCGAAGATGCGGCAGGTAATAGTAACGAAAAGCCGAGCGGCAATTCTTAGCCGCGTACCACCAGGCGCCACCCCTGATCGTCCGGTACGAGGCCCTTGGGGAGTTAATCCAAGCGCCCCCGTCTGCCGGTGCGCCCGTGTAACTCGTGTGGTAGTCGTCATCGCACCACTCCCACATGTTGCCACTCATGTCATACAACCCAAACGCATTCACTATCTTGCTGCCCACGGGCTTGCAGCCCATCGGGCTGTTGTTGCCGTTGTACCACGCGTACATCCCCATCGCTGTATAGGTCAAATCGTCGCCCCAGTAGAAGCGGGTCTGCGTTCCTGCCCGGCATGCATACTCCCACTCTGCCTCGCTGGGCAGACGCACCGTCAATGGTCCTTGTCCGCTGCTTACAATATGCGCGTTCAGCGACGTGATGAAATCCTTCGCGTCGTTCCATGAAATCCAATAGGCGGGATAGGTGTCGCCAATCCCGTAGGTAGCGGATGGCGCGAATTGCGGCCACGAACCGCGCACCGCCAGCCACTGTTGCTGCGTGATCTCGTACTTGCCCATCCAGAAGCCATACGCCAGCATCACCGGATGCTGCGGGTCTTCATTCGAAGCGCCGTCCAGTTCGCCCGGATAGCGGCCCATCTGGTAAGTGCCCGAAGGCACCCATACCAGATCGAGCGGTACATCGCCGGGAAGCAGGATGGTCCGCTCTTCAACCAGATTTATGGTGTCGCTGATGGGTGCCGATTCACCCGCCGCATTGCGCACCTTGAAATACACTGTCTTCGTGCCGCCTTCGGCGGAGGAGAGCGTGAAGGTAGGCGCTGTGCCATAGGCCTGCCAGGTTGCGCCGCTGAAATCGCTCGCTTCGCTCGCCATGAATTCCGTTGCCCGGTTGTCGGTCGTATTATCCAGGGTCACCACCGGATCCGCCGTCGTGGACGCCCCCCCGTTGATGGCAAAGTCCGTCACCGTCGGAGGGAGATCCGCAGCCAGCCTGAACCCGATAAAATAACCCCGAGCGCTCGCCACGCCGGCTAACCGAGCCGCCGAGCGGCAACCGCTGGAAGAACCGTAAGCGCCGCCCCGGAAAAACCGGCTCTCGGCCCGCGGGGAGTCAATCCACGCGCTCCCGTCCGCGGGCGCCCCGGTGTAACTCCAATGCACATCGTCTTCACACCATTCTTGCACGTTGCCGCTCATGTCGTGCAGACCAAAGGCATTCGGCAGTTTCCCGCCCACGGGCTTGGTGCCGCTCGGGCTGTTGTTGCTGTAACACCACGCATAGGTCCCAATCTCTGTGTAGGTCAGATCGTCGCCCCAGTAGAAGCGCGTCTGTGTGCTCGCCCGGCAGGAATACTCCCACTCCGCCTCACTGGGCAGCCTCAGTGCCAACGGTCCCTGGCCACTGCTCACAATATGCGCGTTCAGGGTTGTGATGAAATTCTTCGCATCATTCCAAGAAACAAAATAGGCGGGATAGGTGTCGCCGATCCCGTAGGTAGCGGATGGCGCGAATTGCGGCCACGAACCGCGCACCGCCAGCCATTGCTGCTGCGTCAACTCGTACTTGCCCATCCAGAACCCGTACGCCAGCGTCACAGGATGCTGCGGGTCTTCAATATCAGAACTCTCCGCTTCGCCCGGATACCGTCCCATCTGATAACTGCCCGAAGGCACCCACACCAGATCGAGCGGTACATCGCCGGGAAGCAGGATGGTCCGCTCTTCAACCAGAGTTATGGTGTCGCTGATTGGCGCCGATTCACCCGCCGCGTTGCGTATCTTGAAGTATACCGTCTTCGTGCCGCCTTCGACCGAAGAAAGCGTGAAGGTGGGCGCCGTTTCATACGGCTGCCAGGTCGCGCCGCTGAAATCGCTTTCCTCGCTGGCCATGTATTCCGTCGGGCTGTTCATCGCGGTGTTGTCCAGCGTCACCACCGGGTCTGCTGTCGTGACCGCGTCGTTGTTGATTGTGAAGGATGCCACTTCAGGTATTACAACCCCATCATCCGCCGTAATCAGCACCTGCGCGTTCGGCAGGTCTTCCTCGGGATAGTCGGCGCGGATATCCCACACGATGTGGTAGCCGGTGCCTGTGGTTACGCCGGAAAGATCACCGACGACCGACGTGACGGGATGCATAAAGCCGTCCGCGCCGCCGTCCTTGGACAGGGATACGGTAATGGCGCAGGGACCGTTCGGCGCATCAAGATCGTAGTAGATGTCCACTTGCGTGGAAGTGGCATTGGGCACTTGGGTCATGGTGACGTTGGAGACCGTAGGGGCCTGGGCGAAAGCCCAGGAGCACGCCAGCGTCAGCACGACAAACAAGAAGAACATCCCCCGGCGCTCCGCGCCACCCCCTTCAAAGGGGGACCTGGCGGCGCTTAATCCGGTAGTTCCACCCGTCCTTGCGGTCCATACGGTCCATTCCGTCCATACCCTGGCGCCGCCAAGACGCCGCCGCCACAGTAACACCAAACCCAACATCAGCAGCAGTGCTGCCGCCCAGGGCCAACCCCACAGCGAAAGGCCGGGTTCCGCTTCTACAATCTCCAGCAACGCAGTATTGCTCAGGGTTCCAATATTACCCGCCAGGTCCGCACCGGAAATGTGAATCACCGCCATGCCCAGCGGATCGCTTTCCTGCACTTCATATTCGAAGATATACCCTTCCGCCTTACCGTAGGGCGCGGTGGCCGGATGTCCGTTTATAGTCACTTCCGGATCAGTTTGAAGCGTTTCGGATACGGCAAAGGTAATCGTAACTTTCTCGCCCAACCCCGCTTTGGGCGGCATCACCATCAGGTCACTGAATACCGGCGCCGCGCCCATGCCCGCACAGGACGCACTGTTCGCCGCAGGGTCAATAGGATTACCAAAGGCATCCTGCACGCCTGACACCGTAAGCGTGAGCGAAACGCCGTCGCGCATTTCGCCAGCCGCCCAGTCAAGGGTGAAGACCGACGGACCACCTGACACGCCTGTGGGCGACGGGACCAGTGTACCCGCACCCAGGCCTGACACTACATAATTATTCGGAGTAGTGCCGCCTGGAGCAAGCATGGTTTCGCTGAAGCTCGCCGAAAGGCTTTTATCCGTAATCGACGACACCGATTGCAACGCGGGCGATACTGTCTCCAAGGGTGTCACCGCCGAAGTACCGCTGCCCGTCAGCGCTGTCGCTGTAAAAGAAAAACACACCATTAGCCCACTCATGAAAATTTTAAATAGCATGATTCCCCTCCTTTGAATTTTGCCAATAGTAATAATAGGTGCTTGTGATTTATTCAGAAAAGTATTTTATCACCTTAGAGGAGAATATATATGTAGCGGAATTCCCGGACAGACGTGTCCGGGAAAACCCCCACAGCTGTCAAAGTAGATACTTGCTTTCTCAGGTTTTCGGCGCTCTGGTTATACTCCGCATTTTTGCTCACTTTAACAGAATGACTTAGGTGCACAGACAACGTCCCTGCAAGAAACAGGTCTCCGTGTAAATTACTCCAATAGAAATCGGCGGACATTCGCACGTGAATGTCCGCCGATGATGTCAATGTGCCTCAGTTTCAGCAGAGGTAATCGTTCAGGATATTTTCCAGCAGTTCCTGTCGGCCGCTGACGAGTTTGGGCTCGCCTTTCTTGAGCGTGTAGGCCGCGAGTTCCTCGAAACCGACCTTGCCCTGTTCGATCTGCTTGCCGATGCCCGCGTCCCAGCCGGCGTAGCGCTGCTTGATGAACTTGGAGAAGGCCTTGTCCTTGTGCAGTTGCGCAGCGATCTTGAGGCCCCGGGCGAAGCAGTCCATGGCGCCCACGTGGGCGTGGAAGAGGTCGACCGGATCGACGGACTGGCGCCGGATGTGGGCATCAAAGTTGAGGCCGCCCGTGGTGAAGCCGCCCGCCTTCAGGATGGAATACATGGTCAAGGTGGTGTCGTACAAATCGGTGGGGAACTGGTCCGTGTCCCAGCCGAGCAGCATGTCGCCCCGATTCGCGTCAACGGAGCCGAAAATGCCATTCGCGGCGGCGAATTCGATTTCATGCATGAGCGTGTGGCCGGCCAGCGTGGCGTGGTTCGCCTCCAGGTTCATCTTGAAAATCTTGTCGAGCTTGTAGCGTTGCAGGAAGGCGTAACAGCTGGCCGCGTCGAAGTCATACTGGTGCTTGGTGGGTTCCTTCGGCTTGGGCTCGATGTAGAACTGGCCTTTGAACTTGATCTTCTTCGCGTAGTCCACAGCCATGTTCAGGAACAGGCCGAGGTGGTCGAGTTCGCGGCCCATGTCGGTGTTCAGCAGGGTTTCATAGCCTTCGCGGCCGCCCCAGAACACATAGCCGCCGCCGTCCAGGTACTTGGTCACTTCCAGGGCCTTCTTCACCTTGGTCGCGGCGAAGGCGAATACGTCCGGGGAAGGGTTCGTGGAGGCGCCCGACATGAAGCGGGGATGGGAAAAGAGGTTACAGGTGCCCCACAAAAGGCTGATGCCCGTGTCCTGCTGCATCTTCTTCGCCAGTTTCACGATATGGTCGAGGTTCTTATTCGTTTCCGCCAGCGTTTCCGCTTCGGGGGCGACATCAGTGTCATGGAAGGCCCAGAATTTCACACCGAGTTTCGTGAAGAATTCGAAGGCGGCCTCCAAGGTCTGTTCGGCAACCTTCAGGGGGCTGTCGGCCTCGTTGTAGGCACGCTTCATGGTGGGCACGCCGAACATGTCCGCACCACCGCTCTTGAAGGTGTGCCAGTAACACACGGCAAAGCGCATGTGATCGGCCATGGTTTTGCCCAGCACTTTCTGCTTCGGGTTATAATGCTTGAAGGCGAGGGGATTTTTGGAATCCGGACCTTCATAGGCGATGGGCTTGGAAACTTCCGGAAAATAAACGGTCATGATGTTCTCCTTACGTTGGATACGGATTTATAGGCGCCACGGGACCGTGGCGCACCCCTGAATCACAATACTCTTAAAAGACTGAATTCGCTTAGGCAAAAGGATACAGGAGGCAAGGGGGCATTTTCCAGCGCCGGTTGTCGCGGGTTACACCAAGGGTTTGCATCCGCTTTATTTGTTTTAAACCTTGATGAACGGGATACATGGGATAAGGCCATGATATTCCGTAACCGCTCAAAGTGTCGGCACTGTGGTGCGGGCCGCTCCAAGTTGATCACCTGAGCTCTCGAAATAGCCCGGCACTATTTTTTCGTCGGGGCATCGGAAAGAAAGCGTGGTTTATCGATACCGTTCATCCTGTTCCCCCATGCTACCCTTTTTCTGCTTTCCCCACGACAACAAATGTTCTTTCTTGTTTTCGCCTTCATGTTCGTATAAGGCCAGGCAGCAGAAAGAAACGAATTCATTCACATTGAAAAGGCCCGCCACAGCCATGCTGTGACGGGCCGAAACAATACCTGCGCTCTTTAAATCAACTCAAGGATTCCACCCCGAACACAGTGGCCAGCAGAAGGCCGACCACGGCCAGGATGCCCAGGAAAAGATTGCCCCAGTCCTTGAGATCAAAGGAGTCGCATGCGGTGAGACAATCGCCCTCGGAAATGACCAGGCTTACCGGATACCCCGATACAGCGGTGGCGCCAGCGGCGGGATTCTGCCGGATCACCGCCCCTGCGGGAACCTGATTATTGCATTTGTAACTCACCGCGCCAAGAGTCAGGCCGGCCGCTGCTATTTGCGCGGTGGCGCCTTCCAACGTTTGCAATACCACATCGGGCACGGTGACATTGACCACCTCTTCACCTTCAACAGATTCCCCTTCGCCCTCACCTTCCCCTTCCCCTTCGCCTTCGTCTTCGCCTTCGCCTTCATCCTCCCCTTCAGCTTCGCCCTCTGTCGACTCCCCTTCGTCGGCTTCCCCTTCAGCGGCTTCACCCTCCGCGGGCGCTTCACCCTCGACCATTTCGCCCTCCGCATCCTTTACCGCAAAGTGGGCCGTAACGGAAATATTCTTCTTCACATTGGTGTCCTGGCGCGGATTATCGGTAAGCCCGTCGCCCCATACGACAAAGAGATACCCTGTATTCGCTTCCGCACTGACCGGCAACCCGCTCCCCCCGTGGTTGACCACTTGTGCCGCCGGACCTTCGATCATGCCGCCCGGTCCGGCACTGTAATTCAGAATATAGGTGTTGATCGTGAAATTCGCTTTAACATCGATGTTCTCCGTGACATTTATATCCGTTCTTGGATTATCCGTTAACGCATCACTCCACACGGAAAAGCTAAACCCCTCTTTCGCAACAGCCGCGACCTCGCTTCCATCCCCGCCATGCTCCACGGTCTGCGGCGTCTGGCCGAAGATGGTCCCCCCACCGCCGGCGCTGTACGACAAGGTATAAATATTGACGGCAAAATTCGCGGTAACACTGATATTGGCGGTCACGTTGATATCGGTCCTCGGATTATCCGTAACGCCGTCGCTCCATCCGGCGAAATGATAGCCGTCATTGGCCACAGCCGTGACCGGCTGGCCATTGCCGCCGGAGGAGGACACAGTCTGAGCAACCAGACCTTCCAGCACCCCATTTTCGCCCGCAAGGTAGATCAGAGCAAAGTCGGCCTTTTCTAGGCCGGTCTCATCGGTGGCCATGGCTTCCGGACCCGCCGGCACCATGGCGAGGGCTGTCAACAAAACCAGCATGACTTTTCCGTAAAGGGGGGTATACATAATCGGCAGCTCCTTTTCAGCAGTACGATTCACGGATGATAACCGTGCGCGCAGATATCACCTAGTTATGCCTCCCCGGGGAGGATCACGGGAAAGGATTTCCGGGGCAACCCTCCTGACCGGTCGGCAAGGATTTCTTCATCATACAAGACAACGGGAAGCCTATCGGCTACATCCCATCAAAAAACACGGATGCGGGCCTTCCAAGGCTACCCTCCTTGGGATAGTAGGGAAGATTAACCCGCCGATTCAACTTCTTTTTGTCATTTTTACATTATGAAATATAATACTAAATAATAAAATCACCCTGGTTCACTCCAAGATATCTTCAGGTTTTATACGACCTGCACGCGAATAGTTCCCGTCCGTGGCCTGTAAAAAGCATTGCGGCCTGCCGCTTCAGTAAAGGGGCAGGCCGCATGTAAACAGGTTATTTCGGAAATCCGCCGCCGCCACCAAGGGCGAACAGGCTGATCACGAGCAGTACAATGACAGCGAGGAGGCCCAGGAACAGGTCGCCCCAGTTGAACGAACAGAAGGCACCGCAGGAGCAGGGGCACTCGCCGGTGGAAACGACCAGGTCGACCGGCGCGAGAGGCTCTACAATGGTTCCCGCGACAGGGGCTTGCTCAATCACAGCGCCTTCAGGAACCTCGTCGCTGCATTCCTGGTAAATGTTGCCCACCACCAGGCCCGCATCGGTTATGCGGCGTCCGGCCTCTTCCAGGGTCAGGAGCACCACGTCAGGCGCCAGGAGGATATCTTCTCCCTCGCCTTCACCCTCGACCGGGTCTTGCGCAAAATGAGCGATGACAGCGATGTCGCCCGTCACGTTGGCATCGGTTCTCGGATTAGCAGTTATACCGTCGTTCCATTGCACGAAGTGGTATCCTGCCGCAGGGATCGCGGTTACCGCTTCACCACTGGCGCCATGGGCCACTGTCTGTGGTGAAGGCCCGGACACGGAGCCGTTCAGACCGGCTGTATACGTCAGGGTGTACTGGTTTATGGCGAAATTCGCCGTCACACGGATATCACCGGTGATGTTCGCGTCAGTTCTCGGATTGGCCGTGCCACCGTCACTCCAATCTACAAAATGATAGCCCTCCGCTGGTACGGCGGTCACCGCCTCACCGCTGCCGCCATAGGGCACGGTTTGCGGCGAAGGTCCGGAGAGGGTTCCATTTTCACCGGCACCGTAAGTTAAGGTGTAGGTATTGATGGCAAAGTTCGCGGTCACGGCTATCGGACCCGTCACTGCGATATCCGTCCTCGGGTTGGCTGTGCCAGCGTCGCTCCAGTCCACGAAATGGTAACCGGTGGCGGGTATTGCGGTCACCGGCTGTCCATCGCCGCCGTGAGCCACCTCCTGCGGTGAAAGGCCATCGACCGAACCGTTCGGACCGGCCGTGTAAGTCAGCACATAGACGTTGATGGCGAAATTCGCCGTCACCGACACGGGGCCGGTGACATTCGCATCGGTGCGCGGGTTGTCGGTGCGGCTGTCGCTCCAGTCCACAAAATGGTAGCCGTACTCGGGCACGGCGGTAACCGGCGCGCCGTTGCTGCCATGGTTCACCTCCTGGGGTGAGGGCCCTTCAATTGCGCCGTTCGGACCCGCCGCGTAAGTCAGCGTATAGGTGTTAAGTTCAAAGAGGGCGGTGACGGTGAGATCCTCGAAAACATCCACATCGGTCCTGGGATTGTTCGTCAGGCCGTCACTCCAGCGCAGGAAGTGATATCCTTCGGCGGGAACAGCCGTTACAGCAGTGCCGTCATAACTATAAAACACGGTCTGTTCCGCATCGCCCTCGATGGCGCCGCCCTCGCCCGCCAGGTAGGTCAGCGTGTAGGACCCGTAAATAACCGTGTTGTCCGTACTAGTGGATGCGCCATTAAGGTTTCCGGCGGCATCCTGACAGACGCCGGCCACGATATTGGCGATGACCGTACCGGGATTAGCCATACCTGTGACAGCAACGTCATACACGGCACCCGATCCCGTGACCGTGCCCATACCGGCCCCGGCCGTGCCGCTCAACGACACATCGCCTGTTTCAAAACCCATGATAGGCTCGCTGAAAACCACCGTGAACAGGACAGGACTGTCATTCGTGGGATCCGCCTGCGCCTCCGCCTGGTCAATCGTCACTGTCGGCGGTGTGGTATCCATTTCATAAGCGCCCATGTCGTGGCCGCCGCCCTGGGGCCTGGCGACACCGAGGATATCCGAGCCCGGCGCCCCTGTGGCGGTGCCCGCGTCCAGGCAGGGAGATCCTTCCCGCAGACTCACGATGCCCGCCACATCCGTAAACAGGGGGTCGGCATCGATATTGCCTTCCCCGGCATAGCCGCCCTCAATGCAACTGAAGGTAATAACCGGCGTGCCGCCGTCCACATCCGCTTTTCCCGGGGTTTCCATCTCCACGTTGCCCCATATAATGCAGTTGGTCACCACCGGCGAGGCGCTCTGACTGAACAGGCCGCCGCCGAAAAGAACCGCCGTATTTTTATAAATGGTGCAATTGGTCACGACAGGCGCATTCCGGTTGCTGTACAAGCCGCCGCCGTAACCGGTTTCGGCCAGATTGTCCAAAAAAATGCAATTGGTCACCACCGGCGAAGCGAAGTTATTGTACATGCCGCCGCCGTCATCAAAAGCGGTGTTCTTGGTGAACTCACAATTGGCAACGATGGTATTGACGTTGCTGTTGTACATGCCGCCGCCATCCTCGGTGGCCATGTTCTGGATGAAGGCGCAATTGGTAACGATCACCGTGCCTTCACTGTTGTACATGCCCCCGCCATAATCGGCATAGCCCCGTATAATCAAAAAGCCGTCGATCCGGGCGGCGTCCGCCCCGACAACCCCCCGTCGTTGATCATTGGCAAAAAGCATGGTGATGTTGCCTCTCCAATCCCGCTGTTCCCGGACGGTTTCCGTGCCCGCGAAACCGCCATAGACCGCCACGCCCGCTTTGAGGGTCAGGACCGCGCTGGCCTCGCTGGTATAGACTCCCGCGGCAACCCACACTTCATCGCCGGCCTGCGCCTGATCGACCATGGCCTGAAGATTGCCCGCGTTTTCCCAGGAACTGCCGTCGCCCGTCCCGCTTAGTTTCACGAAATATACGGTCCCCGCAGGAGCATCGTCCGCCGACCCCACAGAAAAGTTCGCGATCACAGCCAGCGGCGCGTCACCGGCGGTATCCAAACGGACCGCAGCGGTCGAACCGTCACTCCAGTCCACGAAGCGATATCCCGGGACGGGTATGGCGACCACCGCCGTGCCGTCCGCACCGGGCAGGACAGACTGACGGATCGCGCCCAGGATATAGCCCCCCGGCCCGGCGCTATAGGTCAAGGCAACGGGATCTATTTTATCCTGTGCCCCGGCATATCCCGGCACCGCAAGGCCTGTCGCGATCACAGCAACAAGCAACATCCCTGTGAAGACGGATTTTAACGCATACATGACACGACACTCCTTGGTTATCTGTTGGCACTCTTGATTAACGATGGGAATAGCAGGCGCTCGCTATCGGGCACCCCGCCAGACAAAACACAGTATATTGTGTATGGAGACACAACATGCCACATCTTATTGTTATAAGAAGTATACCTCCTTATGCAGAAAAAGGCAACATTTTTGTTTTTCTGCCGGGGAGGGAGGGGTGGGCAGCATCGCAGTCAGGGGGAATTATGAGGCTTGCTGAACCTGAAACCGACAGTGGATGCCTGTTAAAAATAGGGACAAAAACTTATGGGACATAAAAAATACACCCATCAGGTGCAGGCCCACAGTCTTTTGGATCCTTATGGCGTCTTGGTTTAGTAATTTATCGCCCCCCAGGGCCTATAAAAAACAAGAAGTTTGGCATGTTGTTCACGCTTTTGTGAGATCTAGGTTTATGGCTCGTGTTTCGTAATCGTTCATCGTAGTCGTGTTTCGTAATCGAATTCCTGTTGTACCTTCTTCGATTACGAGTACGAGATGCGAGCACGAGTTACGAGCACGAATATTATGAGGCGTTGGGTTGCGGGCACAGCCCGCGTTGGAAATAGTCCCAAATCCAACCGCTGGTTTTACGCCTGAATGGCTTGGGGTTGTGGGCAACGCCCACATTGGACTTTCTAACGTGCAAGTTTCCGCGTTTGCTCCGCCAATTTGAGCAGTCCGAGAAGCGCCTCGTTAACCGCCTCCGATGTGGGAAACGCCTTGGCTACTTCCGGACGAAGCAATACGAGATTCGTGCCCTTTTGATAAGTGGCATGATACTTCCCGCGGACTCCTTTTCCCAAGTCTTCACGACGATATTCCGGACGAAGTTCGTCACTGTCAACGGACTTATCCTTCTTCATATATCTTCCTTTCGGCGCGGGTGGCACGTCGCGCGCTGATGATCCGTATTCGGTTTTCCCGTTCCGCAAAAGAGACAACGAGCAAGATACCCGACTGAGAAATGCCAAAGGCTAGAAAGCGATGTTCCCTGACCGAATGCATCGGGTCATTAAACGTGATGGCAAGGGCATCGCCAAAAACAGAGGAGGCTTCTTCGAAACTAACGTCATGCTTGCGAAAGTTGGCGGCAGCTTTGTCTCTATCCCATTCGAATTCCATGCCTCCATTATAGACGGAAGATTACAAAACATTCCAGCCAATTACAAAAACTCCCAGCCAGAAAGACGACCGGAATATTGGAAACTTGGGAACAGCATTATGCCGGTCTACAGGACTCAACAAGAAAATGTGCGCCTGCCAACCGCCACTAAACTGGCGGGCTATCATCAATCTTCCCTGCGGGACTCAAGTTATGGAATGCCGGAAAGGGTTGACGTTGCATGATACAAGTATCGGCCTATTCCATACTTCCGGTGACAGCGAGATTTACGGCGCGGTAGGCGCCGTCATAGATGCCGAGATCACGCAGGCGCCTGATTTGGCAGCAATAGAGGGAGAGCAGGTCGTCTTCGCGCAACAGGAGATCCAGCACCTGCAAGGTCTGCGCGGTGCCGCGGCATTCAGCGGTGCCGTCGCCGAGTTCGGCAGCGCGGATGGCGCCCCAGGCCTCGTGGCCGCCCACGCGTTCGAGCAGCAGTTTGGGGATGGGATAAAAAGCGAGTTCGCTGGGCTTGGTTACCAGGATATCGGCAACGCGCATCAGCATGTTGGTGGTATACACGGCGATGTAGGGATTCTTGCTGAGGAACACATGCAGGCCGCCAGCGGGCCCGGCAGCGGCTTCGCCGATAAATGCCTGGGTCTCCTCCCAGTCGAAATGGGACTGGGCAATATCCGTGAATCCAGGAATTCTGGCATTAAACTTATCCAGGGCGTTCTGATGGTCTCCGCAATTGAGGAACAACGCCACTTCCTTCTTTCTCAACCCGGGCATCAAATGCTCGATAAGGGTAAGGAGCAATTCCTGCTGCGCGCCCGCGCCACCAATGGAGATGAGTAGCCGGCGCGGTGCCCCGGCGCGCATCCGCTCCAGCCGGGCGCCGCAATCAGCATCAATATTCGAGACCAGTTCATGATCCACATAATTCCCCGTCAGAAACAGCTGATCTTCCGGTATCCCCTGGTTCCCGGGTTCCGGCGCGCCCAGATCGCGGAGGGTGCGGAAGATAAAATAGGCGGACGGCGACTGTACCGTGTGCAGGGCGCCGGGCGCCAGATGGAAGCCCAAGGGGCAGTTGTCCGGCACGACATTGACCACCCGCTTCAACCCCGCGTGCAATGCGCCCTGCGCCGTCCAGGGATGGGTGCCCAGATAGGGCGTTTCCGGAGGAATGGCGCGGTGGGTGTCCGCGAAAATGGCCGAAGCCTCCATGATGGGATAATTTTTCTCAAGGGGCTTGTACCATTTGCCGAACATGGGATCCCACAACAGTTTGTTGAACAGTTTGGATTTCTGGGAGAGGCGGGACCCCAGGGAATACCACTTGTCCAGATCGTGGATCATGCGCGCGCCCGCAGAGTCAAAACCCAGCAGATCGAACCAGTAGGGAGTGTATCCTTTTGACCGGGCGGCGGAAGCAAGGGCCATACCGATGCGGTAATGCCCGTAGCCCATGCGGATGGTGCCGACGAAAACGGCCTTGCCGTAGTCGATATCCTCGCCTTCCGCGCCTGAGAACACCTCCTTGAGTCCGATGAGGGGACCGACGGGGGCGTTGTCCCGGGCGAAGAGCGGATAGGCCGCATCAGCGTGGGCGCCGTATTTCTTTTCGTATTTCTTCCGGGTGCGCGCGGCCTTTTTCAGGGTCTTTTCGCTAATGGGAACACCATACACGTTTTTTGGGGAAGAAAGGTCATTGGACATGACAAAAAGCGGTCTCCATGGGTAATAGACTGGGACGGCGGCACAACATTTTCTGACCACGAAACACACGAAAATGTATGAAAAACACCTTGGTTACGGTGATGCAGCGCGGTGTCTCATGCGGCCACACGCGGCCGCGTTAAAATATCCGCTCAATATTACGTGGCGCGACCGGGTTATCGAGATCCGCGGAACCGTCGGGATTCAGGCCCATTTCGAGTTCTTCTTTGCCGGACTCATATTCCTCAATGGAAATGTTGCCGATGATGGACACGCGCAACCGTGTTCCGGCGCTGATGAAAGAGACGCCCGTTCCCTGGGCCAGCGTTTCCGGCGCCGCGTCCGACTTCCATTTTTTCGCCGCGCGCCCGCCCGACCACATGGTAATCACATATACGGTTTTCATGAGACAGTTCCCTGTGGATTCGACAACAGCGCCATGGCCGCCTCAACGACTTGCGCCGGGGGTATTTCACGCATGCACCGGTGGTGTTCAAGGGGACAAACAGGCTTCTGGCAGGGGCTGCATTCGAGGTCCAGCCGGATTACGGCGCCCTTTTCGTAGGGCCCGTCCGTATAGAGGGGCGAGGTGGGCCCCATAATGCAGACGACAGGCTTGTTGAAGGCGACCGCGACATGCCGGGGTCCGCTGTCATTGCAGATCAGCAGATCGCACTGCGAAAGAAGGGCCTTCATGGCGCCGATGCCGGCGATCTCCGGGGGAATTTCCATGAACCGGGTTTGCGTATGGCTTGTCACGGCCGCACGGGTATCCGCTTCCTCCGGCCCTGTTAGCAGGACAAAACGCGCCCCGGTCTGTTTCGCCAGGATATCCACGGTCTCCGCGAAAGCTTCAGGCATCCACCGTTTGCTGGGACCGAAGGCGGCCCCGGGCGCAACGGCAATCAGCGGCCCTTCACCGGCGAGGACGGGTTTCAGCGTCTCCAGGACGGCCGGATTGACCCCCAGTTCCAGACCGGCGCCGTCATCTTCCGCGCCGATCACGCGCACCAGGTCCAAATATTCGTGGGTCATATAGACCGGCGTAATGCGCCCGTCTTCCATATGCGGCGCCAGGCTCCTGGTCAACAACGGCGCCCGCCCGTCGCGAGCATAGCCGATTCTGTGTCCGCTCTTGATAAACCACGCCAGCAGGGCCGACCGGAACGAATGGGGAAAGACCACGGTGAGATCGCGGCCGGCGGGCGCGAGCAGCTTCGCCTGGCGCATAAGCGGCAGGAGCGAGGATTTCGGGAGCAACCGGAACAGGCCGTCTATCCAGGGAAGGTCTTCCAGCAGATCGCAACAGGCCGGGTTGGCGGCCACCGTAAGGACGGCGTTCGGGAACTTGCGGCGCAACGCGCGCAGCGCGGGCGTGCACATGGCCGTATCGCCCAGCCAGTTCGGCGCCAGCGCCAGCACAGATTTGACTTCTTCAGCAACGTCCATGCGTTTAGCGGCCTGTCATGTGGTTACGGTGTCATCGGAAAAGGCCCTTGAGTCGGGCGCGTCCGATGGTTCCGCACCGACACTCTCCTGAACAGGATCCTGCATCGTCCCGTCCGGGGAAAAGCAATCCGCGTTCCCAGCGTCTCCGGGCTTGACCCCTTGAATGCCTGCGTCTCTCCCGTTCAAAGACATCCCGGAACCACCCTCTTCCTCAAGCCCGGCACCCCATTTCGTCTCTCCAACTTCCTGAGGGGAGACAGCACTTTCCTCAGCGACCCCACCTTCCGGCAAGGAAACCGCCGGGAAAATTTCCCGGGCGGGATCCTCAGCGGCGCCACCCGGCACATTTCCCGCCTGTTCGCGATTCAGGGCTTCCAGGCGTTCCGCCTCGGCTCGTGCACGCGCCTCCGCTTCCACGCGCGCCACCGCAAGGGCCAGTGCTTCCGCCTCGGCCCGTGCCTTGGCCTCGGCCCGGGCGCGCACATCCGCTTGTCGCGCTTCCTCGACCAAGGGCCGCCACGCCTCTTCCGTTTCTTCCAGATAAGCCGTCAAGCCGGAGGCCACATATTCCCGGTTAAACTGGTTTTTCGCCTTGAAGGTTGACCGCCAGGTATCGCGCCTGACGATGCCAAACACGGAAGGCCGCTGCAGCAGATAGGCGTCCACCGCGGCATGCAGATTGCCTTTCCCGTAATGCCACACGAAATCGGCCAGCGGGGTGTTGTCCCCGTATGTAGTCCAGAATTCTAAAGGTTCCATGGGCCTATTGTAACAAAAGCGGACCCCTATTTCAGCATGCCCGCAAGAAAGAAACTACGAGAAGACCTAAGGTGGACGTTACCCGGCGGTTTGGTGCTGGATTGGGCATTGTGGCATACTTTCCTCCGGACGTTGCAGCGGGAAATCCTGAGGATTACAGTAAGTAAAGTTATGGAGCCGCACCGGGGATGAATGATATACACGATAAAGGGCCCACACCGGAAGACGAGGCGCGGTTTAAACATGAAAACCGCCGGCGTATCGCGCGTTTTGTGGGGGTGTTTGTCGTAACGACGCTGGTGCTTCTGACCTCCTACCGCTACACCATTCACACACGTATCAATGACTGGTACCTGTTCCAGGCGGCCAGACATACTATGCTTGCCCTCGATCAAATCGGACACGCCGAACTCGAACCGCCGCATTACGGCCGTTTCGAGCCCCGGAAAACCCGCGCCTCCATCGCCGCCTGGACCGAAGGCCGCGACGGCCCCACGGAAGAGGAGATCGCCACAGCCTCGCCGGAGCCTCTCAGCCCTTGGGAACGCTGGTCCTACCGGGCACTTGAAGCACGGCGCGGCAGCACGCCCAGGGTCAACGGGCCGCGCGTATATTTTGTGCTGCGCCAAGGCATAGCTACCCGGATAGACGCCCTTCAGGGGCAGCTGTACGGATTGGAAGAAGATTCGCGCATCGACACGGCGGAGAAAGAACGCCGCGCGGAGGCCTTACGCGATGAAATGAAGGCGCTCCGCGAACAGCAACAGGCGGCGCGCGCGGGAGGCGACGGGGCGGTCAAGGACACCTCCCTCACCTTCCCGTTTATCCTCATCCCGGAATGCGGCGCCATCGAGATCATGGCTATTTTCCTCGCGGCGGTGCTCGCCTTTCCGACCCTGTGGCGCAAACGCCTGATCGGGCTCGCGGCGGGCCTACCCGTCATGTACGGCGTCAACATACTGCGACTCACCGTACTCGCCATCATCGGCGCCGTGGACACAAGCCGCGAATGGTTCAATTTCGCCCATGAATATGTCTGGCAGGCGATCTACATCATCTTTGTCGTGGCCGTCTGGCTGCTCTGGGTGGAATACATTGTAAACCGGGTCCATATCGTAACTAAGAAGAAAACCTGGGGCCTTCCGGGCTTCTGCCTGAGATTCCTGGCCTATATCATCGTACTGGTCATACTGTGGTGGCTGCTGCTGCCCGCTTATGGCCAACTGCTGCTCCAGGTCACGGGAATAACGCTACGCCACCTGCTCGGGGTGGCCATCGAAGCGGGGCGCGTGGAAGCGTCGGGGATGCTGAATACGGGCACCAAAATTGTGTTCACCATCGCCGGTCACGAACGCAGCATGCATATCGCGCTGCTGGCGACCAATGTGCCGCCCTATGTCGCGCTGGTGCTGGCGACCGTGGGACTGGCGCTGCGCCGCCGTATCCGCATTCTGCTCTACGGATGCGGGATTCTCTGCGGGTTCCACGCCCTGTTTATTATTGTCGCCCTTCGCTTCCAGGACATCCTGCTGAAAGCCAGTGAAATTCCCACGGCGATCATCCTGTTCTTCCTTACGCTGCCGTTTATGCTCTGGATTGTCTTCGCGTACTGGGACCGCATCCTGTCCACACGACAGGACAGGCCTGATTCAACACCAAAGGACACCCCGGCGGAAACGGAACATCAATAACCACTCCTCGAGGTTCCTGTAAAGCATTCATTAAGAAAGGATGCCTTCCCCCATGAAACCGATTGTGCTCGTTCTGCTCCTGGCAGGTTTTGCCGCGGCTGCGGCGCCGGTTGATTTTTATGTGTCCACCGAAGGCGATGACGGCCAATCCGGAACCTTTGAAGCGCCCTTTGCCACAGTGCAACGCGCCCAGTCCGCCGTGCGCGACCGCCTCGCGCAGGGTGAAGACGCCGATATCACGGTGTACCTCCGGGACGGCCTCTACGCCCTGGAGGCGCCGCTCCACTTTACTGCGGCCGACTGCGGCCAACAGACCGTAACTTACAAAGCCTATCAAAATGAGACGCCCATACTGAGCGGCGGCAGGCCCATCACGGGCTGGCAACCCGGGGACGGCGGCCAATGGACGGCAACGCTCCCGGAGGCCCTTTCGGGCGCCTGGCCTTTTCGACAGTTGTTCAAGGACGATACACGCCTGCCCCGGGGACGCTTCCCGAACGGGGACGCCCTGATGCGCGTGGCAATCGTCGATGACGCCGTCACGGGGATCAAACTACATGAAACGCTTCCCGTGGCGTTAACCGCCGAAGATAATGCGGAACTGGTGGTCTACCAGAATTGGTCCATCACCCGTGTACCGATCGTTTCCGGGGAAGGCGCATCCCTACGCGTCAGCCATCCGGCGGGTTGGATAGGTCACGGCAGCATGACCACCACCAGCCCGGACAAACCCTGTTACGTGGAAAACGCCGCAGCCTTTGTGGACGCGCCGGGCGAGTGGCACCTCGACAAGCAAACCGGCACGCTGATCTACCAGGCCGCCCCTGGGGAAGACCCCAACCAGGCGCGTTTCATCGCGCCAAAGTTGGAACTCCTCCTCAAGGTGGAAGGCAAAGCGGGCGCACCGGTGAAAAACCTGCGCTTTGAAGGGTTGACCTTCTCCCACGCGGAATGGCCGCTGCCCGAATTCGGCTACATAGGCGTTCAGGCCGGGCATCACGGCACCTCCATGAATGAACCCGCCCACGTGCTTCCGGGCGCGTTGCAGTTCACCCATGCCGAGGGATGCGTGCTTGCCCGTTGCGCAGTGGTTCATACGGGGGCATCAGGTGTTGTGCTGGGCGCGGGATGCAAAAACAACCGAGTCGAATATTGCAGCCTGTCAGACATCGGCGGCAACGGTGTCATGGTGGGGTGGCGGGGCTCCTCGCTTGCCGGCGCCGGCACGCTGGTCGGAGACGGATCCCTTTCGTCGGACTGGGCGTCACCGGACCTGGTTCCGATGCGCAACACGGTCGCCGATTGTACGGTGACCTCCTGCGGCGCCGTCAACCGGGGCTGCGTGGGTGTTTTTGACGCTTTCTGCGACGGCACGCGCATCAGCCACAACCATATCTTCAACATGCCCTACACGGGCATCTCCATCGGATTTCGCTGGGACTCGACCGAAACCTCACAGCGCAACTGTACGGTGGAAAACAACCATATCCACGATGTCATGAAGGTACTTGCCGACGGCGGCGCCATTTACACCCTCGGCCTTCAGCCGGGAACCGTGCTTCGGGGCAACCTGCTTTACGATGTACATCGCAGTTCCTTTGCCCATGGCGGCGCGCCAAACAACGGCATTTTTTTTGACGAGGGCAGCAAAGGCTTCCTGGTGGAAGACAACATCATCCACAACACCTCGGGAGAACCCATCCGTTTCAACCAGACCGGACCGGAAAACCTCACGTTCAACAACAACGCCTTTGGCGTAGCCCCGGAAGATCCCGCGTTTCCCAAAGCAAGGGCCGCCGAAGCGGGCCCCCGGCAACAGGATGAAACAAAATCGTAAAACATCACTTGAACCGGCTTTGGTTGCGGATGCCCCCCGCAATGGGAAATAATCTGTTACTTTTCAACAACAAGCATGTTGTTCGAGCTTCCGTGCGCGTACAAGACATCGCCCCAAAGGCGGCACGCTGCTATTCGTTTCCAACAGGAAAAAGTCATACTCTCGGCGAGCAGCCGCGCCCGTGTTGCCACTATTTTTTATAAAGGAGATCTTTTATGGGTTCCTGTTTTACCCTGTCGTCGGAGCAGGCCCGCGCGTTGCGCGAGACCTACGGCACCCCCGTGTATGTTTACAATGAGGCTACGCTGGAAACGCTGGCCGCCGAAGTACTCGCGTTCCCGAACGCCTATGGGCTGACCGCCCGATTCGCCATGAAGGCGCTGCCCACGGCGGCCGTGCTGCAGGTTTTCGACCAGGCCGGACTGCGCCTGGACGCCAGCAGCGGTTACGAAGCGGAACGCGCCCTTCGCGCCGGCATTGACCCGTCAAAAATTCAGATTACCTCTCAGCAGCTTCCCTGGAACCTGAAGGAACTGGTGGAACAGGGATGCCTGTTCAATGCCTGTTCCCTGCGCCAGTTGGAGATGTACGGCCAACTGTTCCCGGGCGCGGAAGTATGCGTGCGCATCAATCCCGGACTCGGTTCCGGGCACAGCAACCGCACCAATGTGGGCGGCGTCTCCTCCAGTTTCGGCATCTGGCACGCTTATATCGACCGGGTCACGGAAACGGCTGCACGTTATGATCTGCGCATCACGGGAATGCACACCCATATCGGATCCGGCGCAGATCCCGAAGTCTGGCTGCGCTGCGCCCGAATGTCACTTGAAATCGCCTCCCGATTCCCCGAGGCGACACGGCTCAGTTTGGGCGGCGGCTTCAAACCGGCCCGTATGGACTATGAAGACGGCGCTGACCTGCAGGCCATCGGCTCGCGGCTCGTCCCGGAGTTTCAAGCCTTCGCCGAAAAACACGGCCGGAAACTGCGGTTGGAAATCGAGCCGGGCGCCTTCCTCACCGCCACTGCCGGTGTACTGATCTGCTCGGTCATCGACATTGTGGACACGGGGAAGGAAGGCTATACCTTTATCAAAACCGACACAGGCATGAATGACATCCTGCGCCCGGCCCTGTACGGCGCACAGCATCCCATCACCTTACTTCCCGAAACCCCGCGCGATGACACGGAACAGGAATACCTGATCGTCGGCCACTGCTGCGAGAGCGGCGATATCCTCTCGCCCGAGCCGAGCAACCCGGAGGGGCTGAAGACACGCATCCTCAAACGCGCCGAGGTAGGCGATATTCTTATTATCGGCGGCGCGGGCGCCTATTGCGCGAGCATGTCGGCGAAGAATTACAACAGTTTCCCCGAAGCACCCGAAGTGCTACTGGCAAAAGACGGCACCCTGAGGCTGATCCGCCGCGGGCAAACCTTGGAACAGATGGTGGAGAACGAAATTCTTCTCTGACACAACATTTCTATTTGGTTGGGCGGTTACAGGCCGGTCGGACAGTATCAGACACCGTCGGACGTATCGGACAGTTTCGCCCACATGTCCTTATTATTTCCTGGCTTCCCACGCGTCCCAATAGACATCGCCGGCACGCCTCTTAAAGGACATGCCGGCGACATAATTGCTGGTGGAAGCGATACCTTATTCTATTTCTTCTTGAGCGCCTTTCCGGCATCGCCGCCGACGCGGGTTTTGATGCCGAGATGCTTGCAGAGGGCCAGCAGTTCCTGGAGGATGTCGCCGTAACCGACCACGATATGGTTGGACATGTGCGACGCCATCAGTTCGTTACGGCCGTAGCCGGGAATATAGGCGTTGGCAATGGGCCATTGCGGGTCGGTGGCCTGGAGGCGCCGCTGCACTTCGGCTTCCGGCAATTCCAGCATTTCGCCCGTGCCGCAATCCATGCCGATTTCGTTGTAGGCTTCATAGAAGCGCGCCCAGGTGAAGACACCCGGCTTGCATACACCGGAGCAGGTGCCGCCCCCGAGGGGGAAATACCCGGAGGGCTGGCGGTTGATGTGGGTCTTCTTCCAGCCGCCGAAATGGGCGGGCGGCGCGCCGCCGGAAATCATGAGCACCCAGACGAATTTGCCGTCATATTCGCCGCCCCAGCGCACGTCGTGCAGGGTCGTTTCGGCCGGCATCTTTTTCGCCATGTAGATTTCTTTCATCAGGAGCTGGGGCACGCCTGCGCCGATGTCGCCCTCGTTGAAATGTGGGATGACCTCTCCGGGCATCACCGCCTGCTTGGTGTCGGGATCCTTGACCATGGGGCGGTCAGTGTTGTTCAGCATGCCCTCTATCAGGTCGGACGCGGGCACGCAGCGAACCAGTCCGTACTGGTAGGGAATGCCGATGGCGCTCAGGCCGTACCGGGCCACGAAACGGCAGGCGGCGGCGTACATTTTCATCTGGCTAAGCACCTGGTCGTATACAAGTTCCTTGAACTTGTTCGTGCCCCAATGAAAATTGGCGCCCTTGCGAATGAGATAATCCAGGTATTTTTGGGCTTCCTCGTCGCTGACCAGGTTCATTTCCGCGACCAGGTCGCTCTGGTTCAGGTACTCGATGGGCATGCCGACCGCGCCCAGTTTCGCCGGGTCCATGACCGCGTTCATCATACCCATGCAGCCGGGGTCAAACTGGCCCATAATGCGCCGTTCCCGCCTGATCCGCTCCGCCAGTTCCTTGCCGATGGCCTCGGCGCCGGAGGAAAGCTTCACCTGCCTGCCGTCGGTCAGGTGGGCCATGGAATGCTTGATCTGGCCGGTCTTCAGCCACGTCGCGAGATTTTCCATGAAAAATGGATCGCTGGCGAAACTCTCGCTCCAGAGGCGGGAATGTTTCACATTCAGCCGGTCCAAGCTCGCGGAATGGTTGAGTAACGCCACCAGCCCGGGAAAGGTGCCATCGAAGTTGGCCAGCAGCAGAACAGGCCCGCGGTGGGTCTGCAGCGGGCCGGTGATGTGATGGGCATAGGCCCAGATGTTGAGCACAATGATGACCGGCGCGTCGGGGTCGATCTTCGAAAACGCTTCCGTGCCTTCGCACTGCCGGCTCAAAAACCCGTGCTTGCGTTTCTTGTCAAACTTGGGCAGGGCTTCTGAGTCGAACCCAAGCTTCTTAAGGGCGTTCCGCACCTGCTTCAGGGTCTTTTCCTGGAGCGGCCAGCCATTCAGGCAGGCCGGCTGGCGCAAATCGCCGTTCGATACCAGATATACTTTTTTTGCGGTAGTCATAGATGCATCTCCCTAATGGTTATTGAACAGAGGACTGTTGCCAATTGTATGATTTATCGGCACGGACATGCAATATTTGGAGGTCGGAACGGAGGGGCCGCCCGGCCGGAGCAGGCATATTTTGATTCACCCGGATGTTTGTCGTATAAAGGGGAATCAGCGGACCCTGAAAGACAGGTTATGGGATGAGAGAAGCATTCGCCAAGTTAATCAAACGTCTCAAGAAGTCCTACAAGCCCGAGGACCTTGACGTGGTGCGCCATGCCTACCGGGTGGCGAATGAGGCCCATCAGAAGCAGCTGCGCGCGTCCGGCGAGCCCTACATCATGCACAGCATCGAGGTGGCCACGATCCTGGCCGGACTGGGCCTGGACCCGGTGACCTGCGCCGCAGCCCTGCTGCATGACGTTGTGGAGGACACCAAACACAAGATTCCCACGATCCGCAAGGAATTCGGGGACGACATCGCGCAAATCGTGGACGGGGTCACCAAAATCAGCAGCCTGAGTTTTCCGGACAATGACAAGGATCGGGAGGAACAACAGGCCCAGAACATCCGCAAGATGCTGGTGGCGACGGCGCAGGATCTGCGGGTCATCATGATCAAACTGGCCGACCGCCTGCATAATATGCGGACCCTGAAGTACCTGGAATCCGCAGACCGGATACGCATCTCCCGCGAGACGCTGGACATTTACGCGCCCCTTGCGAACCGGCTTGGCATTTCACGCTGGAAATGGGAGTTGGAGGACCACGCATTCCATTTCCTGATGCCGGACGTCTATAAAAACATTTCCCGCCTGGTCGCCATGAAGCGGCATGAACGGGAGGCCTACCTGGAAAAGACCATCACCTTTCTTGAACCGCGCCTGCTGGAGGCGGAAGTCGTCGCCCGGGTTATCGGCCGGCCCAAGCACCTGTACAGCATCTACGAGAAAATGTCGCGCCAGGGCAAGGACTTCTCCCAGGTCATGGACGTGCTGGGCATACGCATCATCACCCAGACCGACGCGGGGTGTTATAACGCGCTGGGCGTGGTACACAGCCTGTGGACGCCGATACCCGGTCGGCTCAAAGACTATATCGCCATGCCCAAGTTAAATATGTACCAGGCGATCCACACGACGGTCATGCGCGAGAACGGACTGCCCATGGAGGTGCAGATACGTTCGGAACAGATGGATTTCATCGCCCGGGAAGGCATTGCCGCGCACTGGCGGTACAAGGAGGGAGAATCAGGCCGGGACGACAAACTGGACACCCAGCTCACCTGGCTGCAGAAGATGTACGACTGGCTCAAGGATGCCGGCAGCCAGGACAACCTGATGGAAAGCATGCGCCAGGACTTCTCCTCGGCCAACATTTACGTGTTCACGCCCCGGGGCGAGGTCAAAGAACTGCCGCAGGGCGCGACCCCGCTGGACTTCGCCTATCTGATCCACTCGCACATCGGCCACCACTGCATCGGCGCGCGGGTCAACGGCAAGATTGTGCCCATCCGCTACAACCTGCAGATGGGCGATTCGATTGAGATTCTCACCTCGAAAAACCAGGAACCCCATTTCGACTGGATCGATTTCGTGGTCACGGGAAGGGCGCGCACCCGGATCCGCCAGCGCCTGCGCGAACTGGGGGAAATCGCCCCCGTCGAAGAAACGAAAGCGCCGGTCCGGCCCAGGCAATACCATGTGTCCCCCAAAACGCCGCCGCCACCGGTCGTACGCGAGGTGGACGAGGCGACCCGGCGCAAACTGGTGCGGGTGCAAGGGCTCAAGGGCATGCAGGTGCAGTTCGCCAAGTGCTGCAACCCCATGCCGGGCCACACCATCGTGGGCTATGTCACGCGCACGCCGGGCATATCCATTCATCGCGCCGAGTGCAAAAGCTTCGCCCGTTCCGCCCGGGATCATTCCCGCGTCGTGCAGGCCTCCTGGGAAGGCGAGGGCCAGATGCTCGCCAAGATACGGCTGGTCACCCGCAACCGCCCCAACCTGCTCGCCGACATCACGAACGCCCTGCGCCCGCTGAATATCGACATCCTCAACGCCCAGTTCGGTCCCGGGGAGGATGTAAACAACCATTTTGACTTTCAGTTCGAAGCCGCCGACGAAGGCAACATCGAGCAGGTCGCCAAGACCGTGGCGCGCGTGCCGGGCGTCTTTGATGTCATTCACCTCGGGGTGCAAAAACCCCAACCCGAAGAGACCCCGAGCCATGCCAAAAATCCGGCCAAAAAACGTTTCAAAGAAGCCGGATGAGGACGGCCTGTTCACCCTGGTCTCCACGTATGAACCCGCCGGAGACCAGCCTGACGCCATTGACGCCCTGGCACGGGGCGTGAACGAAGGGCTGCCGCACCAGGTGTTGCTCGGCGTCACCGGGTCAGGGAAAACTTTCACTATCGCCAATGTCATCGCCCGGGTCAACCGCCCCATCCTGGTGCTCGCGCACAACAAGATTCTGGCCGCGCAATTGTACGGCGAATTCAAGAGCCTGTTCCCGGACAATGCCGTGGAGTATTTCGTCAGCTATTATGACTACTACCAGCCCGAGGCCTACATCCCCTCCACGGATACCTATATTGAAAAAGACTCCGCCATCAACGAGGAAATCGACAAGATGCGCCACGCCGCGACCCGCGCCGTGCTGACCCGGCGCGACTGTATCGTGGTGGCAAGCGTGTCTTGCATCTACGGCATCGGCTCGCCCCAGGCATACCTTTCTTTGCGCGTTTCCCTCGAAACCGGCATGGCTTTCCCACGGGACACGCTCCTGCGAAACCTGGTCACCATGCAGTACACGCGCAGCGACGTTGATTTTCACCGGGGCGCCTTCCGCGTGCGCGGCGACATCGTGGACGTCTTTCCCGCCTACGAGGCGGACCGGGCCGTACGCATCGAATTTTTCGGAGACGAGGTTGAACAACTCAGCGAAATAGACCCGCTGCGGGGCATCGTCATCCGCAAACTGCGGCGTACGGATATCTTTCCGGGATCCCACTATGTCGCGGAGGCGGGCACGATGCAACGCGCCCTGGGCGCCATCCGCGCGGAATTGGGGACAAGACTGGACGAACTGCGCGGCAGAAACGAGGAACTGTATGCGCAGCGGCTGGAACAGCGCACCAACTACGACCTCGAAATGCTCGAGGAACTGGGGTACTGTTCCGGCATCGAGAATTACTCGCGACACCTGGACGGCCGCAAACCGGGCGAACCGCCCCATACCCTGCTCACCTACTTCCCGAAGGATTTCCTGCTGGTCGTGGACGAAAGCCACATGTCCATTCCCCAGGTCGGCGCCATGTTCCGGGGGGACCGGTCCCGGAAAGACAAACTGGTCGAGTACGGGTTCCGCCTGCCTTGCGCCCGCGACAACCGCCCCCTCACCTTCGAGGAATTCGAGGCGCGGCTGAACCAGGTCATCTACATCAGCGCCACGCCGGCCGCGTGGGAACTTAAAAAGAGCGAGGGCGTCATCGTGGAGCAGGTGGTACGGCCGACCGGACTCGTGGATCCGGAAGTCGAGGTGCGGCCCATCGCCAACCAGGTGGACGACCTGCTTCACGAGGCGCGGGCGCGCGCGGAACGGGGCGAGCGAACGCTGATAACCACGCTGACCAAGCGCATGGCCGAAGACCTGACGGAGTACTACCGCGATCTCGGCCTGCGCGTGCGGTACATGCATTCCGATGTGGAAACCCTGGAACGTATCGAACTCGTGCGCCAGCTGCGGCAGGGCGACTATGACGCCCTTGTGGGCATCAACCTTCTGCGCGAGGGACTCGATCTGCCGGAGGTTTCCCTGGTCGCCATCCTGGACGCTGACAAGGAGGGTTACCTGCGCTCGGAAACCAGCCTGATCCAGACCTGCGGCAGGGCCGCGCGCCACCTCCACGGGCGGGTGATCATGTACGCCGACACCATCACAGGCGCCATGAAGCGCGCCATGGACGAAATGAACCGGCGCCGTAAAAAGCAGCTGGCCTACAACAAAAAACACGGCATCACGGCGCGTTCCATCCAAAAGGCCGTGCCCGACCTGCTCGGCAACCTGTGCGAGCGGGATTATGTAACCCTCGCCAAGGCGGCGGAAACACCCGACGTTTACGTTTCCGACGAGGATTTCAACAAGACCATCACTAAACTGCGCAAGCAGATGAAAGATGCCGCCGCCCGCCTGGAGTTTGAACAGGCCGCCCAATACCGCGACCGCCTGCTCGAACTCGAGCGCCGAAAAGTGGAACTTGGGTTATAGCCACAGTTTGCAGTCGCAATTTGAACAAACGGGCGTTGCGTAATTCGAAAACGGCAGCTGGTTTTGGAAAGCGTTTTCTTAACCTAAGGGACTTAAAGGGCATAAAGAAGGACAAGGACTCTCGCACATATCTTGGTTTGTGCATCATCTGTTTTTTCTTACTTTTTATCCTTTATTTATGCAGGCTTTTCATGTTTCAACTGCTATTTTGAGATTCACGACCTGATCCATAATCCCATTCATAATCCCCTTCAAGCTTGACATGCGTCATGGTATCACATAT
Organism: Candidatus Hydrogenedentota bacterium; assembly: GCA_012730105.1. Taxonomy (GTDB): domain Bacteria; phylum Hydrogenedentota; class Hydrogenedentia; order Hydrogenedentales; family CAITNO01; genus JAAYBJ01. Next base: position 34,217 of record JAAYBJ010000079.1, read on the forward strand.
AATACCATTATGATCCAGCCAAGGATAGTAATTGATACTAATGTCTTAGTCTCGGCATTGCGCAGCAAGCACGGGGCATCATACCAGTTACTGATGCAGATGGACAGCGGTTTATATATCCCTTCTGTTTCTGTTCCCCTGGTTTTGGAGTACGAATACGCAGCCAAAAAACTGGTTGGAAATACACGTTTGTCAGAACAGGATGTGGACGCCGTTATTGACTATCTCTGCGCTCAAGCAAAGCTTACGGAAATTTATTATCTTTGGCGACCTTTATTAAAGGATCCTAAAGATGACATGGTTCTGGAGGTGGCGGTAGCATCGGGCTGCAACCATATTGTAACTTTCAACACAAAAGATTTCATAGGCGCAGAAAGTTTTGGCATCAAAATTGTCACACCACAACTATTTCTGGCTGAGATAGGAGCAAAACCATGAGCACCATCAGTCTTCGTTTACCTGACTCCCTGCATGAACATATTCGAAAGGTGGCCGAACAGGAAAATATCTCCATAAACCAACTTGCCACCTTGGCCATAGCGGAGAAAATTTCCGCGCTGGAAACCGCTGATTATCTTCTTAATCGCGTGTCAAAAGCGGACAAGAAAAAATTTCTACGGGCAATGGCAAAAGTAGCAGATACAGTCCCTGAAAAGCACGACGCTCTGTGATGGTATGTTCCACACAGAAAATGGCCCTGAGATATTCATTGAGCAAAAAATGGAACTGCCTCCGACGCGCACGAACGCTATAAGCATTGCATGTGCCCCTGAACCGCGCCGATGGCTGTCCCAACTTTTTTGCGGACCCGACACCTCAGTCCGACAAAACGGAACAGTGCCGTTGCACTACTGCTCCTTGCTTTCCATTATTTTTTCTATCCCTTGGGTCTGATAGGTATTCATTGTTCTTCGTTTGCCGCCCCCCTAGTGCTTGAATATGCACGGTAGTAATGGTACTATTTTCAAAACAGGTAGTAGTATCGAAATGCGTCATTTTTTATGGCATGCGGGAAAACCCGGAAATAAATGGGAGAAAGTTTATGAGAAACGTAGTGGTTGCATCGGCGGTGCGTACGGCTATCGGGACCTTTGGCGGCACTCTTAAAGACATACCTTCGATTGACTTGATGGGCATGATCGTGCGCGAGGCCGTCAAACGCGCGGGAGTCGCCCCGGAATCCGTGGGTGACGTGATAGTAGGCCAGTGCATGCAGCGGACGGATGAATCCCCGTCAGGCCGTCTGGCGGCGCTGAAGGCGGGCCTGCCCATCGAGGTGCCCGGGCTGACGATTCACCGTAACTGCGCTTCCGCCATGCAAGCCGTCATCTACGCCGCACAGCAGATCATGCTGGGCGACATGGACGTGGTGGTCGCGGGCGGCGTGGAAGTCATGAGCCGGGTGCCGTATGTGCTGAAGGACGCCCGCTGGGGCAAACGCCTGCAGCACGGGGTCATGTCCGACGGCATCTGGGACGGCCTTACGGACCCCTATTGCGGGTTGATCATGGGCCTTACCGCCGAAAACCTCGCGGAGAAATATTCCATTTCCCGTCAGGAACAGGACGAAGTGGCCGTGCGCTCCCATAACAACGCCGAAAATGCCACACTAACAGGGAAATTTAAAGAAGAAATCATGCCGGTGGAAATCCCACAAAGGAAAGGGAACCCGATTGTGTTCGACAAGGACGAGCACTTCCGGCCCGGCATGACCATGGACCAGCTAACGAAGTTAAAGCCTTCCTTCAAGCCGGACGGCACGGTCACGGCAGGAAACGCGTCCGGCATCAATGACGCCGCGGCCGCGCTGGTGCTGGTGGCAGAGGAGAAAGCAAAAGACCTGGGAGTCACACCCATTGCCCGGCTCGTGGGACACGGTCTGGGTGCCGTTGAACCGGAGCTGATGGGCTACGGTCCGGTACCGGCCACGCGCCAGGCGCTGCAGCGCACGGGCCTGAAGCTGGAAGACATGGAGCTGATCGAGCTCAATGAGGCCTTTGCGGCCCAGTACCTGGCTTGCGAAAAACTACTCGGACTGAGCCGGGACATCACCAATGTGAACGGCTCCGGCATCGCGCTGGGTCACCCGGTCGGCTGCACCGGCGCCCGCATCATCGTGTCCCTGCTGCATGAGATGAAGCGTCGCGGCAACCGCCTCGGTCTCGCCACCCTCTGTGTCGGCGGCGGCATGGGCCAGGCATCCATCTGGGAAATGTGCTGATCCGCACCGGTCTTACCAGAGTTCTTTATTGAACGTGCACAACGAAGGTATAAATTTCTTTTCCCCGCTTGACCTTGATGATATAAGGGTTTGAACCCTCGGTCAGCTCGGCGATTTCGAGGATGCTTTTGTCACCGCCAATGTCATATTCATTGACGGCGATCACAATATCCCCGTCCTTAAAACCCGCTTGGGCCAGGAGAGCGATCTTTTCCGGATACTCCGCGCGGATACCGACAATTTTGCCGTCCTCATAACAGGGCTGGGGATTCAGTGTTGCCAGAATTTCTCCATAGTTCTCCCGCCATTCCCTGAGCACATGATCTTTGTGGACCGTGATATCTATGGTGCGAGGATCTTTGGAAGCGGTATCGCTGCCGATACCAGGGGATTCTTCCGACCGGTTAATCAACACCGATAATGGCGGTGCATCGTGAGGAAAGCAGTATCGCATATTTTCAGGTAGTGTGACGTCTTCGCAATCGAGAACAGCCTTGAAATCAACGTTCCAGCGTCCCTCAATTTTCAGAAGCAGCTCATGCCGGCCTGGCATCAATACCACGGCTTGCCCGGCATCCGTGTTTTGCTCTCTCTGCCTGGTCCTGCTTGTAACATCCTGACCGTCCAGCCATGCTTTCCCATTTTCCCACAATTCGATATGAGGAAAAACAGGTATTTCATGTGCAATTTCAAAACAGGTATAGGCGTAAAACAAACTATTGGCTATGTTGGGATACAGGCTGGCAAGTTCCACGTTATTGAACACATTGGGGCATCTGTAATGTTGCCAGACCACGGGCCCGAACTTACCCGTAAAGTCGGTGCGTGCCAACAAGTCGGGTGTCCAGGCGTTTTCTATGATTTCACAACCCCGGGAATCAAAGGGACCGATTAGGAGCCATTCGCGCAACTGATTCGGATCGCGAAAACCCGCGAGAAACTGTTCTTGAAAAGCGGGTATCGAAAACATACAGGATTCGCGCCTGAGCAGTGTTCCTTCCCCGTCCAGGAAGAGTAGGCCCGGAAGTACGGTAACGCCGTATTTTGTCACAAGTTCAGGATGCTCAGCCGCACTCAAGGTAGCCAGAACATAATATGAGAGCAGTTGTTCCCTTATGACGGGATGGCTGTACACTCCTTCTCGAAGATGCCGCATAGCCTCCGAATCGGGAATCGTAACATTTATAAGAACGGGTTTACCGGTAGTTTTGGATTCAGCGAGGGCGGTATCCAGCGACGCATGCCAAGGAAGTTGTTTCCAGTCCTCCGGCTTCCAGGCAAGCATGGCCTCTATCAACCGGACATCCTCATTTTCCCGCCATTCGGGCGATTCACGAAGCATCCCCAACGCCTCATAAACAATCGCGTCCGCCTTGCGGTGCGCCAAATGGTACGCAAGTATCTTACAAGCCTCCTGTAAATCGTTGTTTTCCATCCTGCGGGCAAGGGCCAAAACAAATTTTGGGGCCACCAGCGGCTCACTTCTTATTTGTGAAGGCAGTTTTTTCGCCAGATCGAGAGCTTCTTTTTCTCGTCCAAGTTCCAAGAGAATGGCCAGTTTGGCCGCCTGAAAATCTGCTTCCTCGGGATAACGTGACAATCCCTTTTCACACGCGAGAAGGGCCGACCTGAGGAAACACTTGTCTGTAATCGCCCATCTTTTTATTCGATTCATGAGTTCCTGATACCCCTCCGGCAGGGCCCGCCACAGTTTTTGACCGGACAGGGACGGATCGGACTTTCCAGATTCATACTCATTGACACAGGCCAGCAGATGGGCCGGATTGTACAAAACGCCGTGAACGGAGCAGCAAGGCGCCTTCTCCTCCTCAGATAAATGATACGAACCTCCCCCTGGGCACGAGGCGCCGGAAAGCAGGCTGGATAAGACATGATCCGGGTTACCCGTCCCGGAAGCCTGGTCTTCAATAAGATGCATGCGATGCTGACAGATTCCCCACAGGGGTGCATTCTGTTCCTGGTAAGTTTTTACTGCTTCCATCTGTTCATCGACGGAAACACACGCATTCCCGGGCAACTCCGAATCGCGCCAGGGAAACGCACGGAGAAGCAGCGTTTGCTCCTTGCCGCCCACCGCGAGAACCTGGTCATCTCCCGAAAAGCGGACAAAGCGTATTCCGCCGTTGAACAAGGGTTCATTCAGCAATTGCACTGCCCGGCCGGTGTCCCAGAGCGACAGGACACCCGCTTCGTCGCCCACGGCGAGGCGGGACCCGTCACCGTTAAAAGCCGCCGCTGTTATGCTGTGGCTAAACATGCCGAACTCCAACGGGGTATTCCCTTCCTTCCTGCCAACAATACACAGACTGTTAACGCCTGAAGTAACCGCGATCCTCTCCCCGCGAGCATCGAACCAGCATTTATTGGGATGGTTATCCGTCTGCTTTGGAATTGTCCGGTAACCTATCTCGTAACCTTCAGGTATGCTGTAATATATCACCCGGCCAAGGGCCGTTACCGCCAGCAAGGCCTCATCCGGCGAAAATGCCATAGCGGAAGCCGCGAAATTCCATGACTCATCGCGGGAATACAGCCGTATTATCGAAGATTCCTTTCCGTTTTGCGCATCATATACATAAATAACGGCCGTCTGGGCGAAAATATCCGGCGCCATCAAGGCAATCCATTTGCCGCCGGGGCTGAAAGCCACCGGAGAAGATGTGAAATTATATTTGGGGAATTCTACAAGCGTTTGTTTGGCGTCCACATCGTAAAGCAAAAGCCCTGCGTCTGTCTCAAGCAGCGCCCGCCCCCCCCCGGGACTTAACAGGGCATCACTGGATGCCGGTCCCAGCGGATATTCCTCGCCGTTCGGGTTTGCGCTTGCCAGATTCCAGTCCCCGACGCGCCCGTCCGCTGAAATCCCGCGAATCACCTCGTTCCCGGGGAGCATGGCAACACTTGATATCCCCGATGCCTTCAATCGTTCCACGGCGTCGGGAGCGTTCGTTTTCCAAATTTTAATGTCCGACTCGGTAATGGAAAAAAGCATTTCGCCATCGGGAGAGAAGGCGAGAGAGATTACCGCGTCTTCATGACCTTCCAGGCAATGCAGCAGGCTTCCGGAGAGGGCATCATACAAATAAATACGCTGCGCCATACCTGCCGCGATATATCGCCCGCACGGGGACAAGGCCAGGCCGCCGGCCCCGCTGCCGGGACACCTGAAACGGCACCGTTCTTCACCGGTTAAGGGATCTCCCACCCAGACGGAACCGTCTTCCCCAAAAGCCGCTGCCACCTGCGGCACGCCCTCGGTATCGGTAACGGCGGGAGAAATCGCGAGGGCGACAACGTCGGTCCCGTTCGGCTGAACCTCCCAGAGGGGGGCATCCGTCGCGGGTATCCAGGCCGTTATTTTTCCCTGGGCCGAACCCGTAACCAGCACGTCCTTTCCAGGGACAAAATCCAGCGCCGTCAGGTCGTTTGCGGCCTTTCGTGATATCAACGCGCCTGAGCCGGTATCACGGAAGGAAAGAGTACCCCTGTTCGTGCTGTGCGTTTCAGCCTCGGCGGTTATCGCGGCGAGACAGGCGCCGTTATGGCTTAACCGGGCCTGTATCAAGGCGATCTCATCAAATCCGCAGCGACGAATCCCCTTGTTCAGATCATAGACGGCAATCGTTTCAGGAGATTCCCGTACGACCAGGGTTGAATCATCCGGGCTGAAACTGAAGCTCCAGAGCCAATGGTTCAACAGGGTAAATTTGAGGTGTTCAGACATGTCCTCCGCACGAAACAATGTCGCATGGCTTTTCTCGCGTTCAAGCCACCATGTTCCGGACGGGCTAATACACACCTGGTAATCTTTTCTCAGCGACGACCTGTAGACCTTCCTTTCTTCCCGCGTCATGCTGTCATAAAGGGAAAAATCGGAGGAAACGTTTTCTGTAATGACCCGGCCGTGCTTGAGATCAATGATGTACCCGCTTCGTGCCGCGACCCGGTTCCAGTTAAGCCTTTGATTAAACGAGCGAAAATCGCGGTTACACAGGAACTCCAACCGCCCCCATTCCCAGTTGTAAAGTTCTCTCGGGCATTCAGCCAGCAGCCGGCGCGCCCGATCAAAATATCCTTCTTTGATATTGCTGGCCGCGAGCGCAATCTGGGCATGATAAAGGGCCTGAGTGGATTCTTTTCTGGCGCTTTCCGCTTCACGACGCGCCACTCCTTCCTGCTGCAGCGCATGAAGCGCCTCTTTGCGCGCCGTGTTGGCCGCATCACGCTGCATCGTCACCTGTACATATGAAACGGCCATGATACCGAGCAGGAGGGCTATGACGGCCGCAGCAGCCGCCAGGCGGCCTTTGTAGCGTGAAACAAAGAGACGAACCTGTTCCGAAAAACGATAATCATAGGCTTCAACCAAGGCGCCCGACAGGAACCTGTTCACATCTTCCGAAAGGCGTATCGCGGAGGCATATCGATTTTGCGGCTCCTTTTGCATGGCCCGGTTGCAAATGGCAACCACAGCGCGCGGCGCCCGGGGTTCGTACACCCCGACGGGCACGGGCTCTTCCTGCGTCACTTTCAGCACCGCTTCCTGGATGGTAGAAAAAGTGTAGGGCGTCTTGCCGGTAATAATTTTGTAGAGGATTACTCCAAGGGCATACACATCCGTGCGTTCGCCTATGTTCGCAATGTCTCCCCGGGCCTGTTCAGGCGCCATATACAGCGGTGTTCCGAGCACAGTGCCCGGCATGGTGGCCTCTGAAGGGAATTCACCGGACAGCCCCGTTCCTACCATTTCTCCCCCGACAAAAGACGCGTGGGCGTCGTCCTGCCCAAGTTTACGGGCCAATCCCCAGTCCAAAATTACCGTCTCCCCGTATTCCCCGATCATGATATTGGAAGGCTTCAGGTCGCGATGAATCACACCGCGGCTATGGGCATAGGCAACAGCCTGGCACAAATTAATAAAATGGGGTAACAACGAAAGACGTTCTCGAAGGGAAGCCGCTTCCTGAATTGATTGCGCAAGGGTCTTTCCACGGACAATTTTCATGGTGTAATAGGGCGTGCCGTCGGTGCGGCAGCCAAGTTCATACACGGGAACTATGGAAGGATGCTCCAAGCCGCCGGTAATGCGCGCCTCCTGGAGAAACCGTTGCAGCCGTGGATGGCCAGCGTCACCCGAAGTCGAGTCCCCCGCAACACTTTCAGCAGCCGCGGATTGCTCCGGCAGAAGTTCCTTTATAATGACGTCACGGGCCAATACGGTGTCAAAAGCGATCAGGATACGGCCCATCCCCCCCCGCGCATATTCCTTTGAACCCACATAGCGCCCCTCGGTTTCCTGAACCATCAAGAACCGGCTTGTTTCATGGCCGGTACTTTCGGGCGGCGGGGCGCCTCCTTCCCCGCACGCCTTCCCCCGCAACAGGCCAGGCTCCCCGCTAAAGCAGGTATCCGCATGAATGGAGCAAAACTCTTCCCCTTCCTTATTCTCCATAGGGCCTTCTCCTAACTAACACTTCGATACTTATCCCGTCCTTGAAAGTCATTTCTTTCAGGCGGCAATTCATTTATGTAAACCCGATGCTCCGTTTGAGGCCTGATGAATATCTTTCAAACGTACAATGCCGGACTACCGGGAAAACCGATCGCGCACCAGATGAAATCCGGTTCCGCTTCGTCTGTCGCCGGTGGCATCCCTTCGTTACCCGACAGGCAGTAAACCCGCCCTTCCGGCGGATAATCGTAGTATCAAGCCGATGTATCGGAAATATTTACCCTGATACCCTCGCCTTCTCCCATGACAGTGATAACACTCCCAAAGCCCGCAGGCCCTTCCCGGACCAAGTTCCGGACGGGCTTAAATACAACTTTCTCCAACTTCTCGTTCATGCCTTCAAGGCCCCATTCCCGGCTGTAACAAAGTTTAGATAACACGGCATAAACACTTCCCTGAACGTGCAGGTGCACTCCCAGCGGACGCAGTTCCTTATAAAATTCCTGCATGGCATGCTGCAGAACAGCGAGAACAGATTCCTGGGTCAACGGTTCCAACGTTACATGGACCGGAATCGCTTCGCAAAGCCTTCTTCCCAGGCTGGAGCCAAAAGTGGCAACCAGGGCATCATCCGCGTTTTGATCTGTATTGACTGTCAGAATCATAAGGCATTTCCGCAACTCGAGCCGCTGGCCGCGATTATCCCGAATACAGCCACTTTGCACGCCCCGGAGGAGTTCTTCAATGAAAAATGAAGACCCGTTTTCAATACCGTCAAATGTCACAATAGCCAGCGGCGTGTCGCGGACCACCTGGGCAAACACACCGCTGCCAAGGTCACCGCCAAAATCCTGCGCCGTTCCGAAAAACCGTTCCACCCCGCCTTTGCCCGCGTAATCCGCCATGTTAAAATGAACAAAGTCGTCGAGATTCCCGAGCAGTTGCCGGGCAAGGACCCGCGCCGCGCGGAGTTTTCCAACACCGCGATGCCCGGCGAGTAAAATGACCCCTGCAGGCCGACCGCGGCCGCCGAAATTTAACCGCAGTTGCGTGACGGCGGCGGCGATCGCTTTTATGGCAGCCCCCTGGCTGATAATATGTCTGCCGAGACGCTCCTCGAGTTTCAGTTGCCACCGGTCCGCTTCCGCGGTATCAATATCTATGGCGGTTATCTCACTGACAGCACGCTTGACATCATGGCTGCCCACCTTTATTCCCAAGAGATGCATGGTCGCATCATCCAGCCATTCAGGCGGACAGGATTCGCGCATGGCAATTTTACGCCGATACCGGTTGCAGGCCTGACCTATGACCTCGACCGCCTTTCCCGGGAATTCCTCCCGTGGCAGATACTGCTGCGCAAGTTGAACGGCGCTTGCCAGGGCCTGCCCGCTGACTTTGACCCCATACATCTTTTCAAACATTCCCCGGAGTCCCGTCATTATCTGCAAGGTTGTCTGTGCATCCGGAGGGGCCAGTTCGAGGACAACAGACCGGCTTATCCATTTAGGCACCAGAGTTCTCAGTTCTTTGAATGTCTCTCCAGTCATGGTGACGACGCATTGCATCTGTCCAGAGTCAATAAGGCTGAACAGCTGGCTTGCGGGACATATTTTCTTTATGCCCTCCAGCAACAACGCCCCGAAATCATCCAGAAAAACGACTACATCACCCTGTTCATTGCATAAATTTACAAGCGCTTTCAGGCGAACCGGTATCCTTTCATGATGCCCCTCAAGAACACCCGGATACACCTGAAGCAGTTTTGGGCGGATTCCGTAAGAAAGCCCTGCTTCCCCCAACAGAACCGTCGCGGCGCCATAGATAAGATTGGTTTTGCCCACGCCATCGGGGCCTGTAACAATGATATCTGGCTTCTTATCACTGCAAATGACTTTTAACAAGTTGTCTATCTCGGCATCCCGGCAAAGGGTTGGCTCAAGGAGCCCCCTGCTGGCGGCCGCCTGTAAGTCTCTTAAAAACAAATGCAATTCATTTGCAGCGGGCTTTTCGCCCGGTTCATCGGCCCTATTGGCGGCCTGACGCCGATATCCCGGAAGTACGGGCGGAACATTTCGCCCGCAAAACCGACAGACTACTGCTTTGACATCAATCACAGAACGGCATGCGGGGCAATGACGCATGGTTGCCTCCCGATGATCTCCCTCCATGATAACCGATACTCCTCTTTTGACAAATGGTTTTAGCAGATTCCCATGTTTTAACCGCCGTATTTCTATTCTATCGCAAATCCGCCCGTCTTCATTATTTTTATTTATAGATGGCGTGAATGTCAAATAAAAATACGCATAAACTGACATGGCTCTTGAAAGTTTTTATAGATTGAAGCCAAATAAACGATCCGCCAGACGCTAACGCGATCAAGAAACCACCTGCAATTCCCACAAGATCAGAATATCTGAATTTGGTGTGATTTGATAAAGGAACAATGTTTAAAACCCGTCGAAGGGCTTTCCGTAGCGGCCGAGGGTGTAGGCGCTGTCCTTTGTCATGGGAAACCTGGCGTTGGGGTAGGTAAGAAATTCGACGTGCCCGTCCAGGTAAAGTACGTTACCGCCGCCCGGGATGTGGGAAAAGTCTTTGGGATTGGCGGAGACGTGATCCCACATAAGTGGAATGGTGGTGTAGGTATCCTTGACGGCGGCGGCGCTGTGGACATCCGTAATGAGAAAACGTTCGATGCCCTCCCGCAGGCGATAGATTATATTGCCGTTGCCGGCCTGGGTGCCCGCGAACGTTTCTGAGACCTCAAAGTCCCCGTCACTTGCTGCGCCCTGAGTGTCAATGTTGGCTTGGGCAAGTTCTCCCCACGGTGTCTCATGGAATTCAGCCTCACTGTGTCGTCCGTAGCTGTCCGTGCCCACAGTGCCCACCAAGGGGCCGAGAATGTTTACGTCCTCAGTGATCACCCAACCGGTGTAATGATAGGGCTCCTGTCCGATTTCTTCCGGCTGGATGATGCCGTCACCGTTGCCTTTCATGCCGTCATAGCGTTCCACAATGTCCCGGGTCGCCGACCAGGAGGGGCACCAGATGACATTGATATCCGAGATATACTCCGGAATCATGGAACGACCGTCAAACATCATTTCCGCGCTGAGGTTGCCATAGATATTCCGGATCTGACGATGGGGATAATAATTTCCCCGTGTTTCGTCGGCATACAGTTTCAGAGCGATGCCAAGTTGCTTCAGATTACTTTGGCAACTCTTGCGCCGTGCGGCTTCGCGGGCACGGGATAACGCCGGCAAAAGAATGGCGGCCAGAATGCCGATGATGGCAATCACCACCAGTAGTTCAATGAGTGTAAAGCCCCGGCGTGTCCCAGGCGGCGGAAGAGTTTGGATTTGAATTGTCATAGCGTGTTTTCGTTCATAGTGTGTTTTTGAATTGCCGCAATCAGGGAGAAGATTATTGTACGTTGTTAGCGTTTTAGCGTGCCGCAAGAACGATGTGCATCAGGCACACTGAAGTGTGAACAACATACTTTAAAAACATCCACAGTCAATCTCCAAGTTGAATGAAAAAAAACGAAACAATCGGCTTATCTCGGCGTGTGGCCTGCGGGACCATTCTGCCCGTAGGGGTCCGTATCCAGAAAATGCTGATTGTCGATGGGCTCCCGAACTTCCAAAGCACGCCAGTTGAATTCCGCATCAAAAGGATCCAGGGCTTTCTGGGGATCAAAAATTTCCGCGTTGACGGGCAAAGCGTTATAGGGCTCCGCATTGTCGGGCGTGGTGGTGAACATGTCGGACAAATCGCTGGCAAAGCCGTCATACTGGTTCAGCGCGGGCAGCCCCAGGATAAGAAACATGGTCTTCAGGATGCTGGACATGCTGGTATGCCGGCTGGACACGTAATCACGCCGGGCATAAGGGCTGATTACCAGGCAGATGGAGCGGTGGGCGTCCACGGAATCGCGGTAACCCTGTGCGTCATCTTCCGTCACGAATATGGCGCAGTCCTTCCAGTAGGGACCATTGCTGATGAGTTCCACCAGGCGTCCCAGGGCAAGGTCATTATCGCTCATGTACGAGCCCCAGAAGGGATACCCGGCCTCAGGACGTTCGCCCGCACCGTGATCGTTGGGCAGCATCAGGGTAATCACATCCGGAAAGGGCTCCTTGCCCGAAAGCCAGCGTTCGTTATATTCACGCTCGAACTGCTCGAAGCGAAACTGGTCGGGGATATCGGTGTTGTACGTGGCATACTGCCTCGACGTATTTTCAAAGAGTGGCTTTGGCATGGGATAATTGATAGTGAGACGGATACCGGTATCATGGTATTCCTGCTCCTCGTCCTGGGGCTTGAACTCAAAGCCTAGCCCGAAGTTGCGGAAACGGACGCCGTTTCGGTCAAAATGCTCCCAAATGGCGCCGCCTTCGTTGTAATCCTCGGGATACACCGCGCCCGAGGATCCGATAAAGGCATGGTTGCCCGGCCCCATTCCCCCGGCATTCTCGCCGATACGGCATTCCATGAACTCATTGGGATACACGCCGACCAGCCAGCGGTGGCCGTCCACGGAATGGTCCGAATCGCAATAGTAGTTGTCACTCATGGAAAAGCGTTTCGCCAGCGCCAGGTGATTGGGCATCAGGACCACATCCTTCACCGTACTGGTATTGTCCTTGTTGGACACGTCGATGGGTTTGCCCAGCCGGCACACTTCGGCGTCGCCCCGGCCCTTCGGCCAGGCACCGTATACCTCGTCATAGGTGCGGTTTTCCTTGGTAACATAGATAATGTGTTTAATGGGGCTTTCCCAGGCTTTTGGCGCGGGCGGCACGGGATTTCCCTTCTCCCGTGCATCTTCTGCATAGGGGTATAACGCGACATTGTTGGCGACGGTTTCCGCCGTCAACGCGTCCAGCGCTTCCGGGGAATCCGGTACATCCGTGATCACCACGTAACCGCGCATCAAATCGCCGATGCCGGTAGGATCGCCCGGCACATGGTTTGGCCCGTCGTTGGGGCCAGAACCGAGTCCTTTCGCGCAGGACACATAGAGTTTTTTACCGTCGGGGGACACCGCCAGTTTGCTGGGGAACCACGCCGTAGGGATATGACCCAACACCTTGCCTTCTTTCACATCGATCACACCGACGGCATTAATCCCGGCCTCGGCGACATACAGCGTTTGAAGATCCGGCGACAGGGCAAGGCCGAAGGGAATCATGCCGCGAAGCCGCGCGGCGGCAGGATGAAAATCGAGGTCGATATCCTCCACGCGCTCGCCCGTGCGCGCGTCAATGACCGTAATGCTGTCGTTGCTGCCGTTGGACACAAAGACGAAGTCCTCCGTCGCGGCCAGAGAGTTGGGGCTGCTCCCGCCGACCGCCGGGAATTCCTCTAATTTTTCACCCACGAGATGGCCCGTCTTGGTTTTGGCAATTACGCGTTCTTCGCCCCGCGTGGCAATGTCCACCGTCCACACGGACATGGCGCGCGGATCGTTCGGATCCCCGAGACCGGGAACAAGCACGTCTTCCTTTTCATCTTCATCGGATTGGATGACAACGCCTTCCTCAGCTTCTTTGGACGGCACGCCGAAAGGCGGGAAGGGAATTTTGGCCATGCGCCCTGATCTTTTTTTCATAAAGGCGTATTCATACATGCCGACATTGGCGACATAGGCCCGCGCGCCGTCAGGAGAAAGGGTAATCCCAAAAGGATAGCGGCCTACGGGGACTGAATGGATCACCTTTTGTTTCGCGATGTCGATAATAAGCAGGCGGAAATTCGACTGGTCCACGGCATAGATCAGGGACCCGTCGTGGGACAGGCGCAAGTCACCCACATAGCCAAAACGGTAGCGCTTCCCCTCGCTTTCATGGTCGCAGGAAATGCGAAATACCCGTTCCAGCGTGGCAAGATTAAACGCCATGATGCTCCAGTCGTCACCGCCGGCCACATAGACGACATCCGAGGTGGGGGAAACCGCCAGGCCCATGAAAACAGCGTCGAGAATTCCCTCTTCATTCTTGCCGCCGACAGTTGTGTGCACAGGAGCAGCGGGATCGGCCAGGTCCAGAATGGACAGCTGGGGCCCGCCACTGCAGGCCGTAACCAGCCAGCGACCGTCAGGGCTCAGCGTCAGCCCATAGGGATGGGGCTGCACCCGGAACAACTGTCCACGCGGGGTGATCTTCCGGCCGTTAGGCAGGATGGTCTCCCCTTGCGGATTTAATTCCACATAGCGTTCCCCGGCAGGCGCCCGCAACAATAACATCGCCGCAGGATCATCCGTTGCCGGAGCATTCTCAGCATAAGCCGTCGTAATCATGCTGGCCAGAAATAATACAAAAGCGATTCTTGCAAAAAGGTGATTCATGAAAACAATCTCCAGAGGTGAAACAGAAAACCAAGTATCATGAGGTAGTGTACACAATATGCCGGGGTGGGTTGAAGGGCAAATGACGTTTTAGTCAGACAACGTCAGACTATGTCGGACAGTGTCGGACTATGTCAGACCTTTTGTTTTTCGCAGGGTATAGGGGTACACTCTTTTTATTGGAATATGTATGACCCTGGTTTCTTTTAGAACGGAGGTACCCATGCGTTTATTTCATGTAGTGTTGCCAATACTCCTTGCCGCCGCGCTGATTACGGGTTGCGTTTCTGATTCCTATGAACGGTCCATCGCGCGGTCCGTAGCCTCGGGCCCGGAGGATTTCCTCCGGAAAGCCGTGGTCGGCCCGCAGGATGACGGCACCTTTGTCGTCGCCACAACCCAGGCGATCGCGCCCGCAGGCGTATCCGTGGCCTTTCCTGGACGTCCCACGGATCTCGCGGTAAGCCCGGACGGGGCCACGCTCGCGGTAAAAACCACCGGGCGGGCGTCAGCGTCCGCCAAGAACGCGGACATCGTCTTTATCGATCTGGCAAGCCGGGAAATCATCCAGATGCTCGAATTGCCTTCGGGCCAGAACAGTTTTCATAGCCTGGTCTGGAGCGGCGACGGCCAAACACTTTGGACCACGGACGCGACGAATTCCTTGCGGTCGGCCTGCCGGGACGCGGCCGGCACCATGGAATGGCGCGACGCTGTCGTCCTGCCGGGGACAAGCGGTAAGAACCCTTCCGCGCCGGGCGGCCTGTGCCTCGACGAGGAACGCAACCGGGTGTATGTAGCGCTGAGCCGGAACAACACCATCGGCATCGTCAATCTTGAAACCAAGTCCCTGGACGCCGAGATTCCCGTGGGCATCGCCCCTTACACGGCCCTTCAGTCTGACAACAAACTGTATGTGTCGAACTGGGGCGGGCGCAGGCCCGCGGAAGGCGACAAAACGGGGCCCACAGCGGGCAGCCAGGCCGTGGTCGACCCGGAGACGGGCATCGCCTCGACAGGCACGGTATCCGTCATTGACCTTGCTTCCGGTACTGTTACAACGGAAATCGAGATGGGCCTGCATCCGAGCGGCATGGCCCTGTCCCCGGACGGGACGCGCCTCTATGTGGCCAACGCGAACAGCGACACCGTTTCCGTCATAGAGACCGCGACCGACACAGTCGCGCAAACACTTGGCGCCAAGCCGATGGAACGCCTGCCCTTCGGCAGCGCGCCGAATGCACTCTGCGTGTCTCCCGACGGGACGACCCTCTACATCGCGAACGGAGGCAACAACCTGCTCGGCGTCCTGGACCTGGCCTCAGGAAAGATGCGCGGCCTGATACCGACCGGCTGGTACCCGGGCGCGGTGGAAACAACCAACGATGGAAACATGATCTGTGTGGCCAACATCAAGGGGCTCGGCACACACAATACGGAAGCGAACATCCAACGTAAGGAGCAGATGGCCGGCAAGGGCTGGCACGGGTACAACAGCCATGACTACATGGGCTCCGTGAATTTCATTCCAACACCGGACGCGGAGGAACTTCAGGAACACACCTACCGCGCGGCCTGCAACATGCGGCTGCCCTTGATGGCGGAGGTCATGAACCTGCCCCGGGCCGAGCGCAAAGCGGTGCCCGTGCCCACACGGCCGGGCGAAGTGTCGGTTTTCAAGCACGTTCTTTACATTATCAAGGAGAACCGGACCTATGACCAGGTGTTCGGCGACATGCCGCAGGGCAACGGCGACCCTTCACTTTGCATGTTCGGCCGGGAAGTCACGCCCAACCACCACGCCCTGGCCGAGGAATTCGTGCTGCTGGATAATTTCTACTGCAACGGAGTGCTCAGCGCCGACGGACACCAGTGGACCAACGAGGGTTATGTGACCGACTATTTGGAAAAGAGCTTTGGCGGCTGGCCCCGCAGTTATCCCTATGAGGGGGACGACACGCTGGCCTTCGCCTCTTCCGGCTTCATCTGGGACCATGTGTTGTGCAAGGGACACACCTTTCGCGACTACGGGGAATTCGTGCGCGCCCAGATCACACCCAATGAAGCGACCTGGACGGATATTTATAACGACTATTTGAACGGAACGAATACCGTGCAGATTCGCGCCACCTCCCCCCTGCACACACTCGAACCTTACTTGTGCCCAACCTACGTGGGTTTCCCCGGAAAAGTACAGGACGTTTACCGCGCCCGGGAATTCATCAAGGAACTCCACGCGGCCGAAGCGACAGGCGAATGGTATGACTTCATGATCATGCTGCTGCCCAACGACCACACGACCGGCACGCGCGAGGGCTACCCGACGCCGGCCGCCATGGTCGCGGACAACGACCTCGCCCTCGGACAAATTGTGGAGGCGGTGAGCAACAGCCCCTTCTGGCCTGAAACGGTCATCTTCGTAGTCGAGGACGATCCCCAGGCGGGTCTGGACCATGTGGACAGCCACCGGACCGTCGCCTTCTGCATCAGCCCCTACACCCGGCGCGGCGTGGTGGACAGCACCCAGTACAACCAGACCGGCATGCTGCGGACCATGGAACTGATTTTCGGCCTTGCGCCCATGAACCAGCTAACCATGGCCTCCAACCCGATGACCCCCTGCTTTCAGGAAGCGCCGGATTTTACCCCGTACAAGGCTAGGCCCAACGAGATTCCGCTGGACCAGATGAACCAGAATATCGCCCAGCTGCGCGGCAAGGCGCGCTACTACGCGAAAAAATGCATGGAACTGCCCCTGGACGATATCGACATGGCCGATGAGGGTTCGTTTAACCGCATCCTCTGGCACGCCGTGAAAGGCGTGAATACGCCCTACCCAAAGTTGAAGCCGCGCGGCACCGCCCGAGTGACATCGTAATAAATGAAGGCCGTCCCACCGGAGGTCATTCGTAGGCCGGCGGCAGATTTTGATTTGACCACAGGATCGTTATAATTATGGGACGCACTTTGTAGCCCCCTGCATGATAGTAACCTTTTCAGCATACAACATAACGGAGTAGTGAAAGATGCGAAACAATTTCATGGGACGACGGGAGTTTCTAAAAAAGACGGCGGCAATATCCGTGATGGCCGGTATCGCCGGGAAAGCGGTCGGAGAGGCCGCGCCGAGCGCTTACAAAAAGGCGTTGCAAATCGGCATGCTGCCCGGCAAACTTTCCGATGCCGACAAATTCAAACTAGCCAAAGATTGTGGTTTCTGCGGCATCGAAGGATCGCCGATACCCGATTTGGATGCCGCCAAGCGGCTGGGCGAACTGGCCCAGGCCGCCGGCACGCCCATTCACTCGATCGTGTACGGCGGTTGGGACGCGCCCTTTTCGGACCCGGACCCCGCTGTGATCGAAAAGGGAATTAATGGCATGACCAACGCCTTGCATTGCGCCAAGGCCTACGGCGCTGACACGGTACTCCTGGTGCCGATGGTAGTCAATGACAAGGCCAC
>JAAYBJ010000080.1 GCA_012730105.1 Candidatus Hydrogenedentota bacterium
ACCAGAAATGAATACACAAACCTCGAAGGCCGCGGCGAAACAGGTACGCAGGTCTGTCGCCGGGAAAGTACGCCTTCTTCTTACCTTATCGTTAAGTATAGCACACACCAGCCGGGTTTGTTTGTTCGGTGGTTCGGCGGGTATTATACGCCCGTAATGTCATGTTGTGCCGTATCCGGAGCCTGCGACTCCTCAACTCCCGATCAGGCGCCTAAGGCGATTCCGTTGACAAAAAATGAGTTTCACTATATGTAGTTCGAATGACTGGGACACGATTCCCAATTATCTTCAAAACCATCGGTATTACTCCCAAGTTTACATGTGTAATTGGAAACATGTTCCGAAAGGTACTAATTTTAGAGCGCAAAGAAGGGACAGACCCCCCAAAAGAATCTTGTTGTTGGTGAAGATAAGGGTTTGAGTACGTTTTTTGGGGTCAGCCCCTTCTTTGTTTCATTGTATGCTACGATTTGCGACATGCAAAAGCCTTAAGGTAATGCCATTCGAACATATCCCCGGAATTCAAAAATGGCCTTGCCGGAACAATACTAAAACGAATGAATACACGATTGGACATAGCTGAGGTGACCCGCATACTTGACCGGATCGGAAGGACCCCGGACAGGTTGATCCCCCTACTTCAGGCGATACAGGAACAGTACAAGTATTTGCCCGAAGAAGCATTACGCCACCTTTGCGACAACAGTGATATTTCTCCCGCAGCGGTGGAAAGCGTGGCCTCCTTTTTCGGCCAGTTCCGGCGCAGCCCGGTTGGCAGGCATATTATCCGCGTTTGTGACGGCACCGCGTGCCATGTGAAAGGATCCACGCAGGTTCATGACGCGGTGGCGGAGCAACTTGGCTTGCGGGATGGCGAGGATACCGACGCTGACGGCCTGTTTACCGTGCAGAAGGTTGCCTGCCTGGGGTGCTGCACCCTGGCGCCCGCTGTCCAGATAGACACGGTTACCTTCGGCCACGTTCGACCGGATACGGTGCCGGGCATGCTGGAAAGTTTTCTTGAGGAACAGGCGCGTGCGGGCGGGGATGGGCCGCAGGTCGACGATTCAATACCGGTCACGCCGGGAGAAATACGCATCGGCCTGGGTTCCTGTTGTGTGGCGGGCGGCAGCAAAAAAATTCACGGGGCCTTGATGGAATCCCTGGCCGCGCTGGGGGTCCGTGTGCATGTAAAACCCGTCAGTTGCGTGGGCATGTGCCATCAGACCCCGTTACTGGAGATCCTGTTGCCGGAAGAACCGCCGCATCTGTACGCCAAGGTGCGGCCCGAGGATGTGGAAGTCATTCTGACGAGGCACTTCAAACCCGCAAGTTCCTGGCTGCGCCTGCGCGGCGCGGCAAACCGCTGGTTGCGGCACGCCTACACGCAGGAAAGCGGTGATGTGCCGAAGCGGTACGCGCTGGATGTGCGCGATGCCCCAGTCGCCGCCTTCCTGGGCGCGCAACAGCGCCTGGCAACGGAGCATTGCGGTGAGGTAGCACCCACGGATATTGAGGAATACCGCCGACTGGGCGGATTTGATGCATTGCGCGCCTGTCTTGGCGTACCCTGCGGCGGCCGGAGCTATCCGTCGGCGGAGGCCATTATCACGGAAATCAGGACGAGCCGGCTGCGCGGGCGCGGTGGCGCCGGGTTTTCGACCGCGGCCAAATGGGAAGCCACGAGAAACGCCCCGGGCGGAAAAAAATATGTCATCTGCAACGGCGACGAGGGCGATCCGGGGGCGTTCATGGACCGGATGATTCTTGAGTCCTATCCGTTCCGCGTCATTGAAGGCATGATCATCGCCGGTCTCGCCGTCGGCGCAGAAGAGGGTATTTTTTATATTCGCGACGAATATCCCCTCGCCGTGTCCCGGGTCGCGGAGGCCATCGCCTGCTGTAAGCGCGAAGGATGCCTCGGTGATAACATCCTGGGTAGCGGGCGGCACTTTCACATCCGACTCGCCCGCGGGGCGGGCGCTTTCGTCTGCGGCGAGGAAACCGCCCTGATCGCTTCCCTTGAGGGGCGCCGTGGCGCGCCGTCGTTCCGGCCACCCTATCCCGCAAAGCAGGGCCTGCACGGGTGTCCGACACTGGTCAACAACACGGAAACCCTTGCATTGGTGCCGTGGATCCTGCGGCACGGCGGCGGGGCTTTTGCGGCGTTGGGCACGGAACACAGCACGGGTACAAAGGTGTTTTCCCTGGCGGGCAAGATCGCGCGGGGCGGCCTGATCGAAGTGCCCATGGGCCGCACCATCCGGCAGATCGTGGAAGAGGTCGGCGGCGGCGTGGCGGGTGGCCGGAAACTCAAGGCCGTGCAGATAGGCGGGCCCTCCGGTGGCTGCATTCCGGCCGCGCTGTGCGATACGCCCGTGGATTACGAGGCCCTCCTCGAAGCGGGCGCCATGATGGGGTCGGGCGGCTTTGTCGTGCTGGATGACAAGGATTGCATGGTCGAGATGACCCATTACTTCCTTTCCTTCACCCAGCGTGAATCCTGCGGCAAATGCACCCCCTGCCGGGTGGGAACAAAACGTATGCTGGAAATACTGGACATGCTGTGCCGGGGCGAAGGGAAACCGGGCGACCTGGAACATCTGGAAGAACTTGCGCGCGCGGTGAAACAGCAGAGCTTGTGCGGATTGGGCAAGACCGCGCCCAACCCGGTACTGACCACGCTGCGCTATTTCCGGGAAGAATTTGAGGCGCATATTCGGGGAAAATGTCCCGCCGGAAAATGCAAGCCCCTTATTACCTACACTATTAACGAGGACTGTATCGGCTGTACCAAGTGCGCGCAGGTATGCGCGCCGGGCGCCATCGCCATGAAACCTTACGAGGCGCACGAGATCGACCAGGACCTGTGCACAAAGTGCGACAACTGCCGGATCGTCTGTCCGGTCAACGCGGTGAAGGTGGAATAGTGCCATGACGCGGCTTATCATAAATGGAACCCCGGTGGAAGCGTCTGAAAACGCGACCCTGCTGGAGACGGCAACCGGCTTGGGTATTCAGGTACCCACCCTGTGTCACCTTCCCGACAGGCCTCCGCTTACCTCGTGCATGATCTGCGTGGTGGAAGATACCCGCACCGGCCGCCTGGTGCCGGCCTGCGCCGCCCGGGTTGAAGAGGGCATGGTCATTGAGACGGATTCGGAAGCGGTGCTTCACGCGCGGCGCACTGTGCTGGAAATGATGCTCAGCGAACACGTGGGTGATTGTGAAGCCCCGTGCGAGCGGGCGTGTCCCGCCGGACTCAACATTCCGCTCATGTTGCGCCTTTTGGAGCGCGGTGACAGGGATACCGCCCGAACAATGGCGCGACAGGCTTTGGTGATGCCTGCCGCGCTGGGACGGGTATGCACCGCGCCCTGCGAGGCGGGATGCAGACGCGGCGCGCTTGACGATCCCGTCGCCATTCGGGATCTTCATGGTTTTCTGGGCGAGACGGGCGTGCCGGACGCGGAACGCGCCCCGGTGGAACCTTCCGGCAGGAATATCGCTGTGATAGGCGCCAGTCCGGCCGGATTGGCTGCCGCCTTTGTATTGCGCGGTTACGGGCATGCCTGCCGCGTTTATGAAAAGCAACCGCAGGCGGGTGGCAAATTCCTGGAGTTTTCGGAGGAACAATTGCCGCGAGCCGTATTGGATAAAGACATTGCGCACCTGGTTCGTTCGGGGATCGGGTTCGTATTGGATACCGAGGCGGGAAAGGATATTTCCTTCGAGTCCCTTGTGGAGCAATACGATGCCGTGGTCGTCGCGTGTCCGCTTGATTTCCCGGGAAAGGCTGGCGTGTTCCACGCTGAAGAGAAAAATATGCCCGTTCGGTCTGTCGCCTCCGGGAAACGGGCCGCGGATAACGTCCAGGCGTATCTTATCCGCAAGGAAAAACAGAATTCGCGTGCATATAATTCGATAATCGGCCGCCTTCAAGAAAAAGAGGCCGCGGCCTTTGCGGAAAACAGGCTCTCCGAGGCTGCGCGTTCGCGCCCCCGGGATGCCTCGCGGCCTGAGGAAGAGGCTGCCCGTTGCCTGCATTGTGATTGCCACGCACCGGTCTCCTGCAAACTGCGTCAATACGCCACAACATACGGAGCACGCTCCAAAACGTTCCGTAACGCTGAACGACCGCTGCCTCGGGGCGTCAGACGTTACGGTGACGTAATATTTGACGTCGGAAAATGCATCAAGTGTGGGATTTGCATCGAAATAACACGGGAGAGCCGGGCACCTTGCGGCATGTCCTTTACGGGGCGCGGGTTCACGATGGAAGTGACCGTGCCTTTCGATGAATCGCTGGAAAAGGCGCTTGCGGCATGTGCCAGTGAATGTGTCGCCCGGTGTCCCACGGGCGCCCTGGCGTTTGAAACCCTGGAAGAGCGTTTGCCGTAGAGACAATCCTTGATTTGTATCCTGTGGGCCAGGTGGAACTGGCTGTGTTTACAGAACGGCCTTGGAAGAAATATCCAGGCAAGGAGAAAATTATGAAAAGCAGTGAACAAATGCAATCCTTGAGCAGGAGACATTTCCTGGGCGCCGCGGGAGCGGTCGTGACGGCAGCCACCGTAATGGGAGCCGGGGCGGAAGAGAATGCCGACTTGCCTGCCGGGCAGGCGGCGGAATCGAATTTCCTGTGCGGCTGGGCCTCCGCGAGCATTACGCCCGACATGCCGGTGCAACTGGCGGGCCAGTTCGCAGAGCGGGTATCCCAAAAAGTGCTTGACCCATGCATGGCCAACGTACTGGCCATTGAAGGTAGAACTCCGGACGGTACTGTCGAACAGGCGGTTCTGGTTTCCTGCGATGTGGTTCACATTCCCAAGGAGGTGGTGGACGGCGTTCGGGAACGCATCGCCCGTGACTTGCCCGAAGTGGACGCGCAAAAAATTGTACTGGCGGCGACGCACACCCATACCGGCCCGACCATGATGTCAGGCGTCTATAAGGAAGCGGATCCTGGGGTGATGGGTCCCGAAGCCTACCGGGAGTTCCTTATGGAACGTGTTGCCGAAGTAATCACCCAGGCCTGGAACGCGCGCCGGCCGGCAGGTATGAGCCGCGCCGTCGGCCATGCCGCCGTCGGCTTCAACCGTATCATGGTCTACGCGGATGGTTCCATGGTGATGTACGGCAAAACGGACAAGGAAAACTGGCGCGGGCCGCTGGCGGGACAGGACCACGGCATGGAATTGCTGTTCACCTGGGATGTTCACAAAAAATTGACGGGTATGGTGATCAATATCGCCTGTCCTTCACAGGTCGTGGAAGGACAACTCTATGTGTCTCCTGACTTCTGGGGTCCGGTGCGCGAGGAACTGCGCAAGCGGTTTTCGCCGGAACTCGGCGTGTTGGCCGTGGTTAGCGCGGCGGGTGACCAGTCGCCGCGCGACCTCGTGCGGCGCGGACGGAACGAACCGGACATGCGCTCTGAACCGGGCATGCGCGAAATGGCGAAGCGCATTGTCAATGGCGTCTTGTACGCCATGGAAACGGCGCAGACCGACGTGGTATGGTCGCCCACGTTGATCCATCAGGCGGGTCCCCTGGAGCTTCCCGCGCGGAAAGTCACCGATGAGGAGGCAGAGGAAGCCCGCGGGGAAGAAGCAAAACTGACCGCATCCGGAGAAATCACGCCCGGGTCCGGAAATGCCGCCTTGCTGCGGCGCGCCCGGGGGGTGCTGGAACGCTATGAAAGCCAGGGGGACGCGCCGACCTATATCATGGACCTGCATGTGCTACGCCTGGGGGATGTCGCCCTCGCCACAAATCCTTTCGAGCTGTACCTGGATTACGGGCTTCAGATCAAGGCGCGCAGCCGCGCGGAACAAACCTTTCTCATTCAGCTGGCCAATGACCGCGGCGCTTATCTGCCCACGCAGGAGGCCCTTTCCGGTGGCGCCTACAGTTCACGCGTTGCGGACAACAAGGTGGGGCCGGAAGGCGGCGCCGCGCTGGTGGAAACCACCTTGACGGCCATTAACGCGATGTGGCCGGCCTGAAACGACGATTTTTGATTTGACTGCTTGTACGTTACAGGATATGATGGTAAGCATCGAACCTTAGCGCAGAAGCTTACTCACGGTCCTTTGCGTCCATCACGTCCATTTTGTCCATTACGTCCATTTAACCATCAGGAGAATCCATAATGTCTAAACAACCCTCCTCTTCAGGCCTCTCCCGCCGGTCTTTTCTGTGGACCGCCGCGGCGGGCGCCGGCATGGCCGGACTGCATCTGGCGGCCGGCGCGCAGAACCCGGAAATAGCCGGATTCGAAAAAACAGACACTACGGTGCAGGAAGGCGCCATATGGACGCCGAAATCGGACCGAAAGATACGCATGGGCATTGTCGGGTATGGTGTGTGCAAGTTTGGCGCGGCCTTTTACCTGCAGGACCATCCCAATGTGGAGGTTGTCGCCGTAAGTGACTTGATGCCGGACCGTTGCGCGGAACTGGCCAAGGTTTGCCGCTGCGAAAAAACCTATCCGTCCCTGGAGGAACTAATCAAGGATGATTCCATCGAGGCGGTGTTTGTCGCCACGGACGCCCCGTCCCACGCCTGGCATTGTATTCAGGCCCTGCGTCACGGCAAGCATGTCGCCTGCGCCGTGCCGGCCGTGTTCGGATCCCTGGAAGAGGCGGACCAATTGCTGGAGGCGGTCAAGGAAACAGGGCTGAAATACATGATGTTTGAAACCTCAGCCTATCATAACGAGGCCTATGCCATGCGCGAACTGTACAAGGCAGGCGCGCTCGGCACCCTGGTCTATGCCGAGGGTGAATATTTCCATTACATGGACGTGCCCATCGATTCCTTCCGGGGATGGCGCGTCGGCCTGCCGCCCCAATGGTATCCCACGCATTCCAACGCCTATTACACCTGCATCACGGGTGGCAGTTTTACCGAGGTTTGCTGCATGGGTATTGCCGCGACCATCGCCGAGTTCCTGCCGAAAAATAACCGGTACCAAAATCCCTTCGGCACGGAAATCGCCCTGTTCCGCACCAGCGAAGGCGGCATGGCACGCATGGCGGTCAGTTGGGACACGCCCGGACATCAGGGTGAAATGGGACGGGTGCGCGGGACGAAGGGAAGCATGACCGGCATGGATTTCCAGGGGATTGCGGACATTTCCGGCATCAACCTGAACAAGCCGCCGCTGCCTCCTACGGTGGAAGCCGGTGGCCACGGGGGCTCTCACGGTTACCTGGGGGACGAATTCGTGAACGCCATTCTTGAAGACCGCAAGCCGCTGGTGGACATCATTACCGCGTTGAATACCACGGTTTCCGGCGTGGTCGCCCATCAGAGCGCCCTGAAAAACGGCGAATTAATGAAGATTCCGCAGTATAGCCTGTAATGAAAAAATCCGACCGATCGGGCGGATCCGTCCGATCGGTCGGCGTCTTTAAGCGTGAGTTAGGGTTATCCCATCAGGCTCTTTTTCAGGAAATCATAGCTTTCCTTGGCGCATTGAAAGATGTCCTTCTCGTCGGCGTTGTCCTGTTCATAGATATACCATTCAACACCGGCCTGCCTGCCCGCCTCGAAAATAGTCGGCCAATCCAAAATGCCCTGGCCCAGCGGCGTGAAGCGCACGCGCCGGGTCAACAGGCTTTTTCCCTCCGTCAGGTCTTTTGCGTGTATCATGGGGCAGCGGCCCTTGAATTTGAGCATGGTTTCCGCCGGATCGGCGCCGCCGGCCTTCACCCATGCCAGATCCAACTCGGCGCACAGGTTGCCGGGTGTGGTCTCCGCCATAAGGATGTCGAGTTTGCTGCGTTCATCCCCTTCAAAGGTTTTCAGCTCCCAGTCATGATTGTGATAGGAAAGGCGCATGCCGACTTCACGCAGTTTTGCGCCCACGGCGTCCAATCGCGCCGCGCCGCGCTTCCAGGCTTCCAGCGAGTCCTTGCAGTCGCCCATCATGCCGCCGGGCGCGACATCGGCGTTGCCCACGGTTTTCCAGAAAGCCACCTGGTTCTCAAAATCGGTTTCAAATCCTTCAACGCCGATATGGGCGGAAACGGCGGTCAACCCGGCCGCGTCCAGGGCGTCCCGGATCTGCTGGGCTTCCAGGTTGGGCATGCCGCTCCATTGCACATACTCCCAACCCATCTCGCGCACCTTCTTCAAGGTGCCGGCGAGGTCGTCCTTCGCGGGTTCGCGCAGGGTGTACAACTGCAGGGCGATCCCCTTGAAGGTGCAAACTTCCGCCTCATCAGCAGCGCCCGCGAGTTTCGCCGTCAGCGCCATGGCGCCCAGGGCGGCCAGGGCCTCCCGGCGGGTCAGATGCGTCTCGGAATTCTTCTTCATAATCTTTGTGTCCTTTCCAGGGTACGTTAAAACACTAGAGGTGGCAACGGAAACGGAAACGTTCCCTGTTCCCTTTTTTCTTATACGATACACCATGACCGCCGGACAAGAAAAGTCGGAGAATCGAGCAAAGGACTGACTATCCCAAAAAATCCTCAAGTCACTATTGCTAGTGTAGTGAGTCATGTTAATAACTTTTTATGCTGAGTCACTTTATTACTGCTTTTTGTGGTGCAGGCATCGTGCCTGCTTCGGCGGGCAGGCTGGAAGCCCGCACCACAATAACTTACAACAATGTGCCTTAAGTTGCCTTGATTATGAGTCAATGCACTAGTGACAGCAGCGCTGTTTTTGAGGCACCTGCTCCGCCCTTGTCCGACGTGTTTGCCGCTAGCCGGGGGGTGCGTTATACTACGCTGAAGAGAATGAACCGGCTGTTCCGGGCAGTTCCAAAACTTATCGATGCGGAGAAAAGGACATGTCCCTTCAATTTCATGCTACGACCGTGCTCTGTATGCGCAAGAACGGCGTCGTTGCCATGGGCGGCGACGGGCAGGTCACCGTCGGTGAAACCGTCATGAAAGGAAACGCCACGAAGGTGCGCCGTCTTGCCGACGGCGAGGTGCTGGCCGGCTTTGCCGGGGCGGTGGCGGACGCCTTTACCCTTTTTGAACGTTTCGAGGGCAAGCTCAAGGAGTTCAACAAAAACCTGCAGCGCTCCGCCGTGGAACTGGGCAAAGAATGGCGCACGGACAAGTACCTGCGCCAGTTGAACGCGTTACTGGCGGTGAGCAACCGGGAAGTGTCGCTGCTCATATCCGGCAGCGGCGAAATCATTGAGCCCGAAGACGGCATTCTGGCGATCGGTTCGGGCGGCGCGTACGCGCTGGCTGCGGCCCGCGCCTTGTCCGCGCACACGGAAATGGACGCCCAGCAAATCGTGGAATGTTCCCTCAAAATCGCCGCCGGCATCTGCATCTATACCAATGCCAACATCACGATTGAAACATTATGATGGTGACCACGAAAGACACGAAATAAACGAAAAGAATTTTAAGAGTGTTGCTGGACAAGAGTAGAGTCAAGACCATGGAATGGGGTTATGGGCATGAATGAAGAGGGTGCAGGTCGCGGTGAAATCCTTTTCAAGCAGGAAAGTTATGCGATTTTAGGGGCATGTTTTGAAGTCTACAAAGATAAAGGATGCGGATTCCTGGAGTCGGTTTATCAGGAATGCCTTCAGTTGGAACTGGCTTTTAGGAATATCCCTTTTAAGGCACAACTAAAACTCGGTTTGAGTTATAAAGGGAACCTTTTGACACAAACCTATGAGCCAGATTTTGTGTGTTATGAAAAGATAATTGTTGAGTTAAAATCAGTTGTTGAATTGACAGATAAACACCGCGTGCAAGTACATAATTACCTCAAGGCGACAGATATGCATTTGGGTCTTCTCGTTAACTTCGGACACTATCCGGGAGTTGAGTATGAACGCATAGTGAGGTGATTGGAGTTTAGGGATAACACAAAAGAAATGCAATGCTATGGGATCAACGTGAGAAAGCAAATGCATATATTTTCTTTTTTCTTTCGTGTCTTTCGTGGTCATTATTCCCTCCTGTTTTTTAACAGCCACACCTCGGCGGCGGTGGCATAGTCCCGCCAGTTCAACTCGGATTGCTCTTCAGCGTCCCATACCAGTGTCAGTTGCCTGTCCGCTGTTAGCGCCTTGGGGATGGGAAATTCCTTGATTTCGCCGATGTTTTTTTCCGTGATGGATTGGGTGAGCGCGTATCCGTCGGCGCGGATATGGGCGTCGCCGTTCCCGGTCATGCGCAACACATAAACCGCCTCCGGATCCAGACCGTTATACACCATGGTCATCGGGTAATCCAGGGTATCCTGCCATGATAACCGCTTGCGGCTGAAGCCGTTGTCCCACCACCAGAAACCTGGGCTGTAATTCAGCACGGTGACCGGATCCGCATTCAGATTTTCCAGGCGCTTGACATGCGGCGATTTTCCGGGATGGCCGATATCATCATAGAAGGAACCTGGGCCGGGGTTTGTCCACGCGGCGAGTTTCTCCAGTTCACGAACCTGCGCTGCCTCCTCCGGCAGGGCGCGTATGCGTTTAAACTCGTCCTCCAGGAACCAGCGGTTGTTCAGGGGATAGTCCAGAAAATCCAGGCTGCACCCCCGTTCGTATCCGGAGGCCTGGTATTTCTCAACGCTTGATTTCAACCCGATGGAATGAAACAAATCATCATAGAGGGCGACAATCCGTTCCCGGAGTTCGGGCGCCCTTTTCTCCGTTTCCGCCCGGTTCAACACCGCGAAGGCGGCGTCCATGGCCTCCCCGGCGCCTGTATCCTTTGCCGCCGCCAGCAGGAGGTTCGCTTCCTCTTCAAGGCTTGTCTCGTACAGCAGGCGCTGCCGGGTGTAGGCGTCATAGTAAGCCCGTACAAGGAGCGTCTGCCAGCGCCAGTTTTCCGCCAGTTCCGGCAGGGACTGTTCCAGCCGCTGCCACAGGACCAGCGTCCCGTCAACGCTGCCGTTTCCCGCGAGCGGCCCTTCCCAGTTTTTCTCCAGCGCCAGGATGCCGTCGGCAATCGTTTCGGCGTAGTTCGCGCTGAAGAAAAAACGCACGTATTCTACGAGAATGGATCGTACATTGCAGGCCGGATCCCAGCCAAGCCGGGACCACACGGCCTTGTTCACGTCATCATTGATGCCGTCGGAATAGGTGATGAAACCTTCCGTGAACGGCGCGAAATAATTATGGATGAAAGCGTAAAAGACCGGCCTCGGGTTGATGCATTCCCGTCCCAGCGTCAGGGAAAACGCGGAATCCCACCACGGCACGGGATACTGGCAGCGCACGGTGTGGGTAATGTCGGGGTACAACCGGATCGGGTAGGCGTCCGTCAGGCGCGCCCGGGTTTCTGGTGCGGGTGGACTGCCGGGGCCCGCAACCAGTCCGCCGAACCAGTCCGGCCGTTCCCGGTCGATCCAGGCATAGATGTCATCGCACTGTTTCTCATTGAACCACTGCAGCGACAGCCATACTTTCGCTTTGGGATGATGTCTGCGCAGGTGGCCGGCGAGTTCTTCTATAAACGGCAGCACCAGTTCCGGAGGATTGGCGCCGGGGTCGCCGCCGGGGAAGAACACCCCGGTGAGTTCCGGACAGTCCTTGTACAACTGCTTGTGCTCCGCAAGATGCTCCGCCCGCTTTTCCCGGTCGGACAGGTCAAACACGGCCGGTGTCCAGACCCAGTAGTCTAGCCCGTATTTATGGCAGACTTCGCTGAGGCGCCGGTTCATGGTACGCCGGTCCAGCGGCATGTGCGGACTTTTCCGAAGGTCTTCCAGCGGAATATTTTCGATGCTGTTACACCCGAATAGCGCGAGTTCGCGAATATACTGTTCATATTGGACATCGTCCCAAGTGTCATAACAATTCGCCTGGAACCGATAGCCTAACTGGTGTCCCCGGATCGGGTAGGCGGGGGCGCAGGCACCGGTGTTCGTCCGGGGGAAGTATACGGTGCCGGGTTTCCACTGCATGGTCCTCAGAAAGTGGCCGACGCCGTAAAGAAGCCCGCGCCCGTCCGCTCCGGTAATGGTCACCCGGGCTTCCCGCGTTGTAAGGGAATAACTCTCCGCGGCCATGTCGGAATCGAGATCCAGCACGATTACCGATGCTGGTTCCGGGAGGGCGGATACCTTGGGCCATTTCAACCCTGTGCGCTTGTCCACCTCTTCGACAAGCACGCGGATGGCTGTTTCCACAACCGAACCCGGTGAATGAATCGCGACATGGACCGACGCTCCGGTCAGGTTGATAGCATCCCCATATGCAAGTGAAGTCACCAGAATAAGGATAAGGCAAAACGATGAAATACAGTGTTGAAGCATACTGTTTTCTCCATGGATGTGATTTGCGCTTTTCTGAACCGGTTACGGTTATAACACAGAAATCTCGGCAGGCGCTAGGAAAAGATCTTTATAGCATCGCAGTATGGATTATTGCACATAAAGAAAACAGATGTCTTCTGGTATCATATCGGTTTAGAGATTCTCGTTAAACGCATCGTACTATAATTAAGGATTATGGGAACAGGATATAATCATGGAGTCAGAGGCGCCATCTTCGGGCATTTCGTGGAAACAGAGGCTTCATCTGCTGGCGTACAGCCAGCAGGTGGGTATGGCCGTATTGCTCGTGATATTACTGGTGGGGTTGTACTTTTTTGCCTGGCGGGAGATGCGCTTTTTCCTGGTGCCGTCCAAGTCCATGGAACCCACGCTCAGTCCTGAAGACATGGTCATTACCCTGAGCCAGCGGGAATACCGGCGCGGCGATATCGTGGTGTGGGCTGAAAACGGGGAATATGTGGTGAAGCGCATTGTCGGACTGCCTGGCGACACGGTCAGTGTGGTGGACGGCGCCCTGTTCCTGAACGGCAAGTACGCGTCGGAACCCTATATCCTGGAGGCAATGAATTACTACATTGAAACGCCGGTAACCATTCCTGAAGGCCGTTTTTTTTATCTGGGCGACAACCGCAACGCCAGCGATGACAGCAGTTTGGGGTATATTGCAGCAGATTCCTGGTCCACGTCAAGGGAGCCGCACACCTGGCTTGGCAATCTCAAGGCGGTAATCGGCAAGGTGGTGTACCGCTACTATCCCTATGACCGCTTCGGCCCAGTTCTGTCTTATCCGCTGATCAATGTCGCGGGTCAGTAGGTATGTTTTTTAACGATGGGTATCTGAAACGGAGTCCGTAAAGAAACCAAACGATTTTTCACTTCAATGAGGATATTTCGTCATGAGCGACGGTGAAATTATGGTGATGATAGTCTCAGGGATTGCGGCACTGATCGGCGCGCATGTGACGCATATCTCTTCACTCCCGTCCCTCTATACAAAGCGGAATCCCGGTATCGGGCTCACACGCCTTGCCGTGCTGTGTTCCGTCGCCTGGACGGCCTATGTTATTCAGTATCACGGCGATCCCAGTATTGAAGGCATATACGTGTTTTTTTACCTGCTCATGGCCTATGGTGTTACCAAGGCCTTCGGGCAGGGGATATCCCGTTTTTACGGGGTCAGCCTGCGCGTGGACGTGTATGAGCACAAGAACTTTGCGGCGGCGCTGTTTATCGCCGCGTTTACCTTGGCGACTGGCATCGTTTTCGGCGGCAGCCTGTGGGGCGAAGCCGATCCCTTGTCCGACGCCGAAGGCGGCTGGTGGATTCCCGTCGGCTTTTTCATGATGGGCTGGATCTCCCTCGCCGTGGCCACGGGACTGTACCTCTGGCGGGAACCCGGAAGTTTCCAGCAGCAGGTCTGCCAGGATCGCGACGCGGCCCTCTCGGGCAGTGCGGCAGTGTACGTGCTGAGCACCTCGACGGTGCTTCTCAAGGGGGTGTCCGGTGATTTCTGGGGCTGGCGCCACGGCATGTTCGGGATGGGCGCCATCGCGCTCATGCTTGTCGGCCACGAGATCGTTGCCCTGGCCGGCGGTGCGCGCCCGTCTTTCGGCTGGCGCGTGTTTGAACAGGTCTTGTATGTGCTCCTGGCCGCCTTGTCATGGTTTCTCCTGTGGCAGTTCGACCAGTGGTACATTGGAGTTTGACCATGCGCCTCGAAGCCTTTGCCACACCGGAACAGTTCGCACCGCTCATAGAGGAACTCCGCTTCCGTTATCACAAGTGGGACGCCTATGTGGGCGGGGTGTTGCGCGTGTTGCCGGAGGCGCTGGTGCTCTCACGGGAGGAGCATGAAGATGCCGTGGACTGCTGCGTGAAACTGCACGGGGCCTTTGAACGGGCCGGGAAACATCTTTCCCAGGATCCGGCATCTATGGACCGGCTTGGCATTCCAAAGACTGTGCAGCGGATTATACGGGCGGAACGCCCCTGCCCGTACGGCATTGTACGCTATGATCTCATTCCCACCGATTCAGGTTGGATGGCGCCCGAAGTCAACGAGGATGCGCCGGGCGGTTTTAACGAATCCATCGCCAGCGCGCCGCTGTTCGGGGATCTGCTAAAGGGGGCGGTCATCCCAGGCGATTTCGCGGACAGTTTTCTGGATGCCCTGCCTCTGGGGAGCTGCGCAGGGCTTGTATATGCCACCGGTTATGCCGAGGACCTGCAGCATGTGCTTATCCTGGCGGAGTTGCTGCGCTCGCGCGGCGTGGAACCCCTGCTGGCTTCACCCGAACATCTCACCTGCGGTCCCTTTGGGAAGCCCCGGCTGCTCGGCCAGTCAGTGGACTGGATATTCCGTTTCTTCCCGGGGGAATGGTACGGCTACCTGGATAACATCGGCGCCTGGCTCCGGGCCGCGGCCAGGGTTCCCATCATCAACCCCCTGTCGCGGTTGTTGCGGCAAACCAAAGGCCTGTACGCATTGTGGCGTGAAACGGTCTTGGTGGATGATGCGGACACGGCCCTGTTGAACCGGCACACCCCGCACACTGAGTTTTTCCAAAAGGAACGGATGGACCGTTACCTGGCGGACCGGGAGGGGTGGGTGCTGAAGAAACAGTTCGGCCGCATGGGTGATACCGTGACACTGGGCCGCCTGTGCACGCCGGAAATATGGGAAAAGGCGGTGGCCGAAGCGGCGAAATCGCCGGAAGCCTGGCTTGCGCAGCACGCCTTTATCCCCATCCCCGTTTTTAACGGCGTTCGAAGGTTGTTTCCCGCCCTCGGCGTTTACCTGATACATGGCGTCTTCGCAGGCTATTACTCCCGGGCCGATGAACTCGGCCTG
The DNA here is from genome assembly GCA_012730105.1 of Candidatus Hydrogenedentota bacterium. Classification (GTDB taxonomy): domain Bacteria; phylum Hydrogenedentota; class Hydrogenedentia; order Hydrogenedentales; family CAITNO01; genus JAAYBJ01. The sequence continues at coordinate 15,119 of JAAYBJ010000080.1, forward strand.
ACAACCCATGAGGCCTATTATGTGGTCACTGCTGTTGAAACCGCTTGAATGCATCGCTAGAATACGGTTCCCCTTTATGCGAAAACGCGCGCGACTCCTGGTCGGCAATCCGAACATACCGGATGCGCTGGGTACCGCGAATTGGAAATCTTTCCTCAAAGCGCGCGACTTGTCCCGGGTATGGGGGCCCCACCAAAATAGTCCGTGGACACCCTTTCATTGTCAGACCCTCTTTATCGCGGTTGAGTATCTTGAAAAAGAGATGGTGGGACCGTGTGAAGTGGATCCCTGGCCGCTTGGGGCTTTTCAAATGCCCGACTGGCTTGACAGTAGCGTCCTGCTTTTCGTGGATCTGCCGGGACCCAAAAGCGCCGCGCTGGGAACCGCCCTGGCGGTCGGGGGGTGTGATCTGGTATGCACCTTCAACAACTGGCCTCAGGTCAACAGCGTCATCAGTCCCCAGGTAACCTTGTCGGCGTTACTTCGTTACGCTTCGCTGTTGCAGGAGAAGCGTACCGCGTACCCCACGCCGGGCCCGGTGGCCTGGCTATGCGACGCCGATCGATTGGGCACACAACCGGGCAGGCCCGGCCAGTTCGACAACCGCTACTATATTGAAGACAGCGTCATCCCCGGGCCGAACTACCTGCGGGACCGGGGTATCTCCAAAATCATCTATGTGACACACCCGTCCGGAACGCCGAAGGCCGACATTGTGGTTCAGCTGAAAGCCTTTGAGAAGGCCGGCTTTTTTGTGGCCAAGGCTGTTGCTTCTGATAGTGGTATCCTGCATAGTCCGCACGCCATGGATATTCCTGAAAGAACCTTTACCACGGTGGGATTCTTCAAGTCGTCCGCCGGCGGCTTCGGCGCGCCGGTGCCCCACCCGTCATCGGGCGGGTAAAAGTTGCGGCAGACGCTACATAGGGATGGGAATCAATGAGAACGAATGCGAAGAGGGTAAAGGTTGCCGGCCTATTTCTGACTATTGGCGAACAGGCAAAGTGCGGAGAGGCTCAGCCCGATCAACAGCCAGTCGCCGAGGGTCCGTTCCAGCTGTTCCCGGGGAGTCCTGTCTTCTTCCATGGACTGGCAGCAACCGCAGGCTTCATCTTCGTCCTCTCCTTCTGTTGTTTCGCCTTCCCCTTCCGAGCCTTCTCCTTCTGACGTTTCACCCTCATCATGTTCGCCTTCCCCTTCCGAGCCTTCTCCTTCTGACGTTTCACCCTCATTAGGTTCGCTTTCCCCTTCCGACACCTCCCCCTCTTCATGTTCCCCTTCGCCTTCTGCGGGGACCACGCAATCGCTCAGGAAAGGATAGCCGTCATTCATGCTGTAATCGGCGTCCGAAGCCCAGATGGTCGTAAAATCCCAACCTACATACGTGTTTACCGCGTACGGATAGGTCATCTCATCCGTGGTGCGTCCCGTACCGCCGGCGCTCGTTGTCCATCCGGAAAGGTCCGTGTCCCAATAACTCGATGTGACGGTTCCTGAATCGTTTGCCCCCACGAGACCGCCGATATTTCCCTCGGTATTCGCAACAACACCTGTGGAATAACTGTACGTGACCGTGCCCCCATAATTGTATCCCACCAGTCCGCCCACATCGTTGTATCCTGATGTCGCACCCCTGGCGTAACAGGAGGTCAGTCGACCTTTATTTTGTCCCACCAGGCCGCCGGCTATACTGCCGCCGGCTGAAACCGCCCCCTCGGCGTAACACCTGGAGATGGCGCCCATGTTATTATTGTATCCCACCAAGCCGCCCACCGAAGTCGCGCCTCCGGTAGATCCCGTCACGCAACACGAGGTGATTGTACCCTCATTATTATGTCCCACCAGGCCGCCGACTTCATGGGTGCCTTGGACCGTACCCGCGGCATAACACCAACTGACTGTGCCTTTGGCAATTGTTCCCACCAGGCCGCCGACATAATTAGAGCCGAAGTCGCCTGCAACCGCACACGCAGTGTGGCACGATTCAATCTCGCCATCGTTGTTGTATCCCACCAGGCCGCCAATATTTATAATGCCTATTTCGGCCGTCTCGCCCTTGACCGCGCCCGTAACATAACATGAGGTAATCATACCGCCGCCGTTATATCCCACCAGACCGCCGACATGTTTATTGCCGGTAATGTCCACGTCTTCCACGCCGAGGTCCTTAATCACACCACCGACGCCCAGAGTACAGAACAGGCCTATATATTCGGTTTCAGGAAAATTGATCAGGACGCTCCGCAGGGCATGGCCGTTCCCGTCAAATACACCTTTAAACGGCAGATCGAAAGTGCCTACGGGTGTTACCTCGACGCTGGCAAAATCAATGTTATTGACCAGGATAAAATGCTTATTCCAATCCGCTGTCGTTATGGCAAGCGTTGTCCAATCCGCGACGCTCCCGATGCGATAAGGATTGGGTTCCGTACCGGCGCCCCCGCTGTAAACGGCCGCTCCCGCGCAGGACCCTAACAGAACCAGTATGCCCGCCACTACCCGGATCGCTTTCGACCCCCTACCGTTGTTTTTATTCATGATGAGACACTCCCGCTCCTCACGTTTGCAGGGTCTCGCAAACGTGAGGGCTATGTTCCCGCATGGATTTCTCAAAAATGCTTTTACACACCTTTATTATAATTCATAAGCATTTTTTTTGAAAGTACTTTTTTGTTGTCAGGGTAAAGAATGGGGGGCTTGACATTCGCTTCAGGCAGGATTACTTGCGGAGAAAAATTCTTATTTGTTCTTGCGGCGGCGTAGCTTCTTCTCCGTGGGACTCCCGTCCGCTTCCAGAACAGGCGCGGGGAGGGTTTGCAAGAGCCCGTCGAAACGTTTCTTGATTTCCAGCACTTCCTTGTCTTCGGAAGAGGTCACCTCCCGGTAGCCTGTGCCGTCGCGGCTTTCGCCGCAGTCGTAGAGGCGGCCATAGTGAAGCGGCGAGTTATCTTCCAGGAGCCACCGTTTTGTACGCAGAATGCGCGCGTCGCCGATGTAACTGAAGATCCAGTCGCGGGTGACGTCCGTTTTCCCCTGCAGGAAGTCCGCATAAGATTTGCCGTCAATGACCTTGTCTGCGGGCAGGTCCGCCCCGGCCAGGGCCGCCAAAGTCGGCAGGATATCCGATAGGTCCGTGAGTTCCCCGGTGCTTCCCCGCCGTTTCACGAGGCCGGGCGCATTGACGATCATGGGTACCCGCGCCCCCAGTTCCGTGGGCTGGCCTTTCCCCTCACCGCCGGTGCCATTGTCACCCGTGAAGAAGACAACGGTGTTTTCTCGAAGCCCGAGTTTTTCAAGATGTTTTACAAGACGGTCTACCAGGACGTCCACATATTCCACGGTGTCCTTGAAGTTCGCCTTGCTGTTCTTAAATTTGTCCATCCCTTCTTTCAAAGAACGGGGCGTGGGCACGTGGGGGCCGTGGGTCAGGCACATGGGATAGTAAACGAAGAAAGGCTGATCCTTTTTGCGGCTGATGAAGTCGTTTACGAATTCGGCGTGGATGTCCGGCCCGTAGTCTTCCGCTTTTGTCGGGATATATTCCCCGTTCTTGAGAATGCACGGGTGCCAGTAGCGGGACGTTTTCTTGTCATGTTCCAGCCCCCCCGTATAGGTGATACCCGGCGGCAGGTTATGCTGGTACGCCCAGATGCAATACTCATCAAAATCGCACTCGTGAATCAGTCCGGGATGTTCCCCGGACAACTGCCATTTTCCCGCCAGCGCCGTGGCGTAGCCCGCTTTTTTAAGCACGTTCGCAAAGGACACGTGGGATTTTGCGATATCTTCCACCGGTGAATCTGCCTCCGGGCCGCCCCGCCTGCCGGCGAAGTTATAGACACCGTTATGGCACCCGTACTGGCCGGTCATGATCATAAGCCGCGTGGGATGGCAGATGGGGGTCGCGTAACACGTTTCAAATTTCACGCCGGTTTCAGCCAGCCCGTCCAGGCAGGGGGTTTGATGCGTCTTATTCCCATAACAGGATAATTCCTTAGCGCCTAAGTCGTCCGCCATGATGACAATGAAATTCGGGGGCCGTTTCCCGGACGGGTCGGCAAAAGCCTGCTTTATGGTTCCAGCCAGCAGCGCGGCGGTCAGACCGTTTCCTGTTGCACTTAGAAAATCGCGACGGCTTACCTGGGAGGTCATGTTATGGTTCCTTGTCCTCGCTGTATCCCTGTGAAGTATTTGCTTCTCTTTGCACTTTGGTAACGGGCATTATTATACCGCTTCCCATGCACATAAGATTAAACCCGATGTGCGGATATAGTTCCGAAAACGTGTCCCCGGAATTCCAGGTTGTGGGCATAGCCCGGGTTAGGCAATGGGTGGAGTAAGCGCTTGCCCGGATATGGTATGATGAACGTGCTGTCTACTGAGCATCCGGCAGAAGGTGCCGGGTTCCGCCCTGGCGGAGAAGAGCATCGGACGTTCGAAAAGGTTTATACCAGGATGTGTATGGGGCCGGATGAACAGACTTGAAAAAAATAATGTCAGGAACCTGGTGCGTGGCATCGGGCTTGCCGGCAACATGGGCCTGTCCGTCGGCGTAACCACGTTCCTGGGTGTGCTTGCGGGAAATTTTCTCGATGAGAAATACGGGCGGGGAAAGGGTATTATTTTTTCGATCGTGCTGGTCTTGTCCGTGGTGCTCGGGCTGTACGGCGCGATTCGCGCTTTGTTGAAAGCGCTGGAAGCGCCAGATGACAAAGCCGGTTCGGGCATGCAAGGGTGATGGAATTGCGGGGACACGTCTGTCCCTTCTTTGCGGGCCAAATGTGTCCGCGGAATTCAAAACTGGGTTGCGGGCAACGCCTGCCTTAAGGTTTTGCTATGTCCTTTTGCAGAGGGATCAAATCAACGCGCCGGACAAAGAGTTCCGCACCTTCGGATTGGATTTGAATACGGCCCTTGTTCGGTTGGACCTTGAGGCACTTATTGACCACAACGCCGTTCAGCATCACCGTCAGCGTCTCGCCGTCGGCAACACATTCAAGCAGGTTCCATTCTCCCACGGGTTTTTCAACATCCCGCTCGCCGCGGAAGTCCTTGGCATCCTTCCACTCCGGGTCGCGCCCGTACCAGTTCACCCGGCCGGAATGAATCGTCGCCGGCTGGCCGTCCGGCTGATAGACATGGCATCCGGCGGACATTTCCGGCGCCACCGTGCAGGTGGCCAGGAACTGTTCCGACCCGTCGCCCACGACCAGGATGTCGCCCGTGCCGCCTTCGATCATCTGGCATTCAATGGAATGCATCCACATGCCGCCATACGCGCCATCTTCGCCTACTGAGTGGACGAGCACGCCGCTGTCGCGCGCTTTGTCCGTCCGTGCGCCCCAGGTCTTTTCACCCCACTTGAACTCAACATACAAGTGATAGTTTTCATATTCTTCCAGCGAGGTGATGCATCCATACTCCTCGCCGGAGATGCGCAGTACGCCGTCGGTGACCGTGAATACCTGCTTGGGGTCCTGATCGCGGCCCCGATCCTTGAGATAGGTGTACCAGCAGTTCAGGTCCTTGCCGTTGAACAAGTGTATCGTGGCTGTGTCTTCAGAAGCCGCGGCCGTTTCCTGAGCAAAGAGTTGTGGGAACGCCGAAAAAAACACTGCTGCCATGCACAAGCCGGTCAGAAAGAACTTCATCTTGTGATCCTTTGTATGCGGTTTCAAAAAGGTGTAAACGGCAGGGAGCATATTCTTTTAACCTTCTGTACTTCAAATCATTGGTTTGCACGCTAACATTGTGCATTACACGCGTGAGAATGAATATCATCCCGCAGCGCCGTTCCCAGGCAAACATTACAGGCCGATGACGGAATAGACAATGTCTTTCACAATACTTTCCGTTTCGAGACGCTCAAGAACGGGGTCCAGCTCGCTCGGGGAACCGGCCAAAAAATACACCCATGACGAAGCGTTCTGGTTGACGAGTTCACATGTCAGGAAACTCTCTTCTCCCGCAACGTCATGGGGGGCCAGCCGCCGGGTCACGGTGATGATCGCCGATTTGCGCAAGCTCTGGGAGGCATAAGGGTATTCCTCCAGGCCGGTTACCTTGCTGAGCCGACGCACCTTTCGGACCATGATGTCTTTTTCGTCCTCATTGCACCAAAAGGTCATGACGACGCTGCCGTCAACGCCCGCGTGCGCCTCAAGTCCGTGCCCGACCACCGTGTCGATGCTGATGCCTTCATTGCTGAAGGCGGAGGCGATGCTGGTGAGCGCGCCCGCCCGGTCCTGGACATGAGCGCGAAAGACCCAGTGCCGTTTCGCGGTATCACTCATGGATGGATTCTCCTTCCGGTCCGTTTTCATATGCGTTCCAAAGATACCTGAGCGCTTCGGATTCGCCGTTCAGGACGCGCAGGGCGCCTGCGGCAAGGGCTTCCATTTCCAGGGGCTGGTCGAATACAAGCACGGGCGCCAGCCGTCCCGCACGTTTTTGCAGTTCCCCGCGCACGTATTCCGAACGGACCATGCCGCCGGTCAGCACAACGGCTTCTATGGCGCATCCGCACGCGGCAAACATGGCGCCGATTTCCTTGGCGATCTGGTAGACCATGGCGTCCACAATAAGACGGGCATAATCGTTTCCGCCGAGAATGCGTTTTTCGATCAGTTCCAGCCGATAGTCGTCCAGATAGGAGTGAAGACCGCCGCGTTTGGTCAATTCTTCGAAGAGCTCGTCCCGGGTAAAGCGGCCGCTGTAGCACAGGGCTATCAATTCGGAGGCGGGCAACTGGCCGGCCCGCTGCGGCGTGAAGGGTCCGCCCCCGAGAAAGGAGATGTTGCTGTCGGTCATTTTCCCGCCGCGCACGGCGGTAACGGTCACGCCGCCGCCCAGGTGCGCGACGACCAGGTTGATTTCTTCCAGCGGCCTCCCCAGCGTTTGGGCGGCCCGGCGCGCGGCCTCGCGGACGCTCAGCGCGTGCGATATGCTGCGCCGTGTGATGCCCTGGTACCCTGAAATTTCGGCCTCAGGTGTGAATTCGTCCACAACGACAGGATCGACGATATAGGCCGGCGCCTTCAATTCTCCGGCAAGCATGGCGGCAACGGGAGCGCCGAGGTTGCTCGAGTGCTGTTTTTCGGGACGCTCCAGCATGGCGGACACCAGCGCTTCATTGACAAGTACCCGGCCGTTTTGGATTTCGGCGACGCTATAGGCGCCCCCGGACAGTTTCTCCGGGGGGCGGGGCACAAACCCGCCCCGCGCGGCGATGGCGTTCACGGTCTCCCACCCGGCCTGACGCAGCACCTCGCACACCCGTTGCGCCAGCTGTTTGGCCTGTTCCCGCCTTTCCTGCACGCTTTTCACCACGGGAACGGCGTATTCCGATTCCATATTATGCACGCACGCGTTATTTTCAAACAGGGCGATTTTCGTGGAGGTGGAACCGGGATTAATAACGACGATCCGGTGTATCTTTGCCGTGGTGGTAACCGGCGGCGTCGCGGGGCCGCGTTGTTGACCCAGGCGCCGCTGGGCGTAGAGGGCGCCAAGGGCCACCGAATTCAGCCTGCTTTCCAGGGCGTCGGAACGGGAAAGAAGAACGTAAGAGATGGGAAAGCCCATGATGATGTTGGCCAGCGAGGCCTCCCCGTATTTGATCAGGGCGCTGACTATCTTATAGATAACGTTGGCTGTGTCGATGTTGGGGCATACGAGAATATCGGCGCGTCCCGCGACTTCCCGCGCACCGGGATGGTCGGGCAGGCCCTTGGAGGCCACGGCCCCGGGATCCGTGGCGAGATCCAGCGAGAGGGGACCGTACACAAAGGCGTCGGGCCAGTCGCGTTCGGAAAATTCGGCCCCGATCTGTGTCGAGGGCAGCGAGGGCAGAATCTTTTCATTAGCCGAAAGCAGGGCGACCCGGGGTTTTTCTATCCCCATCACGCTACGCGCGACATCCACGGCATTCCGGATAAGTCCAGCGATCCTGGCGTAGGAGCACACCGTGGTTACACCCGCGTCCGTAAGGATCATGGGACGGCCGCCCGCGATGGGCGCCGCGTCGAAAAGAGTCACCAGGCTCACTGTGGATCGCACGGCCAGGGGAAGCATGTGCCGGTGCAGGACATGGGTGGGCGTGCTCCCCTTAAGGACCATCTCGGCGTCGCCGCTTTTGACAAAATCCACGGTGGCGGCGGCGGCTTCTTCCGGGCCTTCGGCGTCAACAATGTCCCGATCGGGAACGTCAATGCCCACTTTTTCGATCGACTCGGCGATACGCTTCTTCTTACCAACCAGAACGATCCGGCCGATGATGCCGTGGTCCCGGGCCGACTCAACGAGAAGAAGGTCTTCCACGCGCTCACCCCCGGCCATGACGGCCGTCAGCGGGCGCAGGGCCCCGGCGAGTTCGACAAGATCGACCACCTTCTCAAAGCCCTTGGACTCGAATATCCCATCGTTCATGTCGGGTTCCTTGCACGTTTGGGAAAGGAGCGTCAGGAGGCAACAAATAAGGACATCCTTGTTCGCGCAGCAAGGCGGACCGTTCAATCGGATAACAGTATCGCGACAACCTATGGGTACCATTGGACCAGAATATACGGCCGAGGTTCAACTCCCCCCCTTGATTGCTTCCATGCGAAGGCCGAGTTAAGCAGTCGGCTCGCCGACAGGAATGTTTTAAGCCCAGTACGTATTTGGCAAACGTTGCCTTTCAAGGCGTCTGCTTGGACATAGGTAAAACTTTGGGTCAAGAGCGTTTAAACCATAAATCCTATTAGCCTGTCGGTGCTGACGTGATATTTAGGGCAAATCCCTTTGAACATGTATCGGACTATAGGCGTTCAGCGCCTGAGTGTTTTCTTTTTCAAGCATATCTAACGACTTGTATGCTTTCATCGGGGGCAAAATTCTTCTTGACATTTTGGATGAAATAGTGTATTACCCTAAAAACGGCAGTTAAATTTGTTGCGCTGCGTTTAAATGTAACAAAATAAGGGTCATGGATACTACAACGCTTGTTCCCGCGTCTCACCCATTAGGTGATTCCCAACTACCCTCTATCGCCGC
>JAAYBJ010000081.1 GCA_012730105.1 Candidatus Hydrogenedentota bacterium
GCTTCCGAGGCCAGCAGGTCGGCGGGTGTTTTCCCGTCAAAAAGCAGCCGGGACTTCCCGTCCAGAACCAGCGGCGCGCCACCCTCTTGCGCATCGTGGCGCAAAAACAGTTCAACCCGCGCACCGACAGCCGGTTCCGGTTCCCGCAAATAACGCATGGATTCCACCATCATATGAGGCGTAACGGTCATTCCCGCAATAGATAACGCGGACTTCTCCGCCCCTGCGGCAGCGACCGCCAGCAACGACATCATGAGAAAAAAACTTCGGGACAGACAAAGGTTCATAATGAACAATATCCTTTCTGACAGCACACCAGGAACAGGTTGTTATACCCACCGAGACATCGAATTATCTCACATTTTTTATTTGACTGCGAACAGATGCGCCCGGTGTCTGTTTATAGATCGTTTGTGTTGCTCCAAACATACAAAATCCGTGTAAGGGGGCAGAGATCTACACAAATTCTGCTTAACCCTAAAAGAAGTTCATTTCCCGTGTCCTTTCGTGTCTTTCTTGGTCACACCGCTACTTCCCTACCGCATCCATGAGATTTTTATTCCTTCATTTGTTATACTGATCCCCGCTGAACATGGTGTGCCCCGCGAGGACACGGCGCGCCTCCGGGCATTGTAAACAGGAAGCCGTAACCTACCTGATAAAGGAGCCTGGCTATGTGTGATCACTGTACGCGAAGGCAGTTTTTCGGAATGAGCGCGTTGGGAGCAACGGGCGCACTGGTCGCCGGGGCGGCCTGGAACCACGCGTGGGCCGGCCAGGTGCCGCCCGCGGGACCGCGAGGCAAGTCGCGCATCTGTGTGATCTTCACCGGGGAACCCCGCCCGGCCGATCGTGACTGGGGCGCGGACGCCGGCCAGATTGAGGCCATGCGGACCCATCTCGCCGCGGCGGAACAAAAATTGGGAAACATCGAGCTGCTTATCGGGGAGTCGCGCAGTCCGGAAGAGACCACGGCGCTCCTGGAGCAGGCCGGTCCGGACGCGCCGGTACTCGCGATCAACGTATGCAACTTCGCGATGAAGCGCGTGATCGATCCCGTGCTGCAGGCGGGCAGGCCCATGCTGGTCTTCTCGCTGCCCGCGAGCGGCCACGACTGGATGTACGCACCCCGCTGGCAGCGCGCCGGACATCGCGTCGCACTGCTGCCCAGCAGTGATTACACTGAACTGGAACGCGCCCTGCGGGTGCTGCGCGTGGTGCCGATGATGAAACAAACCCGCATCCTGTTGTTCCCCCCTGCCCAGGGCACCCAGGCCGCCTGCAACCCGGAAGAAGTGAAGCGGGTGCTGGGTGCGGACGTGGTGGGCGTGGAGGAAAAGACTTTTGATGACCTGATCAACGGCGCGGATGCGGCGGCGGTGCAGGCGGAGATCGACGCGTGGACCCAGGGCGCCAAGGAAATTCTCGAGCCCACCACGGACGACATCGAAAAGGCCGCCCGCGTAAGCGTGGCCCTCGACAATCTCATTCGGCAGGAACAGGCCGACGCGCTGGCCATCGGCACCTGCATGGGCTGGCTGCCGAAAGGCTTCCCCTGCCTGGGATTCACGCGCCTGCGCGACCGCGGCATCCCGGCCGCATGCGAAGGGGACATGGACTCCCTGCTGACCATGCTCCTGTTCCAGTATGCCTTTGACCTTGCCGGGTTCCAGGGCAACGCCACCTTCGACATTTCACGCAACGCCCTTTGGACCGCCCACTGCACGGCGCCCCTGAAGATGGACGGACCGAATGGCGAATCCGCGCCTTACCTGTTGCGTGGTCACTCCGAAGTCGGCGGCAGCGGATGCGTGCCTGAGGTGCAGTACCGCCTCGGCCAGGTCATCACCCGCGCCAAGTTCGTCAACCTGGAGACCATCCTGGCGTCCACCGGCAAAATCATTGAGGTTCCGGAACGGTCCGTGCATGGCTGCCGCACCCAGATTGTCACCGAGGTAAAGGACGCGGCCAAGATGGCGGCAAACTGGAGCAGCGCCCTGGAAACGGAAGACGCCATGACCCTGCTGCACCGCGTGGTGGCCTACGGCGACCATATGGACAGCCTGCGTCACATGGCCAACCTCATGGGGCTCAAGGTCCTCGAAGAAGGCTGAAGACAATCGTTTCCGAATATGCCCGTTCAGGCGCACCCCGCCGGGTGCGCCTGAACGTTTGGCCCTCGGCCGAGGAGGGCGATAAGGCGCAAGCGAGGAAGGAGAAACCCTATCATGCGTTATTTTGCCGTTCTTTTCGTCCTCTGTCCGGCTACACTGTCTGCGGCGGAGCCGCCGTCCAGTCCGGTTCCCGCGATTGCTTTCGGAAGAACCCTGGACCTGATAAATGGACAGATCCGGCTTCTGGCTTTCTGCAACGACAACGGCACGTGGATAGAGAATTCATTTGTACCCAAAGGGATATTAAAGTTTCCGGAGGAACGCCTCTATGCGGAACTCGCCCCTGAGGAAAAACCTGCACTTCACGCGTATAACTTCCGACTCGACGAGTACCCAAAGGAAATCGAAATTTTAGATAAAGACGCCCGGAAAAATCCGCACAAAATTTTCTTGCACTATTCACCGGAACAATATGAAGGGATGCAAACTCTTGCGGACGGCACATTCATGGCCTGCAATACCCCAAAAATCAATTTCCAGGTGGAAACCCTGTTTGCGTCTCTACCCTTCCGCAACACGGGTATCATTACGCTTGCGGGCTCTTTGGAGGGGTCGGATGATTCCCTTGAAACATTCAAGGAAGCGATTGCCGCCCCGTACCGCGGACCCGTTGACGCCATTGAAAGAGATGTTGATCATGTTTTTGTGACCGCCGGTCCCACCGACGCTGCCATTGAAATTATAGACAATGCCCCTGCCTTCCAGGCCTGGTTGGAACGGGGCAAAGCGCAGCTAGTGAAACTGCATCAGGACCAGTACCGGGAAAACGCCAACGATGCGGAGAATGAAGCGCACCAGGAACTCAGGGAGCTAATGTTCCTGCTGGCTTCCATAGAAGCAAAGTCCGCCCCACAAACGGCTTATACCCCAATGGAGGAGGAATTAAATGAATTCAAAAACTCCGGTCTTACCATGGGGGCGGATCCGGCCGTGGCCGTTTCCTATCTGTATGCGGTCAGGCAGGCCTATCCAGATGTGGCGGATCTTTCGAACGTAGAATTGCTCGGCATGATCGCGGAGGTTTCCAGTAAATATTTTGCTGCCCTGCCGGCCGGGGATGATGAAAGTGTCCTGAACTACTTGCGAGACAAAATCAACACCTGCGAGCAGAAGATTGCGGAAGGCGCTCCGGATAAACACCATTATCTTTCGGATCCAGAGACCGGAACAGGAATTGACTCCGCTTTATACAAGACAAATACCCTCATTAAACGCATCGCCCTGCCCGGTATTTTTTCAGGAATATGGCTGCATGCGGAGTATAAATACCCCAAGGACAAATTGCCTCCTCAAGTCCAGTCTTTTTCTGGAAATTACATGGCACTTATCAACTCCGATGTGTATTCTGAAGACAATATTGTCTGGGAAATCTCTTCTAGATATGACCGCTCTGCGAACAGTTTTGACTCTATTGAATACGAATTTGCAGGCATTTGCGATGTCAACAAGGACGGGATTCCCGAGATACTGTTAGGTTATGGCGCCCATGAGTGTTCAGGGCTCAAAGCCTATGAGTTGGCCGATAATGAAATGCGTCTTATCGCGGACTACGAATTCAATATTTAGCCAATCGGCCCTAACAAGTTGCATTTTATAACAGACGGGCAGACATCATACCGGCCTGCTTTATATTTTGCGGACTCGCTGTAAATATGGTGCTTCCAGCCGAAAGAATTTTAGCGCCAGAAATCATTGTTTCCGGGTACAATCCGGAAAAACTCAGGGAATCTCCCCATGCGTTTACCCACAACGATCCGCCTATTTTGCCTGGTATTATGCGCCACCGGTGGCTATGCCGAAGGCGTCTTTGA
>JAAYBJ010000082.1 GCA_012730105.1 Candidatus Hydrogenedentota bacterium
GGACAATCTTTTCCCTGGCATGGTGTACCTCCTGGTTTACGACAAAACAAAAGGCAAACCATAGCAGTTGGGTGGTGGATTATCCCGCGCCGAGAACGCTCGACTCGTGGAAAGGGCCGGAACCGACCGGAACAGGGGGGCGCAATCAATCGGAATGGGTGGGCGCAATCAATCGGAATGGGTGGGCGCGATCAATCGGAATAGGGGGGCGCGATCAATCGGAATACCCACACACGCCCGGTTCAAACACCAGACCAAGGTAAAGTCATATCGCTCCCCCAAGTCGGCGGGCTTCACCACCGCTACGAACGCCGCGCCGCCTGACCCACACACTACTTGTCCTTGATTCCTTTCGCGCTGTTCCCACGAACGAAGAATGCCCGGCCATGTGGAAGTCAGCATTGACATACCGAAGAGTTAATCAAGAGTCAATTTACGAGTTCAGAACATCAACTCGCACACTCGCCCAGCATAAGATTTCTTTCGTCAATTGCGCCAGCCATGGCCGGACGGATTTTCAGGAAGCACAGGCTCATCCGGTATTGAAACCCCAAAAACATAATCATAAAACAGAACGTTAATATCTTCGATTGAGGAAATTAATTAATGTCGCTGAATAACGCTATACAAGTGAAAAGAGAGACTTATGACTCATCACTTCTGGCCTTAGATTCAAAAACTACCAGCAACAGTATTGTTCCAGTTGCCGCAATGGCGGCAACCATAAAGGGTATCTCAACAGTTATCGGAAATAGAATAACGCTTGTAAGCGCCAGCATTACGCCAATGTTGTGGCCATAGTGTTCCCAAAGTTCAATGTCTGCTTTGCACTTTCTTTTTTCGGCCAACTCTTTTATGGCATAAACGCTCCCGCCTCCGAATCCACCCAGAATCCAAGCCATCCCCAATAGATGCGGGTTTCGGATACATGCAGCCATGAATAAAAGGCAGATAACAACCCAGACATGTCCCAGGATAACTGCCGCCCGTGCTGACAGCCCGAATATTCGTTTTTGCACTGTTTCGCCGGAGATGTACGATAGCCATCCGAGCGCAAACCATACGGATACAGCGCCCGCATCACGCAAGGTTATGGTCGTTTCTTCCCTAAGGCCTGGGTTTAACAAGTGTGCGATTAGGACATAGGCGTAGGCAAAGTAATGGATTTGATGCACGAGCATGACCCACCCATATCCATCAGGCCGCCATCGGCGGTTTATTTGAATCCACCGGGTTCTAATGGCCGATGTGGGGATGGCAGTCCATATCACAAGACAGGAAATAAGTGAAACAGGAACAAGTGTTTCGAAATCAAAGATGGCGCCGCATATGATTCCTGCTATAAATCCCGTAACGCGCACCAAACGTTTGATACTTACAGGAACAGGAGGCTGCTTCGGCGTCAGCCAATCACGCGCGCTTTGTATCCCACCGCTTATAAAAGAGACCAGAAGCAGCAGCACCAGTGTATTGTGCAGCATGAAAGGCAACAGCAGCAGGGCCATGGCCTGAAGAAACGCTGCACCACGCAAAGAAAGATTCAGTGGATTACGGATTAAACACCCAACCTGATAAGCCAAAGCAAAAGCCAACCCGGTTGCAAGGTTGAAGTGGCTGAATCCAGCGATTACAACACTTGTTTCCAGTACGCCTGACAGGAGGCTCAGCATAAGGTACCTATAGGTATGTGATTTCACTTGTCTCTCCTGTATGTGAAGATTAATGTTTGTAGAAGCCAACAAGTTTTCGCTTGCTTTTTTTGCAGGCTTCTGTCAGCTCTGTTTCCACTGCGTGCCAGTATTCCTGAGAACGCACCTTATGCTGCCAGTCCTGGGAGAATCCGCAACTGGTGTATGCCTCTGCGAGATCACTGCTATTCCCGCACTTGAGGTTAATCGCTTCTCCCCAAATTTCATCGGCATAGGGCGCTACTGTCGCGACAATAGATTCCACATCAGTAATATCCGGCAATACCGGGCCAATAAACACGTAGGTCTTTATGCCATGGGTATGCAGTTCTTTTAAAGCATCCATGCGTTTTTGAACTGTTGACGTGCCTGGCTCAAATACCTTTCGAAAACCTTCATCATGAATGGGAAGGCTGATGCCAACAGAAACCTTTTCATTGCCCCTGGCCAAGACATCAATGTCGCGCGTAACCAAACTGGATTTGGTCAACACAGAAAAAGACACATTATGCTCGACAAGCAGTTCCATGCACGCTCTTGTAATGCCATAGCGATTTTCTATCGGCTGGTACGCATCACATACCGACCCAATTAGTACGGGCCCTGTGACTTGGCTCCGTTTAAGTTGGCGCGCAAGTACCTCTGGAGCATTCACTTTAACATCAACGAATGAACCCCATTCTTCTTCCGAGTGTCCGGTAAATCGCCTCATAAAACGCGCATAACAGTAACGGCAGCGATGGGTGCATCCCACGTATGGATTAAGGCAATAGGGCGACTCCGGGAGCCGACTTTTCTGAAGAATGGATTTGCACTGTATTTCAGTGGTCATGGTGATACTCCTTTAGTAAGTTACCGCTGTAGAGGGTTGATATTCAGAATTCGGCTTCAGGCAGATGGCGTTTGCGGGGCATAATTCAAGACAAAACCTACACCCTTCACATTTGCCTGGCAGTATGCAGGGACCATCTGCTCCTTCTTTAATCGCAGTGCACATAAGTTGCCGCGTACATCGGCCGCAAGAAGTGCAAAGGTCTGGGTCAATTTTAGCATGGGCAGCAATAAAGCCCACCGCTTCTTCAGTACAGCCGTATGCGGTCCAATTGTAGTTTTGCAGGTCTGCACAAGTACGATTAATCCAGTCGGTTCCCTCGCAAAGTATCGGCGTCGCCACCTGAACAGCATCCGCGCCCATGGTCAAAAGACGTGCAACATCCCGTGCATCACTTACGCCACCGCCCGCCAGAATAGGAAGATCTGTCTGAGTTCGAAGCCGATACAAGTATTCACATACCAGTGGAAACTGCCAGGCCCCGAATAGTGATGCCGCATTCAGCCCATTTGCATAAGCAAAAACGGGCAGGTCTGGAGACTTAAGGCGCCTGTCTTCCGGAAAACGTATCCGGATAGAATCCAGTATGGACCAACCGACTATTCCTGTATCTGCAAATGTTTTGATCGCGGCGCCAGGGCGTATTTCCTGGTTCATTTTGGGCAACAGGCCAATGCTGGACTCACAAGCGATCTCAAGTATCAGGTTGTAGAGACGCCCTTGTGTCTCAGGGAGCGATAAGTCTTCTTCTAAGTAGAATAGGTCCAGCTGAGCACACGCGATGCCATTCGCTTCAAACATCAAGAGCGTTTCAATCCACTCCTGGCTGTCCAGTGTATACGCTGCCACACTTGGAATCACAGGCATTTCAGAGTATGTTCTCAGTTCATTGATTATCTTGCATGCTTTCTCCGGGTGAATCAGTTCACGTGCGGTAGTAGAAGTGCCCCACAGACCACGGTCGGTATTGCGAAAGCGCCTCATCCCCTGATCAGTCGGCGTTGTTCGAATCCCGTGACAGGACTTCAGGATTGCGGCCCCTGCCCCCGCATCGGCACACCGGCAGAGCCGCTCGATGTCCTCGGTAGCTGGACAGGATGCGACCACAATCGGATTGGCCAACGCGATATTTCCCATCTGAAATGCTTTTTTCTTTAAACTCATTTTGAGTGCCTCCTTACCATTAGTTATGCCGCTGACTTTTTGCTTCTGCTTGACCCATCCAGCACATCTGCCGTATATGCTTTTATCACGCATTGGCGAGGATACTTCCGTCGCAAATGATTGCGCGACTCCCTACCGGATGCGCGCCATTCACCAACCTCGTCTTTAAGTGCATTGCCTGCGACGAATGCGGCATCGAGGGGAGAACCACCCAGTCCGTACGCCCAGGGACAGGTAAGAAGCGTCCCGTCCGGCATGATGCACCACGTATCATCCCCCATCTTGCATGGCACTCCGCCGTTACCTCCAGGCAACAGTCCCTTAAGCGCACACTGTACCTTTATCTTGGGTCCGTCAGGATAGTGTTTTTCAAGACGCATAAATTCGGAAATAGTCATGCGATAGTTGTCTTCCGTTGGCGTCAGCGTTCCAAATTGACTCGAGTCACCGCCTCGCCCCACAGGGAAATAGCTCATCAACAGCACTTCAGGGATGCCTGCATCCCGCAACGCATTATAAATCAAATGGGCGCCTTCGACATGGCAGTTCTCAACCGTTAACGGGCATTCCACATGGACCTCAATCCCCAAGCGATGCACCTGTGGTACCAGCGCAATATTTTCCGATGAATACGGGCGATACCCATCATAGGTGAGATGGATTGCGCCCGGGTATCCAGCCCTTGACTGGTGTATGTCCGCATCAAGCCAAGCGACCAACGATTTCGCCGTTGCTGTTATGGCCACTTGTTTTGGGTTTTGGGTCTTCTCAATTATGAATGGAATCAGGTCTTTATAAACCCAGGGCAGGGACAAACAATCGCCACCCGAAAGGTCAAATTCAGTATTGGGATTGGAGTGGAGGATTTTAGCAACAATATCACACCACTGGGCCGGACCAAGTTCCCGCCCGGCCGCCTGTTCTTTGGTGGCAAGGTCTGCGCATCCGCCGACCGAATCGTTGTAATGAGCATCTACAGCGCAAAACTCGCAGTTGTACGTGCAGCATCTTGTGAGGCTGAGTATGTATCTCATGATGACCCTTTCCTGTTGTTAATCACCGTGCATCGTGCAATGTCTTACTGCCAGGGCTTCATGCCCATTGATAATTAAGGCAGCTCTGCGGGGATTTTCCGGGGTCATCTTTGAGCAAGTGCAATTGACTTACACTGATTGTCATGCTGCGGCCATTTTTTTCTTAAACACAGACTTGTGGTAACCTAGATGCCAAAGTGAATCTGATATGATAATTGAATCGAAGAAGGATCGCGCGGAGAAACAGGGTGCGCTTGGAGCCAACCAACGGTGGCGCGTGCGGTGCATTCGGGACGTGGTTTTGCGACTTTTGCGGGGTGAGCCGTTGGACGCTGTAAACTGGTAGGTGCGTGTGGATATCCACCGTCTGCAACAGTGGCGCGTGAAGGCGGTTGTGGGAATTGGTGAAGCCTCCAAAGATTGTACGGGAGATGCGCCGCAAGTGGACCTGGACACAGCCAAGCGCCACATCGGTGAACTATCGATGAAGTTCGAACTGCTTAAGCGGGAAAGGTACCTACACCGCCCTTTTCCAAGGAAGAGGTCGTGAAATAAGCGCTCAGGTATCTCCCTCGATCGGCAGAGTCTACGGATTTAAGCGCATGTGCAAAGTCTGCCAGTTTGCCCACCCTACTTCTGTACACACAGAGGAGCAATGTGCGTGGGCGCCGAAGGCGCCCAAAGTGCGGTCCCGAGTCCCTGTACTCGGAAAGGACATTACAGAATTGGTTCGAGCCGACCTTGACCAATCACCGTTCTTGGGCGAGGCTCGCAGCAAGGTTTGGGCACGCCTGAAATACGGGGTTGGCCTTATGGTGGGGCGAAAGCGGGTGCTGCGGCTGATACGCGAGCACAACCTGCTTGCGGCGGCCCTAACATTCCCGACACTGTTCCTGACAGATTACTACACAACGAACATAAGATTGAAATCTACGGAATGATGCTGATTTACTCACACACCCGGTTCATAGAAAGAGAGAAGGTACTCACGTATTTCACCGGGAAGATCACGTACACCTTGACTTTGAAATGTGAAGTATTGCAGGATGTCCTCTAATCGCCAAAGACCAGGACGGCCATTTGTGTGCCATTCCTGGAAAACTGTTCGACCTAAATATCCACGTGCAATGCAGATTAAAAGTACCAAAGCTCCAAAAGCCGTCAATTCCTTTAATTGTGGCTCTAATAGCGGAGAGTGTTCACAGCGCCAGGGATACCAAATGACAATGTCTTTATCACTTAAACTATCCAACATATCGCTTGCACTGTGGGAAACGACATACAACATGATATCCTGTCCCGGAGCAAAACTTAAACGGATACCAGTTCCTGAACTTATATCTCCCACTAAATACTCAGAAGAATACTCATCGTCTCCGAGCAGCAAACGCTGAAGAAGTCGACCAACATGGTGGATGTCGTCTACGTTTGGCAGACCTCCACCAGAATAACGTAAGTTATGGTCTACAAGTAGCAAATCCTGTATCTGTTTACAGAACTCGTGCCATACTTCGTGGAGCGTTTGTCTGTGAGACATAAGGTTCATAACTGAGTCAAACTCTCTCGCAAAGAATCGAAAAACGTTGTCAACTATGTGACTTGAAGAGACCCCATCTGGAAGCGATATACTGCTAAAAAGATCCATTGGGCATGTTGCAGATAGAATTCTACAAGGAGTAACATTGCGCTCCAGTAATCTTCGAATAGATTCTCGGTTCAGAGAGTAAGTATCAGCAGATTCACCAATGTGTAAAGCAATCCCTTCCGTAGGTACTCCCCACATTAGACGACGCGCGAAACGCGGAAGATGTGTTTGAAATTCCTTTGGTGCTTCATCAGAAAGGTCAGCAAAACAACGCCAGCATAAAACAACGAGCCATGACAATCGATCACAATATTTTTGGGAAAATGGCTTCTGTAAATCCGGATAATGTTGACTTGACAACTCAGTCATCTTACCGAACTCTTCTCCTCGCACCCACATCAAAGCGGCGGAAAAAAGTCTCATTAGCATCGGTTCACGAAATTCTTCACGTGTCGTGCCTCCCAGGTCACCCAGGTCAACACAGTCCCTAGCATGTTCGCGAATGATTGTGATTACATCGTCAATGGTCTCCGAAGATAACTCCAAGCGCTCAAGTTCATTTCTAAGCACGTCTTCGATATCAGTATCGTTCTTTCGAAATGCTTCTTCTCCACGATCTCTTTTCCCCGCACCCTGTTCCCAGCAATAAGTACGCCCAAATTGCCAAAAGTCGCGGGCACTAATGATACCCGGAAGGACCAATTCTACTGGCCGGTTTGGGATATCTAGTTTCTGCAATCTCGTGAGCCAACGCTGGATTGGCGAAATGCTCCCGAAATGAGTTCCGGTGTCAACTAGAGCAAAGATGTGCGGAAGGGCCTGATATGAATTATCGGCGTTAAACTTGGCGTTAGAGGGAACAACACTTGTTCTGCGCATAAGAGCAGGACGTACACCGGGGTCACTGGCCAACTCCATAACACGAAAAATGATTTCTTTCGCTCGTTCTCTACGACGTTCTTCTGCAGCGATATAATAAAGAGAGTATTTAAAAAGCGCAAGTATATCACGTACTCTGACAGTACTACCTTCGTTGCCTCCCAAATGTCGCATCATTACAGCGACAGTCCGCATGGTCGGAAACGATACGTCATGAATATCTACTAATGTTTCATCCTCAATCTTTCGAAGATCCGCGTCAAGTATGGCGCTACTCAAAACTTCTTCTTCAGGATTAGTCTCTAAATAATAACGGTTAATGACTTCTTCCGCATCCTTCGCAGCGTTAATGCATATAAGAGCTTCACCCCGTTCAGCCAGCTCCCATCGCCCCGCACGACCAAGCAGGTTGTGATATTCATTAGGCTTTAACCATTCTTTTGGTGAGGTGTCATCAGCATCGTAATCAATACGCGGCCAACGTAGGTCAGCAAGAATAACACAGTCAACACTAAGATTGACCCCATAGGTCAGTGTTTCCGTTGTATAAATTACATAAGCAGGCTTTGCTGTTCGAGCGGAATTGAAATGTTGTTCAATACACTGACGAATAGTCCGATGCGTATCGCTAACATGTATATATATTCCTTTCTCTGCAAGACCTGTGAGCAACTTCTCTTCATTCGAATTCTCAAGGTTTTTCAAGGATTCACGAAATCCCTTAGGTATTGAAAGATCGTTAATACCCTTACGCTTAGACAAGTGTTTTTGAGCCAAGCGCCGAATTCGAAAAGAAGAATTAACACAAACAAGAATTACGCCATAATCTTCAGACTTCTTCTGTACAAGTTCAACAAGTTCTTCGTCGTAATCACCTTTTATTTTTGATTTTAATGCTTGTTTTAATAAATTAGAATTGATTTTGGCGAGTAAAGATTTTGCATTGGAACTTGACAAATATCGGTCACTAGCCTGCTGAAATGAAACAATGTCCATCGTTTCCATGCTGCGTGACCAAACTAGCTGATGAAGTAATGGAACAGGCCGTTTTTTTGCGGCTAATTTTATTGGTTTAATTTCTCTATCGTTTTTGTCTGTGAACGTGAAGAATTTTAAGATGGCCTCCTTCTCGACTATTTGCTCAGTACTGATTGCGACAATTCTGCATGGCCTGTCCGCGCTACGATTATTGTACAAGACTCGAGCAATTAATGCATCAATAACTCCCCCGCGTTGTTCTTGAGCCAACATATGAATCTCGTCAATAACAAGCATTCCTATACTGTGGAGAAGACCGCCTCTATCTCGGGCATTACCACTTAGGAAGATATCAGCCTTTTCATTAACAATCATCGCAACTTTGAAATCCCCTGCACGAATGCGAGCATCGTTTTCAGGGAACTCACCAGATGACCTCAATACGCCTCTCTCCGCAAGTTCGGTATTCTCCTGGCAATAACGTTTGATAAACGTTTGGTAACGTTCATTGACAAGCGACCTTGTTGGTGCGATATAGATAACAGGCCGAAGTTGTTCGACAGCCACGTTTAACATGAGCATTTCAACTACTGTGGTTTTTCCACACCCGGTTGGCCCTCCTAATAGTATATGGGAACGTTCGCGGTTTGATCCGTAAGTGGGAAACAATGTATAGGCGTCAAGATTATCCTCTGCAGCACTCGGAATTTTAGCCAAATGTTCCTCATGATATGTCAATACCCTTTCCGCCATCCCTTGGTCTAGGACTTCGCTAGACCAGAATTTAGAATCGCCTGCTACAATTGTGTTCACTGTATTTGGTGATTCCGGCAAAGCACTCTTCAATAACTGAAGAAGTTTGTGCTGTTTCTTGTCCTTGTGAACTGTGTCTGTTGCTCCCGCTTTGCTGCGGCTTTGGAGACCCAGCCATTGAGCGAGTCCTTGAATAGCAGAGCAATCACTCGGTTCCCATTTTCCTTCAGGTGTCAATGGTAATAAACGAACTAGGCCTTGTCCCTTATTATTGGCTATCTTGTAACGCAAATTATCTATATCTTGTTGCGATAATTTGTGATGTGAGTAGCCGGTCTCCTGAGAATCATCCGGATGTATTATAAGTAATGCGCCATGATCGATAGCGTGTTGACATTTCTTATCGATTTTGCCAGAACTTCCAAGGGGATGATGTGAACCTTGACGAAAATTGGCACTTAGTAAAACAAGATCATAAGATACGTCAGTGGGTTCCTTTGGAAACACGTAGCAGGCCATAATCTCGCCGAGCATAGAAGCGGAACGACCATCAATACGGCAATCACGCAGATCTTTAGCATTAATTGATGCTACTCGAAAACACACCCCTGTTACTTTTGCAAGATTCTCAAAACAACGATTCAGGTAGGGATCACTGAATGGCTGAACAGAAGGTAAAAGAGTGTTGTTCCAAAATAAACCTAGTTTTTCATTAGTTTCATAAATGACTACTGTTTCGATATAATGCTTGCCTTTTTGTTCAACAAGCAAGGGAAAGCCTAATGCCAGATTCATTTATTATGCTCCAAGATAATAGCAACAGTATCATCCGAACAGCCAGACGATGGTGGATCGATAATCTGAAATATAATATCGGCCGCGCCAACCACTGATAGGCACTCACACACAGTCCCATCCTGTTTTCGTATAGAAAAATACTCCTGTTCTTTTGTCTTCTGGAAGTATATGGCGATACTTTCGGTTGGACTTAGAAAAACGCTGATCCGACCAGAACCATTATAATCAATGGATACTTCTATTGAGCCGTCTCCTGACAACGACCATGTGCCCGCCATTCCAGCACTGGACGCTGCAAGTCTTAATCCAGTTTGAGATGAATTTTTCTTTTCGTTGAGTCTGGTGCGCACTAGGTTTAATGACTTGACGTTTTCCAAAAGGTTTGAATCATGTGTGGCTAGAACCTGCAGCGCCTCAACACGTAAAGACGTTGTTGCAATGGTCATAAACTCTTGAAAGATACGACACGGCTCAAAGTAGGCGTGTATCTTGTTCTTTAAAGCACTACCCCCCATAATCTTTGAATGATCAACGCAATTTTTATGCTCTAGTTTGTCAAGCAACGCATCCAGTTCCTCATCCATAAGATGGCCAATACACATTTTAAGCTTGGAAAGGGGAATAGGTTGTTCAAGAAAAGGGGTTACGACTATAGTGGGGTGAAACGCACTTTTCTGGAATACCAAGTCATTTTCAGCCGCCAGTTCCGGCCAATCACTGATTGGTATTGCCTGAACCACTGTATCAGAGGATTCCGGGGTTTCAACAAGCAATATGGTATTCACTGTCGGAAATTCGAACTTGGCAGTCGCTGTATCCGGATTGATTTCCCAGATGGCGCCAAAGCAGGGGGGAATCTTCGCGCATTCCTGTAAGATCTTTTTGGCACGGGAAATTTCGGCAGATTTCTCGCGTACAAAATTCCTGATGTTTTCTATCTGGTCCTCTGCTTCTTCAAGTGAGATGTTCCAGTCTTCATCGCTACCGGACATATACGCTTCTTCCTCGCGTAATGCCTCGCAGGTTGATTCGAGATATTTCATCAGCGGTCCGCTGGCACGGTCAGCAATACAGTACATGAAATGCTCCACGTGTATAGCATCCCGAAAATACGTTGCAAGTATTTCAATTAAATCCTCCGAAAAGTTAAATTTTTGTTCATTTTCTTTCATGATATTGTCTCTCGTATGTCTTATCCGTTGGTATGTCCCTGCAAGTCCCTATTCCCTATTATAAGCAGGCTTCTTGCTAAGATTCCGGTTCCAAAGGATATGTATTTTGAAATATGTGGCATTGTTCAATTAACAAAGTCAGCACTTTGCTGCGCTCCGGCTCCGACAAGCCGTTCAGGTGCATGCTAAGTTGACGCTCCAATGCCGCACGCCGATCCGAAAAACGTACGGCATGATATCCATGTAGCCGTGCCCATGCCTTGGTCTCAGCATCGCTCCTCTCCAATACCCGGCCAGATATAACAAACCGATCCTCTGTCCTTAACCAACCCCAATACAAATCCGCCTGTTCTTTAGCCAGATTATGCAGCCCTGGCTCTGTTGGTCGCAGATTGTCGGGGCACAGCGCAGTCATTACCTCTTCCGGGTTGTTTGTCTCGCTATCTGGTGGCATTTCCAGGCATGCTTCGTTGCCGTATATATCCTGTGGCATGAAACTGCAAATCGCTTCAACGAAGGGTTCGCGGGCAATACCGCTGAATTGTTCCGAGGCGAATTTATGCAACATCCTTAGATCATCGTTCGCCAGCAGCGGATGATCGTATTTTGAGTCTTGATGATAGAGACGTATTTGAATGGGAATTCGGGTATCACAATCGGACTTGGTATTACCAGGCATTACAAAAACAACTTCATCGCGCAAGAAGTCTACAATAGTGGGGCCGCAAACCTGCGAACCCTCAGAAAAGGAAAGCGGCGGCTTAATATCATGGACTTTTTCTTGCAGGCGTTGTTTCAAATTCTTTCCAAAAAGGTCATTGAAATAATCTTGCAGGAATTGCCGTCTATATTTTCTTAGAAACTGTATGTCAGGAGTAACTGTTTTCAACAAAGAGGCTTTGATGTATTCATCGCTCAGCAGATACATCAGGAAAGCTTGGGGCAATTCATTCATTAAGACAGATCGTGTTGATTCTTCCTCGCCTTTGCCGCATTTACTAATAACTGCTTTTACTTGAGCGGAACTTAACCTTAAAAATTGCATGCACTCGCGCACAAATCGGTGATGCAAATCTGTTCTGATCGTGCCCACGTCGCTAAATGACCGCATTACCTGCCCAAGAAGTTCAGGAAAGTCCATCATAACTCAGCGCCCTTTTCCGATTGCGATATCATCCTGCGGATGAGGCGTATGCGCAGCGGAAAAAACCGCTTGTGCCTTGTTTTTCATAGGTTTCCTGCATTCAGCAGCATAGCAGTCTTCAATATATTGAAACTCCGACATCTCGGAAGGTGACAGCATGGTCTTAGAGAGGCCATCCTTCCACACGCTGTTCTTTGCCCAGAACAGGCTGGCGGAGATTGGATAGCAACGGTTGATGTTGAAATAAGTTACCCGTTCTTCCTGGGTTATCCCCTTCACCGGCAGTTCATAGCGAGGCGAGCCTTTGATTCTTGTATGGCCATGAATCATTATTATGGCGACCGATTCAGTATCAGGCGTACACTGAACACAGCCTGGATGCGCAGTGCGGTTGGGGTTGCGAGGATATCGCCCTTCTGGGTCTGATTCTTCCCATACCTCCTCTGAAACCCAGCGGATAGCTCCCCTGCGTATCGGATCGAGTTCCAACATTAGCCGTAGTATTTGGTTCTGTTGTGGATGTTCAGCAAGCATCTGCACTTCCTTCGAATTCATCTTGACAAAACACGTACATGCCTATGATACGGTTTCAATACAGATAAGTCCAAACAAGTATTTTTCAGGGATAAATGAATGGGAGTGCCGCACGTTCCAGATCGCTGTGATGATTGGCTTTGTGTAACTGGAGTGCAAATTGCATCATATGTACGCGATCGGGCATATCAACCAGTTCCATATCCAGCAGTTTTGCTACAGTGGGGGAAAGCCTCAATTCATGATCAATACCGTTCCTGTCGCATGACACTGCATTGTTGCAAAATACAATACGTAATTTGCAATCTCAGAAGGCTTTATAATATAACACAAAGGCGTACGATCCAAAATATTGCCTTGTTCTTTCACAGACCCGGATTTATGACGCTCAGTGGCCACGTATCCGGGAACCACGGCATTGACCCGTATGGCTGGCGCAAGTTCCAGTGCCAGGGATTTTGTGATGCCGAGTAGGGCTGCTTTTGAGGCCACATAATGATGGGAGCGGCCCAGGGGAGCGGTCGCCGCAGTGGAGGCGATATTGATAATATCGCCTTCCTGGCCGTCCAGTAGCCGCGCGAAGGCGCGTGTGGTCCACCACGGCCCCATCAGATTGGTGGCCATGACTTGCTCCCAGTCCGAATCCGTGATGGTGTGGAGATTACCCGGTGTACAGATACCGGCGTTGTTTACCAAGATGTTTGCCGGTTTACCAAAGGCGCGCAGTGGGGCTTGAAGCAACGCTTCCGCACCTTGGGGATTGCTGATGTCTGCAAGAAAAGGGACGGCATTGCCGCCGTCCCTTTCGATCTCGCCGCAGACCTGGTCCGCCAGATCAACATTTTCTTGGCAACCGACTACTACACGGACTCCTGCTCCACTCAAGGCAAGGCAAATGGCCCTACCGATTTCCCGGCTTCCACCGGTAACCACGGCAATCAGGGTATCATTGCTGGCAGCAATCATCGTTTCAGGCCTGTCCATGCTGAAAATTCGTACTTGTTGATATATAAGGCGTTAGGAT
The DNA here is from genome assembly GCA_012730105.1 of Candidatus Hydrogenedentota bacterium. GTDB lineage: Bacteria > Hydrogenedentota > Hydrogenedentia > Hydrogenedentales > CAITNO01 > JAAYBJ01. Next base: position 13,586 of record JAAYBJ010000082.1, read on the forward strand.
AATCAGAATTTGGTTTCTGTTGCTGGTTGGATTGAGAAAAATCTGTCCATTTTTGTTATGTTACTCCTCTGAAAAATGTATTCCAGATTATTTTATTGGAGGAGTTTCGGTGAACTTCATAGGATTGTGTCTCAGATTTCTATTTTCAATGTTCAAATCGCATTCAGCACTCTGTGCTGAGAATCTGGCTTTGCGGCATCAACTTTGCGTGTATCAGCGGAGTGTTAAACGTCCGAAAGTACGCCCTATTGACCGTATTCTTTGGGGCCTGCTATCAAGAGTTTGGACACGGTGGAAGGATGCGCTTATTTTTGTCAAACCGGATACAGTTATCCGATGGCAGCGCAAACGGTTCAAGGAGTATTGGAGGAGACTATCTACTTCCGGCAAGCCCGGCAGGCCTCCCGTCGCAGAGGAAGTTAAGAACCTGATTCGAACCATGTCGTCCATGAATCCGACCTGGGGTTCGCCGCGCATCGTGGGCGAACTGGCAAAACTTGGTATCACGGTCACCAAATCGACAGTGGACAAGTATCGCGTGCGCGTTCGAAAGCCGCCCTCCCCGTCGTGGCGCGCGTTTCTCAAGAACCACATGAAGGAACTTGTTTCGGTTGACTTTCTGGTTGTGCCGACGGTCCGGTTCAAGATTCTCTATGTGTTTCTCGTGCTGTCCATTGAAAGGCGCCGCATCATTCACTTCGCCATTACTCAACACCCAACTGCAGCATGGACTGCACAGCAAGTGGTAGAAGCCTTTCCATGGGACACCGCTCCAAAGTACCTGCTTCGCGACCGCGACAAGGTCTATGGCGGTTGGTTTAAGCGACGCGTCAGGAACATGGGCATCGAAGAAGTCCTCACAGCGCCACACAGTCCCTGGCAGAATCCGTATTCGGAAAGACTTAACGGATCTATTCGGCGAGAATGTCTGGACCATGTCATTGTCTTCGGCGAAAACCATCTGAGAAGAATCATTGGTGATTACGTCGCATACTACAATGGTTCCAGAACACACCTGTCCTTGGACATGGACAGCCCAGACATGCGACCCGTTCAGATGCCTGACCAAGGCAAAGTCATTTCGCTCCCCCAAGTCGGTGGACTTCATCATCGCTACGAACGTCGCGCCGCCTAACACACATACTGTGTATCTCCTGTTCATTTTTCCGTGTTCCCACAAACGCAAGAGTGGACGGTTATGTTCAGTCCTTCCTTGGAGTTCCCCAAGCGCAAATCGAAGATAGATATCACGCATCGAAACATCGGATTGACTTCTCATCTTCTATCGGATTACGCTTAAAACAAACATGAATACCTGTCGGATGGATTTTCAGGAATGACAGCATGAAAAAAGGACCTACGGTTCTCCGTAAGTCCTTGAAATATAAATGGTAGCGGGGGTAGGATTCGAACCTACGACCTTTGGGTTATGAGCCCAACGAGCTACCAGGCTGCTCCACCCCGCGGTAGTTCATCTGTGGGTATTATAACAAATACGCGTGGTCACATCAAGGGGGTGCCGGGATATTATTTTCCGCGGCGCTCACAGACGTTATGTAAGGCTGATTCCCATCATCTCTAAGGCTGCGATGAACGTATGAGATTCCGGCGATGCGGTGAGGTAAAAGAGGGCGGGCATTCCCAGCGGCGCGGACACATTGACCTCCAAGCCTTCTCCTGGACACACCCAAGACTGCCCGGTCCAAAGATGGGTCCAGTTCCCTTCGGGTAAATGACAGGTTATGGTTTGAATGCCAGGGTCAAGCACGGGGGCGAACATGAAAACAGAGCCAATCATGAATTGCTCACAGGTAATTGATTGCAGGACAGGATCATCGGGATAGTGGATGAATGGATGACGCACTACGGGGAGGCCGGTTTGGGCTGCCTCGCGCACCAGGAATTTCCGGTAATCCGCCCAGGCGGCGTAGATCTTGGCGCAGTGGCTGAAGTGAGCCAGGGTTTCCTCATCGGTATAGAATTGATGGTTGGCCTCGGGGTTGATGCCTTCATGGGTGCGGAACACCACGGTAAAGGCATTGAGTTCCATCCAGCGCAGGAGCAGCTCCCGGTCGCGGGTAATGGAATATAACGGCGTGGACAGGCTGGTATAGCCGCCAATATCGCTGTGATTAAACGAAAACCCTGAGAACCCACTGCTGAGCAGTCCCGTGACAGCGCTCTTGATACCGTCGTGTTGGCCCCAGGAAGTCAACTGGTCGCCCAGCCAGCACAGGGTGGAATAAGCCGGGGTTTCGCGAAAACCTGAACGGGTGAAGAAGACGATGTCCTGTCCGTTGTCCATTTCATCAACGACTTCTCGATTTAAGCGCGCCCATAATTCCGGATAGTGGTTGTGTGCCTGTGTTGCGGGTTCGCCGGAAGACAGCCGCGCATCACAGGGCAACGCCTCGCCGAAATCCGCCATCCATCCGGATACACCCGTGGAAAGCACCTGGTCGCGCAGGATCCCTTTCATCCAGTCCCATGCCACAGGACTCGTCAGATCTAGCATGGCCGCGCTGAAATCGGTATTCTTGATCAGATAGGTTTGACCTTTTGCGTTTCTGACCAGGTGACCAGCCGCTGAGGCTTCCTGAAACAGGTTTCTACCGTATGGTTTATGCCCTTCCGGATCGATAAAAAAAGGATTGATGTACGTCATCACACGAATGTTGTCAGTCGATAAATCCTGTAAAAGCGTGTCCCATCCCGGATAATGGTTGGGGTCAAGTTCCCAGTTCCACCAGAGTTGCCGCCCCACAATGGTCTTGCGTTGGCCGACCCAGTCCTGCAGCCAGAAAGCGGCAATGGGTGTGTCGTAAAGTTTTAACTGTTCCCAAACCCTTCTGACCTTGTCGGTGCCGCCTTGCATGCCGATTACCGCTCCCTCGAGAATCCAATCCGGCAGGGGGCGCTGACGGCCTGCAACGGCGGTGTATTCGGAAATCAGGTGTCCCGGGGTGTTGCCTGCCAGGAAACGGCCGCGCATTTCCCTGTCGTGCAGGCTGATTTGTATGACATTGTCGTCACGGAGGTCAAATACGGAATAGGCATGGGTTTCAAGGCAGAGGGAACGCATCTTGCTGGTCAAGTAATGGGGCACAGGCGCATAGGAAGTGTGCCAATTTCCGCCTGCGCCCGCCACAAGATCGACGAGAAAAGTAAGCGGTTGTTTCCCCCTGCCAATGCCCTGCTCCGACACGAATATGGGTACCCGTTTACCTTTCAGGTCGCAATAAGTGAATTGTTCTCCGAATCCATAAATACGCTCCTCCTTTTCAGATGCGCAAGAAAGATACAAACGGTTGATCGCTGGAGATGGTGATGTTAAGCTAAACTGCAACTGATTATCTGAGCAGGATTCAAGCGTCAACTGGTAGGGGACGAAGGCAGCGGTTTCGGGTTGTTTGAGTGTTCCCGTGAACACGATTTTGGAACCATCAAAGATAATAGCGTCCAGGTATTGCTCCGTATAGTGTGGGCCGCGGCGGTCACTCACCGTAAAAAGTCCCCGGTGTTCTTTTATGGTCTCATGGCCGGTCCCCGCGATGAGAAACGATGTGCCACAGGGAGTCTCCCAGATGGTTCTGCCCGGGACATCCGCATGTGTCACCGTCAGTGCCCCGCCATTATCCGGATTCCAATGGACCCGAAATCGTCCGGACTGGAATTGTTCTGGATGGGATAACGCTTCTGAGAAGGTCAGGGTACCGGATAAGGGGCGCTCCCGATACCTTCGTATACCCCAAGTCAAGGCACACAGACAGATGGAGAGAAACAAAGAAAGTAGGAAAGCCGCAAGCAGGATTCGGGCTGCGCGGCCGCGGCTCATTCCTTACGGCCCATGCATCCGACGCTGTAGTCGGTCAACCGCGCCTTTTCCACGGATCTATCCGCAATTAAAGGGCTTCTGCCCAGTTCCTGATTCCCCAGCATCAGGCGCACCTGGCCGTGGACCATTTCCCCCTGGACGGGAGCGGTCAGGGCTGTCGGTGCGGTGATTTCAAGCGTGAGGTTCCGCAATTGATCCGTGCGCACAATGGTGGTAATGGAATCCCGGGCAAGGAGGCGGACCGCCTCATCCATGCTTTTGTTGACGGGAATGGCCTTGCCGATCGGTGTGCGCGCTTGTACCGGTTCTACGCGTTGCACCATCTGAAAACCCTGTTCCAGGAGGCTTTGGGTATGGGTGAAGCGTCCCCTTTTGTCACTGCCCATTACCACGGCAAGGAGCCGGATATCATTTTGCACCGCTGTGGCGGTAAGGCAGAAACCTGCGGCGCGGATATAGCCTGTTTTCAGACCATCACAGCCGGGAAGGGTGACAAGTAATTTGTTGGTGTTCGCTTTCGGTGTGTTTTCGGGGCGCAGGGCGAATTCCTTGGTACTCGTGAACTTTAGAATATTGGGGTACTCTAGCAATGCCCGGCCCAGGGTCGCCATATCGCGGGCCGTGGTAAGATCAAAAGTCTTCCCATCATCGGGTGGCAATCCATTTACGCTGTAAAAGTGTGTATTCGTCATGCCTAGATCTGCCGCGCGGTTGTTCATGGCAAGCAGGCAATTCTCCACGCTGCCCCAGAGTCCTTCCGCTATCGCCACAGAGGCGTCATTTGCGGAAATTACGCTAATCGCTTTCAAGAGGGTTTCCAAAGGCCATGATTCGCCTTCCTTCAAATAGGCTTGCGTGCCGCCCATGCTTTGGGCGTGTTTCGATATTGCTATTTCCGTGTCATAGCGCCACTTGCCTATGCGGATGCCCTCTTCCACGAGAAGCAGTTGCATCATTTTCAACATGCTTGCGGGGGGCCTTTGGAGATCCGCGTTAGATTCCGTTAAAACCATGCCCGTCTCGGCTTCAAGGCAGATATAACTTACCGGAGCAGGTTCTTCCGCAGCGGTGCATAGAGCGACATACATCACAAGTAATGACAAACTTGGCAAAAAAACAAAACGCATTTGACTAACAGTACTCCTTTTACTTCGCAACGGCTACAATCACTTCATTATAAAATGTCGGAAAAGGTATCGGTGGAAATTGGTGGCAGCCACATCGACAGGTATTGTTTACTGTGGATTCTCCCTCAATTTATGGATTATTTCGGTCATATCGCTGATAGGAAAAGGCTTGTGTAATATTCCGGCATACTTTCCGGGGTCCAATTTAATATCGTTAATATCCATGCTTGTCAACAAGAAAAGGGGTTTTTTAGATGTCACGGGGTTGGTGTGAAGCAGTTGCAGTAATTCATCCCGTTGACGCGCAGGCACATCCGCGTCAATAAATATGGCGATGGGGGGGCGCATCAGAGCGCCTTTTTCGAACAGCTCGGAAGGAGAAGAGGCGCAGTAGGAGTCAATCGTCCTGTATTTCAGGGCGCATTCAACCCATTCCAGGAAGCCGGGATCCGTATCCAGCACCACGACGTAGGGTTTCGATGTAGTGGATTCATACAAATCGTGAATGTCATCGGCGGCGGAGTCGATGCCGCCGGAGACGATTTTTGCCATCAGTTGAACAAGCGCGTCCGCGGGAAAAGGCTTGAACAAAAAGCGGGTTTGGGTGTCATGGCCAAGGTGGCGTTTGAGCAGGTCCGTGCTCTCATGGGTCAGCACGATGACGGGGACCGTCGCGATGTCGCTTTGCTGACGCAAAAACCGCAGGGTGGTTTCTCCCGCGGTGTCCGCCGGAATATCGTTGACGATGATGATATCCAGGCCGTCTGAATTGAGTTTTCGGGCGGCCATATAGCCGTTTGCCGCAAAGGACACGAGGCATTTGCTGAGCGGAGGAAAGGAACATAACGCATCGCGTCTTTCGTCGTTTTCCTCAATAATGAGCACGCGCAAGGTGTATAGGTTTTCCGAGGTGACACTATCAACATCGCGGGAAAAAACACTATTGGGAATACAAATCTGAAAAGCGGAACCGTGACCCGGTGAACTCGTCAACAGAATATTTCCCCCGTGCGCGTGGACAATATTCTGGGCTATGGAAAGGCCTATTCCGGCCCCCTCATACTTTCTCGTCTTTGAACTGTCAACCTGGAAAAAGCGCGTAAATATTTTTTCGTGATAGGCCGGATCGATGCCAATGCCTGTATCCCGTACGGAAAATAGGATATCAGACGCCGATTCATTCGTCACGGACAGGATAACGGAGCCTTCCGGTTCTGTGAACTTTACGGCATTGTTTAACAGGATGCCGAGCAGCTGACGTAATTTATCGCGGTCTCCCCACGCGTAAACCGGCGAGTCCGGCGCGTTAAAGGATACTTTAAGGTGTTTCTCGGTGGCGGTGGGAAGAATCGCCGCGAGGGCTTCCTTGCCGAGAACAACCGCATCATAGAGGTTGATAGCCAGTTGTATTCCCTTGATCTGCATCCTGCTGAATTCGATCATTTCATTAATATGTAGGAGGAGATGTTTCGCGTTCCTTTCCATTACCGCCAATGCGTGGCGTTGCGCCTCGGAAACATCTCCCATGCTGTTGCCCAGAAACATCTCGATATAACCCTGGATGGTGGTAAGCGGGGTGCGTAATTCATGGGTTACATTGGAAAGAAAACTGTCTTTTGCGCGGTCGTGAAGCCGCAATTCTTCGTTGACCCTCTCCAGTTCCCTGGCCCGGACAACCAATTGCTGCTGCATTCGTTTTAAATCGGCTATGGGAGTGATGGCCAGGGAGTATCCGGCCTCGTGTTCATCTTGACCGCTCAGGTAGACCACGCCCGCAAGGGCAGGGAATGCATTACCGTTGGCATCGATAAATTCCACTTCCTGGCGCAATCCTTTTCCGCTGGGCTCGGATGTCGCCTGAACAAAAAGATTCAATATCCTTGAACGGCCCACGTTGTCCACATAGTCAAATATCTCACGGCCTTCTATGGCGTCGGCGGACGACTTAAAAAGGGTGCATGCCTGGCTGTTTACAAAGCGGATACGATATTGCATGTCCAGGGTGAGAAACCCTTCGTTCATGGAATATAAAAGGTGCCGCAGCCTGTTTTCGGACTGGTGAAGTTTCTGGGTCTGTTCTTCCACCTGTTTTTTCAGGTTCCGTGCAGATTGCTCGACCCGTTCGGTAAGGCGTCTATGCTCCGTGACGTCCCTGACGGTCGCCATGGTAAGGGTATGGCGCCCTTGCTTGTTGAAAATGGGCGCCCCGTTGATCAGAAAAACATGTTCGCCCTCATTGACATGCCAGACCACTTCGTATTCGGAGGCAATGCCGCCTGCCCGGCTGTCAAACTGACGGGTGATCATGTCGAGCCCCAGGTCGGCGGCAATGTTGCGGGCGTTTCGCCCGAGAATTTCATGGCGCTGCATGCCGAACATGTCAAGGGCCTGTTGATTGACGAGCATAATCGTGCCCTCGGGCGTGCTTAAAATAAAGCCTTCGGAAATATGTTCCGCGAGAAAGCGAAACCGGTCCGCCATTTCATCTATGCCGGCGCCCGTGCGGATTACCGTGTAAAGCACCACGAATAAACCCAGGAACAGACTCAGCATGCCGATTACCTGGGAAATGTTTAAAAAGGTGTCCGTGCCGTATTCTTGAGCGGCAAGACTGTCAGTAAGGCCTGAAACGCTGTACGCGGCTCCTAAAATCAGCATTAATACGCCTGCAACTATTCCGAGGCGTTCCAACAAGCCTGTTTGATAACGCGACAGCAGGCTGCTTCCCGTATAGAGGGGGATGGTTACGGATATGATAAGCGCGATATAACGCCAGAAAAGGCTGTCTAATTGCTGGGAATAGACCACGCCCCCGAGACCGATAAAGACCGGTATCACATAAAAGGTTAAGCGGCGGTATGTCTCGGAACGAATTATCTTCATTCGTCTTCCATTTCGCTGCGAACTGGAATGCCTTTGGTTTTCTTTGATGTTACGGGCAATGCGCGCTGTTCGGCTATTGCGGACTGCGCCAGTTGATCACACCGTTCATTATAGTAATTCCCGCTGTGGCCCTGAACCCAATTCCACTGAACCTCATGTCTGGAGCACAGCGTATCCAATTGCCGCCACAAATCCGCGTTTAAGACCGGCTGATTGCCGCGCATCCAGTTCTTGCGCTTCCAATTATGTATCCAGGAGGTTATCCCCTGAATCACGTATTTGGAATCGGAGTGCAACTGCACCCGGCACGGGCGCTTCAAAGCGGTCAGGGCTTCAATTGCGGCCGTAAGTTCCATTCGATTATTCGTAGTATCACGGCAACCTCCGGTTATTTCCCGGCAGTGACTTCCGGCAAGAAGAACCGCCGCCCAACCGCCAATTCCTGGGTTGGGTTCGCAACCCCCATCCGTATAGATAATTACGCATGGTACCGTGTCTTCACCAGAGGTCTTTGCCATGGGAGTAAAAAAACTCCATCATCAATAGCGTAAACACACTATATTGTATACCATCGCCTGGACTAAACCACAGTTTGTGTTATACCATAACTGCCTTGGATTAATAAAAGTTTTTCCGCGGCAACATTTCAAAATTCTTTTATGTTATGTTAAGATAACCACTGTGCATGAGTGTGGAGGCAGTTTGTCGGAATAAGTTTTCAACCGCAACTTGAAAGTGGAGTGGCATGAAACCAAGACGCAAGTTATTCGTGATGGCCTTGTTAATCGTGGTATTTACAGTCGGCTGCGCACGTAATCGTTCATCCGCGCCGTTGTTCACCGATAGTGAGTTCAGCGCGACACAAGAAGACGCGCAGGAACGCCTGCGGGAAATTATAAGCCAGCAGGTGGCGTCGGAAAGCCAGGCCGGGGAAGGAAGGGTGGTGCCTGTAATCCATCGACGCCCCTACTATTTCAAGGAATATTCGGTATATCCCGATGGTCCGGAGGCCTTTGAAATAGAATTTCGGGAAAATGATTCCCGCACGCGTCCTCTTATTGCGGAAGTTAAATTGAATAAAGTCCGTTATTCGACTCAAATGCATCGTAAAGAAGGTCGTGCCGCAGCCGATAACAATTTTTACCGTGACAGTGGCGAGGAATTGTTGGTTTATGAGTGGCATAATGGTCGATGGACGAGAACGGGAGCCATCTTTAATGCTCAAACGACGGAGGAGCAGGTAAACGGCCAGTGGGTGCCCCACAAAGAGGAAACGGTGCGCGTGAATCCCGAAGAGGAGCAACGCGGGTGGTTCGGCCGTATGTGGGAGCGTATTCGCGGTGGTGAATGATCTGGACACACCACATGTGCCCCGGGAAAATGAATCCTCCCATGAACGCTCTTGCGCTGTGACGGCAGGCACACCTGGGGAAGGTCGCGGCAATCTTATTTTGTGGGCGATTTTCCTGATTAGTATTGTTCCGGTTTTTGCCTATAATCCGGGTATTGTTGTCGGAGAAACCGTGAACAGTCGATTGGCCACGGTGTACGCGCTTGTGCACGATGGCACATGGTACATTGATCGGCCCGTCACGGATGCCGGGAATCCCTTTGAAGTCCGTACTGTGGACAAGGTGCAGACGGACAACGGCAGATTGATATCCAGCAAACCCCCTGTATTACCGCTCATGATGGCTGCGGAATATGCCGTGATGAAGCATTGGGCCGGTTGGGACCTGCAAAATACGGCCGAGCTGAAGTCGATTTTGCGGGTAATGATTCTGAGCTTGATTAAATTGCCTTATGTGCTGGGTATGTTTTTCTTGCTGCTGCTGCTGAGACTTTTCACCGGGGACGGGGTAAAGGCGGGCATTGTGTTGCTATGTGCCGCTTTCGCTTCCCCTGTACTTGGTTATGCTTTCCAGATCAACAACCACACCCCTTCGGCGGCGGCTCTGTGCGGGGCCCTTTATTTTGGATTCGGCTTGTATACGGAAAAACTAAAGCCCGCTGCCTGGCGTTTTGTCGCGTTTGGCTTTTGCAGCGCCTTTGTCTTCGTTACGGATATCCCTATCACCATATTTCCCGCTTTTTTGGGGATGCTCCTGCTGTACAAATTCCCGCGCAAATGCCTGACATGGGGCACCATCGGCGCCGCCCCTTTGCTTCTTCTGCATTTTGCGCTTATGACCGCCATTACCGGCAGTCCATTGCCTGTGCAAACCCGCGAATCCATGTATAACTTCAGAAATTCCTATTGGAGAAATCCGATCGGTGTAGACGGTTTGAATGAAAGTCGCCTCGTCTATCTTTTCCACATGAATTTCGGCCGTTTCGGCACTTTTTTGCTCTTCCCGGTGCTGGTTTTGGCCTTTCCGGGGGCGATCCGCATGGTACGTGATAACAGCAGAGGGCTGAGGCCCTTTTCTTTGGCGATGGGTGTGGCGATTTTTATTCTTACCGCTTATTATGTCTTCAAAACCAACAATTACGGCGGTGCGGCCTATGGCTTCCGCTGGCATATAGGCATGGTTCCCATATTGTTATTTCTGGCGCTGCCTCAGGTTGTCGCCATGCGGAAAGCGTACCACTGGACCCTTTTCGGAATCCTTTTCTTGGTTTCCGCCTGGTCCTGTTATGAGTGTGTTCAGGCGCCTTGGGGAGCCAGTCATGAATGGACCTGTCGTATTTTCTGGGGGCCTGTTTTCTAACGACGGGCACCATTTTGGGGATCGCCGGTCCACATCAGCATCAGGTTTCGAGATGCGCCCAAAAGTCATATTCTACCGGGGGACGTTCCGCAGGAAGAGAGAACGGGAAGGCTCGGTAGGTCTTGGGGGACACGGTCTTCACGCGTTCGTAGCCGTCAAGTATCCAATCCGCCGCGGACTGCTCCAGCGAGTCGGTTAACAGCTGTTTCGGATCGGGGGAATGGCGTTCCGATACCTTTCCCAATCGGAGAATCAATCTCGTTCCCGGTCGGCTGATTGCCGCACAGTGCCTCCACACGGCAGCAAGATCGCGCGTATAGCACGCTGGATCGTCCTGGTCAAGCCTGCCGGGCGTCTCTTCTTCTATTCCCAGCAGCCACATGCGAAGCCATTGACTGGAATAGTAGGCATCCAATCCGTAATACGGCGGTGAACAGAAAATACAGTCAATATCCCTAAAGGGGTGGTAGCACTCCGAAGAACGGTTGTCGCCCAGGAGGATTTGTCCGGGAACGGGCGGGGGGCAGTCGGCGAAAAGGTAACAGGCACGCCGTGCTATGGCATCCAGCACATTGATTTCGGGAGGATTCTTGCCGTGTTTTGCCCAATAGTCTGTCAGGAGTTGCGAAGCCGGAGAAAAGGAGGACGGCATTTCATTGGACAGGTAGGCTCCGCGAATGCTGTTGCCGGGGCCATGAATAAGTCCGGCGATTGTGGCGCAAAGGGCCGCATCCAATTCTGAAATCAGGCATGTTTTGAAATGGGAACGAAACGCAAGCAGGTCCCGCAGCACCGAAGGGGAGAAGCACAGGCGCCAGAATTCTCCCGCCGGCGGGATCTCATCATGGTTTGCCTGTGCCAGAATTGCCGCCGCGTGATTTATGAGTGACGCGGGCTGCAGGGACGAAAGTTTAGCCCGTGAAATGACGGCGGCAAGAAGATTGGAATCCATGCCGTATGCCTGGGAGCCCAAAAGTCGCGCCGCCAACGGGGTGGTGCCGCCGCCACAGAAGGGGTCGAATACCTTTTGGGGGTTATTTTCCGCAAGTTGGGACAAGGGAAAGGTCAGGGGGAAACGCGTGAAATAGGGGCATATCGAATCCAGACGACATTGACGCTTGCGGGGTAAGGTCACCGATGGCCCCTTTCCTGTCAATACCGTTTCCAGAAAGACGGAATGAACAAAGTACAGATGGCATACAACTCAAGCCGGCCCATGGCCATCAACAGGGAAAGTAACAATTTACCGCTGGCCGGCAGGAAACTATAGGATTCCACCGCGCCCACCAGTTCCAGGCCCGGTCCAATATTGTTCAAACAGGCCGCAACGGCGGAGAAACTGCTGGTGAGAGGTAATTTTAAATAGGCCAGGTAAAGGGTGCCCAAGATAGTCGCAAAAATGTAGATGGTGAAAAACGTCAGGAGCGATTTTTGATGTTCGTTTGGAATGATAAGTTCGTCCACGCGAAGCACCCGTATATTTTTGGGTTGAAAGGTGTTTTCCAAATGCTTGTATACGAGTTTCAGCAACAAAAAGACCCGGACCACTTTGAGTCCCCCGCCGGTGGATCCGGAACAACCGCCAACAAACATCAGGACGACCAACAAGGCCCTTGAAAAATGGGGCCACAAGTCAAAATCGACGGTGCAAAATCCAGTGGTGGTCATAATGGATACGGTATGAAAAACGGACGCCCGCACATGGTCCCAGATGTCCGGACTCGTTGACAGGTTTTCAACCCCGATTGGGCCCGGCAGGGAATGGTCGGCAGCATGAAGGTTAAGCGTAATCAGCAGGGAGGAGGCTGCCAGCAGCAGGATGTAAAAGCGAAATTCCGCGTTTTTAAGAAATTTTTTGTAGTCCCCTTGGCTTAAACAAAAAAGCAGGCTGAAACTGGTTCCCGCGATGATCATGAATATGACTAGAATCGCCTCGATCAAAGGGCTGTTGTAGGCGGCGATGCTGTTTTGACGGGTGGAAAAACCGCCCGTTGCCAGCGTGGCAAAGGTATGGCAAAGAGAATCGAAGAGACTCATGCCCGAAACCCAAAGCAGCAGGGTTAAGGAAACGGTAAGGAACAGGTAGATTTTTAGAAGGATAATTGCCGAATCCTTGATTCTTGGCCGGATACTGCTTTTGTCCAATCCAGGCATTTCAGAGCGATACAGCAGTTTGCCGCCTGCACCGAGGAACGGCAGGATTATGATGAGCAACAGAATGATGCCTAATCCACCCAGCCAATGGGTAAAACTTCGCCAAAACAGTAAGCTCTTAGGAAGGGATTCAATGTCGTCCAGGACGGTTGCGCCTGTGGTGGTGAATCCTGACATGGATTCAAAATAGGCGCTGTCAAAGGCAAGTTCTCCAGAGAGCACATACGGCAGTGCGCCGTAAAAAGCGGTCATCAACCAGCCAATGCCGACAAGCGCGAGGGTTTCTCGGTGATACAACTGGCCGTCATCTTTGCGGCCCAGCACAAACAGCAATCCGCCTGTGCAAAGGGCAGCAAGCATGGACAGGGTGAAAGCAGCCAGCATCTCTGTTTCCCAGTAGATAAGGCTGCACAGGACGGACGGCAGAAACATGAACGATATGGCCATGTTGGCAAGGCCAAGATGCTTGGCAAAGCTTCGGTGGTTCATAGATCCCTTTATATTTCAAGCATACTGCGTCATTTCTGTGTGTTTATGGTCGTAAGGGCACCTGGAAATCCAACCCCTCGCAACATTGTATTGATATCGGCATTGCCTTCACAAGAACGTACGGGAAGTATAACAAACTCTACCGTGCGCTTGATCGCTGAGAATTGTGTAATCCTGTCTTGTAAGCATCAAAATATCAATATTTCCTCCAAAAAGAGGGCAGAAAAAGGGCGCAGATCGCATAGAGCTTAAGTCTTCCCATAGCCATGATGAATGACAATAAGACTTTTGCTGAAGCCGGCATGAATCCATAATTTGAAACTGCTCCGACCTGATCGAGGCCGGGGCCGACACCATTAAAACATGAGGCAACCGCGCTTAAGCTGGTGACCATAGGAATTCCAATAGCGGTCAGGAGCAATGTCGCTGCGATAAACACACAGGCGTATAGTGTAAAGTAGGATAATATAGACCGCTGTAATTCTTTGTCAACAATCATGTTGTCCGCGCGAAACACGCGGATATCTTTAGGGCGGAATGTTTGTGTAAGGTGCCACACAGCCATTTTAAAAAGCAGCATGACGCGAACGACTTTCAGTCCGCCGGAGGTTGATCCGGAGCATCCTCCGATTACCATGAGAACCAACAACAGCATACGGGAAAAGTCGGGCCACTGATTGAAATCCGTGGTACAAAATCCTGTGCAGGTCATTATGGAAACGGTCTGAAAAACAACCAGGCGGATACGTTCCAGAAAACCGGGGTCTCCGTGAGTTTCCGGAGCCCCGATAAGGCCAGGGATGGATGGGTGGGAAAAAAGAATATTAAGGCTTATCAATACTGCCGATACCAGCAACAGGGACAGGTAAAGGCGCCATTCCCCGTTCTTATAAACCGTCTTGTATTCCCCCACTGCGAAACAATAAATCAGGCTGAAACTTGTGCCCGCGATTATCATAAAGACGCATATAATGCATTCAATCAGCGGACTGTCATAGGCGGCAATGCTTGCGTTGCGGGTGGAAACCCCCCCCGTTGCCAGGGTCCCGAAAGTATGACAAAGGGAATCATATAAATCCATGCCCGCGAATAGCAATAACAGGGTCATCAGAATGGTAAGGCCTGCGTAAATACGAAAAAGGAAAATGGCGGAATCCTTGATCCGCGGTTTAAAACTGCTCTTGTCCAGACCCGGCATCTCGGAACGGTACAGGAGTTTACCGCCGGCACCGAGGAAGGGAAGCACAATAATGATCAGCAAAATGATGCCCAATCCCCCCAGCCAGTGGGTAAAACTGCGCCAGAAAAGAATACCTTTAGGAAGTACTTCTATATCCGATAATATGGATGCGCCTGTTGTGCTGAAACCGGACATGGATTCAAAATAAGCGTCCACAAAAGAAAGATGGCCCGAAAGGATATAGGGTATCGCGCCATATAAAGCGATGAGCAGCCAGCCGGCGCCCACCAATCCAAGCGTTTCTCTATGCTGAAGACTGTTATCAGCCCTTCGACCCAGCATATAGAGCAGGCCGCCGCAAGCGGCTGTGAAGAGAATGCAGCACAAAAAAGTAGCGGCCACCGCAGTTTCTTTGTACCACAACGCGCACAACAAAGATGGCAGGAACATGGGGGATGAGGCAAGACTGAAAACGCCCAGGTTTTTCAGGAAGGCGGATTTGTTCATATAAATTTAGTGCCCTTGGAATATTCGCTGGGCGTCCGGAATGGTGTTTGCCTTGGCAATTACGACAACAGAGTCACCATTTTTCAGAATATCCTCACCGCCGGGAACAAAGGCGGAGTCACCGCGAATAATAGAGGCAACGATGAGATTATGGGTGATAAGTGCGTTCAATTCGCGTAATTTTTTGCCTGCTGCAGGAGAGGAATTACCGAGAGCGATTTCCAGGACTTCCACATCGCCTTCCCGGAGTACTGAAGACGTGGAAATGGACTGTTGACGCAGTATTTTGAGTACGCTGTTGGCGACCGCGTCTCTCGGCGTCACCGCCATATCAATGCCGAGTTTTACCACCAGGGGCGCAAAGTCCGGATGATGCACCACCACCGCACCCATTCTGACGCCTACCTCGCGGGCGAGTACCCCGGCGATGATATTACGCTCATCATCTTCGGTGGTGGCCACGAATAAATCGTAGTCGGACACATGTTCCTGCTCGAGATTGGTGCGCGACGTGGCATCCCGGTGAATTACATGTATATTGGCTTTGCGAAAACCGGTCGCGATGCGTTCAGCCTTTTCCTTGTTCACCTCAAATAGTTTAACGGAAGTGATTTTCCCCTCCAGCGAATGGGCGATCCATCTTCCTATGGCGCCCCCGCCCATAATTACAACATGCTGCATTCGAGGTTCTGTACCTTGAAACTTCTGAAGCGCCTCGTGCATCAGGCCACGCTTGCCGATCAGGGTGACTTTGTCTCCAGGGGAAATGCGATCATTACCGTGGGGGATGGTCATCTTGCCGTTGTGTTCCAGGACCCCCACCAGAATACCGCTGCCGGGCGGCAGGGTGTCGCGCAACAGGTTATTAGCCGCCGGTGCGTTGTCGCTAACACGCACCTGTCGAAGCTGAATTTGGCCCCGGGCGAAATCTTCCGAGGCCAGCACCCCGGGATAAATAATATAGTTGACAATTTCCTGTGCCACAAGGGCGTCTGGACTGAGCATGTAGTCAACACTCAAAAAACCTTCATATAAAAAACTTTCTTCGATGAAGACGGCTTTTTCCACACGCGCCAGCACCTGCCGCGCGCCGAGACCCTTGGCGGCGGCGGCGGCGATAAGATTGGTTTCATCCGAGCCGGTGCAGGCGATGAACAAATCGGCTTCGCCCGCCTGCAGGGATTGAAGCAATAAGGCCGACGTGCCGTCGCCCGAAACAACGTGGGCGTTTAAGGCCATGTCAATCTGTTCATGGCGTTCGGCGTCCGCCTCGATTACGGTCACATCGTACTGTTCTTCACTGAGCATGTGGGCGAGATGAAAGCCGACACGTCCTCCGCCCAATATAAATATGTTCATGAAACCCTCCATTGTGGGTGGGAAGATACTAAAGAGGATTTTTAATTCTATCAAAGAAATCGAGTAAAATAAAGAATCTATCCCGCTGTTCCGCTTTTGCGACTTGGAACATTTTACTGCCTGACGGTATCTAAACGGGAGGGTGTAGACCTGACATGAAGGGAAAAGGGGGGATTAAGGTCAGAAGGGTTGGGATAGATTTACTCTTTCGGGGTGTACCTGATGTGAATTAAATAGACTTGGCAAGGGAAGCATAACATTCAAGGAGATCAGAAGTGACGGCTTCCTTGATTATCTTCCAGGGGGGATGGCAAGAGTCCTTTATATGATAAACTTTACAAATATACACTGAACACAACAGAGATACAACGATCCGGACATTTTTACGGTCATCAGCAAGAATGCCGCACGGCAAAGTATATTTTAGTAGCTACCATGAAAAAACATTCTAAAGAACTAAGCAACGATGCCTGGCAGCGGGTTGAACTCGCAAGACACGCCTTGCGCCCGCGTATGATGTATTTCGTGGAAAGGCTATTTGAAGATTTTATTGAACTGCACGGAGATCGTTGCTCCGGAGATGACCCCGCAATTATGGGAGGAATAGGGCGATTTTCCGGGGAGACCGTGGTCATTATCGGTCAACAGAAGGGGGTGGGCACGGAAGAGAAAGTGCAGCGGAATTTCGGTATGGCCCATCCGGAGGGGTATCGCAAAGCCTTGCGTCTTATGAAAATGGCCGCCCATTTCGGTTATCCCGTTTTGATCTTTGTAGATACCCCCGCCGCCTACCCGGGCATTGAAGCGGAGGAACGGGGGCAGGGCAGCGCCATCGCCTCCAATCTTTTGGAAATGTTTAACTTGGAAACCGCGCTGTTTGCCGTTGTTCTAAGCGAAGGCGGCAGTGGGGGGGCTTTGGGCATAGCCGTTGCAGACTATATCGTCATGTTTGAGCATGCGGCCTATATGATCTGTCCACCGGAGCGTTGCGCGGAAATTCTTTGGAGAGATCAGGACAAGAAATATCTTGCCGCAGGGGCGCTTAAAGCGACGGCCGCGGACCTGTTGGCTATGGGGCTCATTGATAAAGTGCTGCCGGAACCCAAAGGGGGCGGACATCAGGCGCCCGAGGCCATGCTACCGCCCCTGGCAGAAGAAATTCGTTATTTTCTTAGGGAACAAAAGACAGGTCGATGGAGCCCCGGGCAGCGTCAAAACAAGTTCCGAAAAATGGGCGCATGGAATTGTGCTACCCATGAATAACGACAAGGTAAACGAGCAGGATGCCGTGGTAAAAGTTCGGCTTCAGCCGCGCGCCTCGCGAACAAGTGTAAAGGTTACCGATGACGGTGTCGTACGCGTTTCCGTTACAGCGCCCCCCGTGGATAACGCCGCCAATGTTGCGTTGGTGGAAGTATTAGCAAAATTATTGAATATACCTAAAAGCGCTGTAAGTTTAACCTCTGGTTTGCATTCCAGGGACAAACTAGTTCAAATAAAAAACATATCGAAAAAGGAAACTATGAGAATACTTGAAGTGCGTGGTAAAAATAAACCATAATTTGCATACTATGAAAAGTCATGGTAGTAGAGGAGTTTGTCTGTGGACTTGAAACAGAGCATAGAAGCCGCGAAACTGGCTATAGAAGCCGTTAGTAAATCCAAGCCTGAAATAGGTATCATACTGGGTACGGGATTGGGTATGTTGGGGGAAAAAATTGAATCAGGAGTGCATATTGCGTATGAATCCATACCCCATTTCCCCATCTCTACAGTGGATAGTCATGCGGGAGAGCTTATCGTAGGGCATTTGGCGGGGCGTAATGTCGTTGCGTTTAACGGGCGTTTTCACCGTTACGAAGGGTACTCCATGAAGGAGCTTACCTTTCCGGTGCGTGTCGCAAAGGCCCTGGGAATACATACATTGATTGTGGCGAATGCCGCCGGTGGATTGAATCCGCAGTTTGCCGCCGGGGATATCATGCTGATTACGGACCATATCAATTTGATGATGGAAAATCCGCTTGTCGGGGAAAATGATGATGAGTTAGGCCCCCGTTTTCCCGACATGTCGGCGCCGTATACCCCCGAATTACTGCGTTTGGCGGAAGACGTGGCGCTTGAGGAGAAGATTAAACTACAGCGCGGCGTGTATCTGGCTTGTGTAGGACCCTGCCTGGAAACGCGTGCTGAATATCGTTTCATGAGAATAGCCGGCGCTGATGCGGTCGGCATGAGTACGGTTCCGGAAGTCATCGTGGCGGTTCATGCGGGATTGAAAGTGCTCGGGTTTTCGGTAATTACCGATGAATGCCTGCCTGACGCGCTTCAACCCGCCGATATCAACAAAATCATTGAAACCGCCAATGCAACGGAACCGCTTTTGACAAAGATCGTAATGAAATGTATCGCTCAACTGTAAAATAACGGTTTTAAATATACTTTTTCATAAAAACAAGGACTTATAACATGACTGTGAAAATTATTCGTATCATTTTTGTAATTGCGTGTATCATCATGGGGGTGACTTGGGCACGCTTGATTATTGGCAACATGGAGGAAGCGGGAAGGATAATCGAATACCGGATGGTATGGATGCTCTTGGGCGGGGCTGCGGGCGCCGTTATTTCGGTTGCGGTGCTTACCATGCTTTTCTTCGTCACCCAGGAGATGTACGAGCGTGTGGCGCCGTCGGTCGTGGCCATTGTGATAGCCATTATCGCAGGTTATTCCATTTCCAGGTATTTTCTCTTCTGGTTTCCCGATTTGGAGGTCACCTACCAGGTTTTCATTTCCGTCACGGTTGTGCTTCTTTTCGGATATATCGGAATCTATCTCGGTCTCACCCGGGCATCAAACTGGGAAGCCCTGGTCAGCGCGGTACGTCATCGCGCCGTTCAACCGACTACCCCGGTTTCCTTGAAACTTGTCGATACCAGCGTGCTGATAGACGGACGCATAGCGGACATCTGCCTTAGCGGTTTTGTGGAAGGGACCCTGTTGATCCCGCGTTTCGTTCTCAAGGAACTGCAGAATATTGCCGATTCGGCCGATATCGTGCGGCGAGCCAAGGGGAGGCGCGGACTGGATATCCTGAAGGCGCTTCAGGAAAGCGCGTACCCGGTGGGGGTCAGCATAATCGAGGATAATCCGGTGAATAGCCGCGAAGTGGATGAAAAGCTGGTAATTCTCGCGAAGCTGCACAATGCGCGCATACTGACCACCGACTTCAATTTGAACAAGGTCGCTCAAATCGAAGGGGTGACGGTGTTGAATATCAATGATTTGGCCAACGCATTGAAACCTGCCGTCCTGCCTGACGAAATCATGGAAGTAAAATTGATCAAGGAAGGTAAAGAGGCTACACAGGCGGTGGGGTATCTCGATGACGGCACCATGGTGGTGGTCGATAACGGACGCAGTTACCTGGGGCGCAATGTTCAGGTGCTGGTAACCAGCGTGCTACAAACTTCCGCGGGGCGCATGATCTTTGCCCGGTTCAATAATCTGGCGAAATGAAAGTTCAAGTACTGATTCCCGCTGCCGGCATGGGACGGCGTTTGGGCGCTGACAAACCCAAGGCGCTTGTGTCGCTGGCCGGTCGTCCGCTTATTCAGATCACGCTTGATCGGATGGGTGCCCTGGCGGGGGAAGCAAGGGCCATCGTCGTGTATCCCGAGGGTTTTAAAAGGGAATTCATGGATGCCATTCTGCCTGTACAGTCAGAAGTATCCCTGGTGCCCGGAGGCAGCGAGCGGCAGGATTCCGTGTATGAAGGGCTGAAGGCGCTCGATGATGACACAGAAATTGTTGTCATACATGATGCCGCACGGCCTTTTGTGCCCCTTAAGGCGGTCTGTCGGGCTGTAGAAGAGACAGAACGCTACGGAGCGGCAACACTGGCTATACCGGTCGCGGACACCATGCTTTTGGGAGATGAAGAGGGGTTCCTTGATAGTACCCCCGATCGTTCCCGGGTATGGGCATGCCAGACGCCGCAGGTATTCAGAACGGAAATCATCAGAAAGGCCTATGCCTTGGACGGAGCGACGCGCAAATCCGTTACGGACGATGCCACCCTGGCGCGGCTTGCGGGGTTTCCGGTAAAACTTGTGATGGGGGATGCCATGAACCTTAAAATAACCACTCCGGACGATGTGGCGTATGTCGAATATCTGTCAAGGCATGGAATGCTATGATTCGCGTTGGCATCGGTTATGATATTCACCGCCTGGCCCAAGGGAAACCGCTTGTCCTGGGCGGGGTAGCGATTCCCTATGAACTGGGCTTTGTGGCGCATTCGGATGGCGACGTACTGTGTCATGCGATTGCCGATGCCCTGCTCGGAGCGGCCGGTTTGCCCAATATCGGGGTCCTGTTCCCGGATACGGATCCGGCCTTCAAGGACGCCGATAGTCTCAAATTACTGTCCAAGGTGGTGGACGTTCTCAAGGAAAAGCGGAGTATCCCGGTACAATTGGACGCTAACATCATTGCCCAGCGTCCAAAAATCCAGCCCTATATCCAGGCGATGCGGACGAAAATCGCACAATGTCTGCATATTCCCGTGGAATCCGTTTCGGTGAAGCCGCGAACCAACGAGGAGGTGGGACCGGAGGGGCGCGGGGAGGCGATTTCCGCGCAGGTGGTGCTCTTAATCACAACAGAGGGGCCTTAGGAGAGATGGACAGGGAGCGTATACCCGTCTGCCTGGTGGTGGGTTTTCTGGGCAGCGGCAAAACGACTTTCCTGAAGCAAATTATCAGGAAGTACGCGGGGAAGCGCCTGGCGTTCATCATCAACGAATGGTCGTCTCTTGATGTGGACGGGGCGATGATACATCGTGAACACGACAAGGTGGTGTGTCTGGCGGGAGGGAGCGTGTTCTGCAAGTGTCTGTCCGGCCAGTTCATTCAAACGCTGAAGGATCTTCCCCGGGCGCTGCACATTCCGTCCTGTGAGGGGGTGGTAGTTGAGGCCAGCGGAATTGCCGATCCCGGTGTGGCGGGGAAGATGTTGCGGGAAAGCGGCTTGGATGCCCTGTATTATCTTTCTGATATCGTGGCGGTGGTTGACCCCGGAAACATAGCCGTCCTGCTTGAAAAACTTCCCAATATAAAAGCGCAGTTAACTGCCGCCGACAAAATTATCCTCAACAAGGTGGATGTTTATAGCGGGGAGGAAGTAAGTACTGCTGAACGGACTGTACGGTCGCTGAACGAACATGCCGCGCTATGCAGGGCGGTGCAATGCGATGCCGACATTAGCTTGTTCGGCAAGAAATCACAAGACGGGTTTTCTGGCAACTATGCGCTTTGTGCTGATCCGAATTTCTGTTCCGTGTGTGCGGAGGTGAAGGACAGTATCGACCTGGACCGCTTGCAAAACGCCTTGAACGCTTACCAGGAGGTGTTGTTTCGGGGCAAGGGATTCGTCAGAGGTCCGGACGGACCCGTTTATCTGGATTGGACGCCGTCGACGGTGTCCAGGTTCGATCTCCCGGATTATGAGGGGAAACTTGGTTTTGTTTTGATTGGCGCGGGGGACAAGTTGGCCGTGCTCAGGACGATCGCCGCCCGAATAGAATCCGGCGCCTTTGGCGTGCCGCAGGATTCCTAAAAGCAAGGTCGCTTCAGACTAATCCCACGCTTATCGCAATGCGGGCGAAGCCCAGTACAAGAAAGAAGCCGCACATATCCGTCAGTGTCGTCAGCATGGGAGGGGCGCCAAGGGCGGGATCGATTTTCAGTTTACGCAGCGCAAGGGGAATTAATCCTCCAAGCGATACCGCGACCAGGGTATTCAGCGCAAAGGCGCCGCCGACGACCAGTCCCACAACTGTTGCGTCCTTTGAAAAGAAGGACGCTACAAGGCCGAGTGTCGTTCCCAGGATGGTGCCATTAATGAAGCCGATCTGCACTTCCTTTACCCACACGTGCCAGTAATCCTCCGGTTTTATAATACCCAGCGTAAGTTCGCGTATGCTCACGGCCACGGCCTGGTTGCCGCTGCAGCCGCTCATATTACAGACAATGGGCATAAAAAATACAAGAATAAACAGGCGGTTGATGGTTTCCTGGTGACCCAGCACGACACTGGCCGCCAGCATACTGAGCAACATGTTTAGAAACAGCCAGGAAAGCCGCCGGGAACTGCGTTCAAAGAGGGGCATGTTACGGAATTCCTCGCCGAATACGATACCGCCGAAACGAAGCAGTGTTCTGCCTTGCTGTTCTCCCCAGGCCTCAACGACATCCGCCTGGCGCACCACGCCCTGAAGCACGCCGGATTCATCAACGACCGGCAGCCCCCAGAACGGATACCGTTCAAAAATATCGTCCAGTTCCTCCAGGGTCGTATTGGTAAACACGAATATCGGATTCGCGATCATAATCGATTTGATGGGAGTGTTCAGGGGCGCGAAGAATAAATCGCGCAGGCGCAGGACACCCAGCAGGGCGTGACGGGAAGATTCCACATACACATACTGTACACCGGAGTCGGATTGTTGCTCGGAACGTTTGTGAAGATCGCTCTGCACTGTGGCAACCGTGGCATCCTCCGGGTAGGCAAAGAATTCGGTTACCATGATTCCGCCTGCCGTATCCGGATTATGCTTCAGCAGATCCCGGGCGTCTTTCGCTTCTTCCGGGTCCATTTGGCGGAGAATCGCCTCGGCGTCATCTTCATCCAGTTCGGCCAGAATATCCGCGCGGCGGTCGCTTTCCATCTCTTCGATGATGCTGGCCGCTTCATCTATCGGCAGATCCTCAATAATGTCAGCGCCTTGGGCGTCGGCCATTTCCTCGATAATATCCGCGGCGTCTTCGGGTTCCAGCAGCAGAAGCACCCGGTTGCACTCTTCTTCGCCTAAACGGGAAAAGGCGCGTGCCGTGTCGCCGGGAGGAAGGTTGTCTAAATAATCAACGAGTTCTTGCGCATTTTTGTTCGCAATGAATTCACGGATAATTTCCCATGGCTGCAATTGCGTATCGGGCATGGTTAGTATCTCCGTAGGAAAGTGGGTGTGCGGTAAAGAAAAATGAAGTGGAAAAGGGCGGCGTTCGGGAGGCCTTAGGAAAAGCCTCCCCGGCATCTCTGAAGCGCGTCCTTCCATCCCGCAAGCAAGGTGGTGCGCGTTGCCGTGTCTATAACGGGCGTAAAGCGGCGGTCTTCGTGCCACTGGGTCTGAATGGAGCCGAGATTATCCCAGAAGCCCACAGCCAATCCGGCCAGGTAAGCGGCCCCCAGTGCGGTCGTTTCCAACAATTTCGGACGGGTAATGCCGATGTTCAGAATGTCGGCCTGAAACTGCATCAGCAGGTCGTTGCCGGAAGCGCCCCCGTCCACGCGCAGTTCCTTGATGTCAAAACCGGCGTCGGCGGCCATGGCGTTCACCACGTCCGCAACCTGGTAGGCAATGCCTTCCAGGGCTGCCCTGGCAATATGGGCGGATGTCGTTCCCCGCGTCAATCCTGTGATGAGGCCGCGGGCGTGGGGGTCCCAGTGGGGGGCGCCGAGTCCCGCGAAAGCGGGCACCAGGTAAACCCCGCCAGTGTCGGGGACCTGTGACGCCAAGGGCTCCATTTCGGCGGAGGAGCGGATAAGGCCGAGTCCGTCACGCAGCCATTGAACCACCGCGCCGGCGATAAATACACTGCCTTCAAGGGCATAGGTTAGTTTGCCGTCCAGCATCCAGGCAACCGTGGTAAGCAGGTTATTGGCCGATGGTATGAGTTGTTCGCCCGTATTCAATAGCATGAAACAGCCCGTGCCATAGGTATTTTTGACCATGCCGGGCTCCACGCACATCTGGCCGAAAAGCGCCGATTGTTGGTCGCCGGCGATGCCTCCGATGGGCACGGGAGAGGAAAAGAGATCCCGGGAAGTCTCCCCGTAACGTTCGCTGGAGGATTTCACCTCGGGAAGCAGACTTCTGGGAATCTCAAGAAGGTTAAGCAGTTCTTTATCCCAGTCTCCGGATCGCAAATTAAACAACAATGTCCGGGATGCGTTGCTGGCGTCCGTCACATGGAGGCCGCCGCCCGTCAGTTTCCAGACCAGCCAGGAGTCAATGGTGCCGAAGGCGAGCAAGTCCTTGTCCGCTTTTTCCCGCGCGCCCGGCACATGATCAAGAATCCACTTTATCTTTGTTCCCGAGAAGTAAGGATCAAGGAGCAGTCCCGTCTTTTCCTGGAACAGCGGTTCATGCCCCGCTTTTTTTAATGCGGCGCACGTATCCGCCGTCCGGCGATCTTGCCACACAATGGCGTTATAAATGGGTTTGCCGGTGGAGCGGTCCCACACAACCGTTGTTTCCCGCTGGTTGGTAATACCAATGGCGGCTATGTCGCGCGGGGAAGCGTTAATCTTGCTCATGGCTTCCACCGCCACGCTGATTTGAGAGGACCAGATTTCTTCCGGGTCGTGTTCCACCCAGCCGGGCTTGGGAAAATGCTGGGCGAATTCTTTTTGCGCTACCGATACGACTTGGCCATTGTGATTGAAGAGAATGGCCCGGGAACTTGTCGTCCCCTGATCTAACGCAAGTATGTAAGGCATTAGCACCTCCCAACAGCGACTAACAGGCAGAAATGCCGACGTGGCGCCAAAATATGCGGGAATGTAAGGATACCACGTAAGCGGGGCGGTAGCCAATTTTTTCCCCGGGATCGTCGGATAAAATAGGTGGTATTGGAGGAATAGCGATAATCAAAAAGCCGCGTGCAACACGAATCATGCAGGCAATCAAGCGGATTGTTGCGCCCAGGTACATTGTCACACCTCCAGAACCAACGGGGCGTTCCGGTTTTTCGCGGTGAAGAAATGGTTTGTGTCGAAGGGTTCAATATGACCGCGAAAAGACCGGAACCTATCTTCTGAATCTGTGAGAGAGGGCAAAAAAACTTCTTGACATTTCAGATGGAATAGTGTATTACAGATATGTCATGGACAGTAGCGGTTTCAGGTTTACAGTGCTTAGACTAGACATCTTGCACGTGAAATGACAGGGAGGTAGGTTCATGCGCGTAGTATTCTCGGATAGGTATAGGGGGGGGCAATGACTCGGTACAGTATTGTTCTGGCGCTCCTTATTTTACTGGTAGCCTTAGGCGTTTTGGTTCGCCTTGAAAAAACAAGTGCCGTGGCCATGGCCGCCGATAGTCCGCCGGTTCTGCTTGTTCTCAAACAGCCCGATACCTCAGATTCACACCCAAGCGCAAGCCAAGTCCTCTATGCCCCGGAAGCTGCCACGGCCAAAGCCTTTGGGGAAGGGCCAACGGTATTGGAGGACACCGCACCCATACCCTCCTTCCCGCAATCAAAAGTGCTGCTTGCTTCGTTGCCTATGACGCCCTTTGTGCTGGATCCCCTGTTGGTAGCCGTTCTTTCCCGGGACGTGGCGGAGGATACGACGGAGGAGGAACCGTCCCCCGATGTGGCTGCCATCACCAAAACTTATATGGAGGAAAAGATCGAGGCCTTGATGGAACTCTCGGGCAGGTATGAAGTGGCCCCGGAAATCCTGCAACGCGAAGAGGAACAGGAAGGCGTGGAAGCGCTGGTCATTGACACCGAAACGGGAGCGTTCAAGAATCCCCCCGTCGAGTTGTTTCCGGGCGTGCGTATCGTCAGCCTTGCGCCCCTGGAAAAGCAACCCCTCCTCGAGAGCGAGATCAAGAGAAGTCACGGCATTCTCAAAAGTGGAGAAGGGGAAGGCGAGGCGGAAGGGGAAGGAGAGCCGGATCCGTTCGCCACGCTGGACCTACAGTCGGATTTTATCGCGTTCCTGTCGAGTTTTTTCGAAGACTATAGCTCGGGAATGGAGGATACCTTTGATTTCAATGCCTTCACCGTAGAGACCATTGATGACGTGGAAGAGATCCTGCCCGCGCCCAACGGCATCCCCGATCTGGCCGAACTGCTGGTACTGGAAACCTTTCTGAAAACGCCCACCCTCGATTTTTCCTCGACCGGCGGCCCTTCCCACCAGAGCGCGGTGAATCGCTGGCAGTATTTTGAGACGCTGTACGGACCGGTCAGCGACCCGTCCCTCGCGCCGGTTTATCGGGTGGGCCTGGCCTACAGTTGCCTGGACGACTTCATGTCCATCTATATCGGTGCGGCACTGCTGTCTATCACCACCGAGGCGGAGGTGGACTTTGCCAACCTTATCGATGCCATGGAGACTAC
>JAAYBJ010000083.1 GCA_012730105.1 Candidatus Hydrogenedentota bacterium
CATCTGCCCGAAATTATATGCTTGAGGACCACTCCGTGCTTGAGATTGATCCGCTCCCCTGGCCATAGGAGGGAAGTACAACTTCAAAAGCAAGTGCGTTCCCAAGTACAACTTGGGAACGAGCCCCAAAGACGGTGTCAGTTCCGTTCAACTGCTTTTTTTAGGTTAATTCACGGGCAGACTACACATAGCTGTAATGGACAAAAAAGAAATAACCTATGCGTTTTTGTGATAAACGTTGCTACTGCAAAGGTCCACTATAATGCCTTGCATGTCCCGACAAAAGACGATCATTCGTCCCGGTATGCTTCATGTTCAAGCGCAACGTCATGATTAAATGAGCGCCAATAATCGCGGTCCAGTTGATAGCAGTCTACTGAAGCACCATGAACCGGTATTTCCTCCAGAATGCCATAGCGTTTCATTTCTCGAAGGTAGGGTTCCGGAGGTCGGTATCCTTCCATATCAAATCGTTTAATGGTTTCCAGGCGTTGCTTGCCGGCTTCTATCATAGAAAAAAGTTTCTGATAGTCTTCATCGTTTTGACTGGTGAATACGGCAACGCCATCCTTTCCCTTGGC
Organism: Candidatus Hydrogenedentota bacterium; assembly: GCA_012730105.1. Taxonomy (GTDB): domain Bacteria; phylum Hydrogenedentota; class Hydrogenedentia; order Hydrogenedentales; family CAITNO01; genus JAAYBJ01. The sequence continues at coordinate 582 of JAAYBJ010000083.1, forward strand.
CTGGCACGTGCCGTAGCCGCCCGCTTCCCGGGATAAGGGCGCCAGCAGGATCAGGGAATATTCCGGCCGGGAAAGATTAAACACAAGATGGCGTGAACGCTTTAACCGGGGGTCGTCCCACTCCGGCCTCCAGAAAGACAACCCGTTTTCGTCGGAAAGCGCTTTGGGAATCTGAAGTTGGTCCTGGTGACAGTTCAGGCAGCGCCGTTCGATAGCCGCTGTGGCGGGCACGGTGGTCGGCCAGTAGTAATCGGTTTCCAGGGATTGCCGATTATCCAGATACGCATGATACCCGCCTATGCAGCCGGCACCGAGGGCGCCGTACGTGCCGGGGTAGGGAGCGCCCGTCTCAATCCAGTAGCGCACCATGTTTTTCTCGTGTTCGGACAGGGACACGTCATGGTGTCCCTGGTCTATTTTATGCATCAGGGGACTGGCGACAGCGCCCAAAGCGCGGGGGGGATAATTGCTTTGTGCGCGATTGCGCCCATCAGCGATCTGGCCATGGATGGTCAGCGACACATAACTGTGGGAAAATAGGGGACCGCGGTCTCCGGTAAGAATAACCCCGCCGGAGCGTGGGCCATGTTCTTCGCCTGCGTGCTTTTCATAGTCATGGCAGCGTATGCAATGGTTGTCGAGTATGGGTTGAATATCCCGGGGAAAATCAAACACCTCCGGGATGCCGGGTATCTTCTGTATGGTGCTGGGCGGACGGCGCAATGCTTCCAGCACACCGCCGCGTCCCGGATTGACCGGGGCGTCCACACGATTTTCATGGCACCCGATACAGCTGAGCGTTTCGCCGGGCATGACGGTTAAAAAACTTTGCATTCGTTTGACGGTGTTATTTTGCGCATCCATGGCAATAAAAAAGAGGGAACGATTTGCCGGAACTTCCAGATACGCCGATCCATCCTCTTCCACGGGCACTTCCCCGAGAATCCGTTCGAGCGTAAATGTACCGCCGTAACTGAGGGGGTCCATGCCGCCGGTATAGTTAATCGGTTTTGGAAGCGGCTCTACAATCAACAACTTTGCGATGTCGCCGTGCTTCACCCCTTCCATAGTACGGCCCAGGTGGGCATTGGCAAGCACGAGTTTTCCCGTGGGCTGTTCATACTGGACGCGTGGCGGTATGACCGGTTCCTGCGCACGCGCAATCAGCGGGCGCGGTTCATGAAGTTCACGTTTATCCGGTGTCACCGGCAAGCGATACAACACCCGGGTGTTGCCTGTCCGGTCAAACAACACCAGTTCCCGCGCTTTTACCGCGAGAAAAGTAGTTTCCGTTATCGCGTAAGGGTCGCGGAACCCTTGGTCGCTGATAGCGCGCAGCGCCTGCAATTCATCGGGGCCTTCCTTCGCGTGAACCAATGCCGCCTGGCCCGTATGTTCGCGCAACCCGTGTCCGGGAGAATTGATGAACAGTACCTCGCCCGTGCCCGGAACGGGTTTCGCATCAATATATAAACCGGGAGGATGCATGTTGCCGAAATAAACCGCCTGGCCCGTGCCGTCGGGATTCATGGTCCAGAGGTGATGATAATCGACTTGGCTGCGATCGATATATTCCCAGCGGGTATACAGAATGCGACCGTCAGGGAGGGGCCAGGGGGTGTTGTCTTGTTCCAGATTAGCCGAGAGGGGCCGTATATGACGTCCGTCGGCATCACAGCGGTGAATCAACGCCACCTGTGTCAGCCAGCAGTTTACCCAGCGTCTGCACCGGCTTGACACGAATACAATGCCGCCGTCCGGTAGCCAGGCCGGCTCAATGTCGTCGTACTCACCACGGGTCAGTTGGGTTAAAGCCGTTCCATCGCTGTTAATGGTGTAGAGATGAAAAGCGTCCGTGCCGCCTTTGCGCCATGAAAACAGGATGCGCCGTCCATCATAATGTACGGCAGGGTCGCGAATGGTGCCATCGGGATCATCGATCAGGGTGCGTATTTCCCCGGTTTCCAGCTGTAACACGCGCAGCGCACTGCCATGAACGTACGTTTTACGCTCGGTACTTTCCGCGTAATAACTGATATTCGCGTACCAGTGACCGTCCTGGTACAAAGCCCGCTCCGCGAATACAATGGCTTTAACCCCCTCGGTATCCAGGGATTGCAGCAGCATATCGGCTGCGGCCTCCCGTTCGCGCTGTTTGAGCTCGTCCGCCCGTTTTCGTTGTGTCCGCAGCGCGTTGCGCGCTTCAATTCCGTGGAAATTCACCTCCCAGATGGAATATAAGGGGAAAGGCCCGGGAACATTACATACAATGCGAATGTACCGGGTGCTCTTCTCAAGGGCTGGAATTTCTTCGACGCCGCCCTGTCCTTCGGATTGACAGTACAGCGAATCCCACTGTTGACCGTCAAGAGAACCCAGTACACAGTACGCTTGTGCATACGCCTGTTCCCACGAAATACGGATAGGGCCCACGGTAACCGGCTGTCCCAAATCTATCTGTACGAATTCACCCTTCTTTCCGCTCGCGCTTGCCCACCGTGTATTTTTATCACCATCCACGGCATGGGAGGCGCGGTGTTCCGCGGAATGTTCTGAAGAAGCATAGACGTAATTCCGGAAGTCCCTATCAGGTGCTTCCGGATAGGCGGAATAACAAAGCATCAGAAGTAAAAGGCAGGAACGATAGTTGTCAAAGACCATAGTGCACTCGCTAGAAGTTTAGCAGTAAAAAAATACGGCTGTTTGGTAGGTTCTATGCGTTTAAAAGTTTGTTTTCAATCTTGTTCCAATGCGGCCATTGCCCATAACACGGGAAAGCGTATCTCAGCATGGTTTCACGATTTGGCGTGCGGGTTACTATAAAGCATTTTTTGTGCTTGGCACAATGAAGTATGAAAAACATAGATAACTTCTTATTCTTGATGATCGGAAAAAAAAGCATATGTCAACAACGCGGGCGGCGTATGCGGAACTTTGCGCGTGCCTGAAAACCAACCGCATGTTTCGCGCATAGAAGTATCACGAAACACCCTTCGGGGCTCGTTAAGGGCTCTTTCCCAAGTGCAAGAGGCTGTCTTAAAAGTTCCGCAAAATTGTTTCACGAGCTTACCCTCCGTTTCTTAAGCCTTGGACGGCAATCTTGACAATCCATTTGTATAAGGAATAAGCAAGATTTTTAGATAGCCTTTTTTTTGTCTGTGAACGAGACCGGAAGTCCCGTAGGGACGATTGGGGGTAGCCCGCCACTTCAGTGGCGGGTGAAGCCGATGTACCGTTCCGTGTTGAGTCCTGTAGGTACGATTGAATTCGTTTTCTGTTCAACCGTCCCTACAGGACTGACTCAAAGGGGTGCCGAACCGTCCCCGCCTCTGAAGAAGCGGGCTACCCTCAACCGTCCCTACGGGACTAAAACCGGCTTTCCTC
>JAAYBJ010000084.1 GCA_012730105.1 Candidatus Hydrogenedentota bacterium
GGATTCGCCCGGCGCGTCAGCCGCCTTCTCCTTTTCTTTGATAACCCTGCCGATCTGCTCCTTTATCTTGTCGACCGCGCCCGAGGCCGTTTCGCCCATTTTGTGCGCGGCGGTATCCATACCGTGCTGCACCTTCTCCGCAGCGTAATTCTCCGGCGCACCGTCCTGGGCAGCGGACTCCTGCTCCTGGCCGATCAGCTTTTCCTTCGCATCACTCATCCCGCGCCGGATAAGCTCCTTGGGAATCCGGGCGCTTTTATCCATTTCCCTGGGCGTCCGGGACACCGGCCTTGTCCTGATATCTCTGTTCATATGAACCGCTCACTTCCTTTCCAACGAGAAACAGCCCCTGTAAGGGGAGGGAGCGGTGAAAAGACCGCTCCCTGTGCTTCCCGGATATTTCAGGCTTGCCATACTTCCACTTCGGACGGCTTCGTGGTCATGAGCCTGTAGGTCGAATTGTGGGGGTACCTGTCCTGCACAGGCACGATGGCTCCCGCACACTTCAGTAACCCCGATCCCGAATCGGCGTTGGTGACATAGGATAGCTGGTTTTCACTGATGCCCAACAGCTTGGCGATCTCCAGCCGGTCGTTAGCCGACTGATTCAAAAGCAGCGTGAATTCGCTGTTGCTGAGCATCGTGCGCGCCGTATGCGATTGCAGCAGGTCCTCGATGTTCTGCGTGATCCCCGTGCAGGCCGCGTTGTACTTCCTGACGCGCTTCCAGAGGGTGAACAGGAAGTTGGCCGAATACTCCTGGGAAAACAACAGGTATATCTCATCGATGAATATCCATGTGGCGCGGCCGCGTTCGCGGTTGCGGATGACGCGGTTGAATATGCTGTCCAGCACCACCAGCATGCCCACGGGCAAAAGCTGGCGCCCCAGGTTGCGGATGTCATAGGAGATGATCCGGCTGCTGGTATTGACGTTGGTCTGCTGCGCGAAAGTGTTTAAGCTGCCGTTCGTGAACAATTCAATCGCCAGCGCCACGTCCCTGGCTTCCGGCTCCGGCTGCTTTAAGAGCTCGGCGTGGAACTCCTTGAGCGTGGGCGGATCGCCCTTGTAGCCGTTCTTTACATACGGGCGGTAGGCGTTCACCGCGCACCGGTCGATCACGCTCTTTTCCTTGGCGCCCAGCTTGCCCGCGCCCATAAGCTGTTCGCACAGCGAAAGTATGAACTCGGACTTGAGCACGACGGGATTGCCGCCGTCGCCGTACCCGGCCTCCATGTCGAGCGCGTTGATGTGATTGGGGCTGGTGGCGGATATCTTAACCACTTCGCCGCCGAGGGCGCTGACCAGCGGCGGAAATTCGGATTCAGGGTCGACGACCAGGATATCGTGGTCGGTGGACAGCGCAAGGCTCAAAATCTCGCGTTTTGCCGCAAAAGATTTCCCCGAGCCGGACACGCCGAGTATAAACCCGTTGGCGTTGAGAAGCTCCTTGCGGTTAGCCACGATCAGGTTTTTGGATATGGCGTTGATACCATAGTACACGCCGCCCGTGTCCTGTATCTCCTGCGCCTTGAAGGGCATGAGCACCGACAGGGCCTCGGTGGTCAGCGTGCGGAGCGTATCGATTTTGCGAAGGCCGTAGGGCAAAACCGTATTGAGCCCGTCGGCCTGTTGCCAATTGAGCGTGCCCAACTGACAAAGGTGCTTGCGCGCCGCCGACTGGAGCGTTTCGGTGTCGGCGTCCAGTTCTTCCAGGCTGTCCGCGACGTGTACCAGGGTCAGCACCGCGAACAGCAGCCGCTGATCCCTCGAAGTGAGGTCGTCCAGCATCTCGCGGGTTTCCTTGCGCTGCTGTTCGATATCATACGGAAGCACCGCCGAATAATTGTTGTTGGCGTTCTGCTTTCGCTGCCAATTCGCGGCATTGGTTTCCACGCCCAACAGCTTGCTCTGCATTTCCCGCACGGCTTCGTCGAGGTTGACAGGGATGACGTCGATGGACAGCCTAAGCGTTTTGCCCATCTCGGTGAGCTCCGAGATCATGCTGTCGCGGATATAACTGGCGTACTCGCGCAAAAACAGTACGCGCCCGTACTTGCCATCCATCATGAAATGGTCTTTTTTGAACTCGAGGCTGTCGGGACAGATATAATCCTTGAAATCATGGCCCTTTCGCGCGGTTTCCCCGATATCGAACCGGAACGCCGTTTCGCTGCCCGGCCGGAAGAAGTCGTGGAACATCCGCAGGCGCTCGGCCGCGTCCAGTTCCTCGGCGTGGGAGCCCATGCGGGCAAGGTGCGAGGATACATCGGAGACGACGCGGGCGAAGTAGGCGCGGGCCTCGCAGATGTCCTTCTTATGGACAGAAACGGTCACATACCGCTCCTGCAGGATGCTGTTGGACGAGCTTGTGACCTTGCCCATCAGCATCTGGTTGTATTCCTCGCGGAAATGATCCAGACTGTCGTTTTTCTTTGGCAGCAGGATGGATTCCTCAAACTGCTTTTTGTTGAGCCGCCTGTTGGATATGGTGATCTTGGTCGTGGCGCCCACATCCAAAGAGTTCAAAAGCTCCGAGTAATCCAGGAACATCTCCTGCTTGTCGGCCTTGGACGCGATGGCGTAGTTGATGTCCGAGAACCGGACGCATTTGGAGAATTTGTTGCCCACCTGAAAAATCCCATCCGGCCAGATACGGCGGATGGGTATGGCCTGCTGTACGGACCTGGGTATGGTGAAGCGTTCCCTGTCCTGGCGGAGCATATTGGTCAGCGTTTTAATCATGGCGCAATTCCTCCCTGACGGACGAATTGGTCAGCAGCGCCGCATAGGTGTTTTCAGCCTTATACGCGAGCTGCCTGGGATACAGGAACTCGGAGCGCAGCCAGGCCATGACGAAACGCTCGGCGGGCATCCCGTTATATTTAAAGAAACCGCAAGCCGCAAACGGCGCCGCGCCCAGGATACAAATCCAGCCGGTTTCTTCCGTGCCCGCCACGCTTTGCAGGGCGAAGTAAAGGCCCACGGCAACGGCGACCGCTAAGAGCGAAAACGCGAATTGCCGCAGGCTCAACCCGAAAAAGATGGATTCGGTGTAGTCGCGTACTTCTTTGTTGATACGTACTTCCATGTGGAACCTCCTTGACTTTTGATGGACGGGGAGAAAAAAGCCAGGGAGAAATCCGATAAGCTAAGAAGAATAGACCCAAAATGCACGAAACGCTTTGCGCTTTTCCCGCACAAAGGTTGCATAAGGCACTGGGAAGAGTTAAGCTATAAGCAAATCAAGGTAATAGGGGGATTTGGGCTATGCTGATATATATCGGAATCGGCGCTTTTGTCATCGTGCTGTCCGTCATCTTCCGCGTAGCGGCGGCTTTCCGATTGACCATTCCGCTGCTGTACGCCCTGCTGGCCCCGACGCTGTTTTCCAAATGGTTTTATGCCAATTATGAACTGGCGAACATCATCGGGTACGCGCTGCTGGCGCTGGCCGGCCTGTCCTGGGTGATATCCCTGATACGCAAGATCCGGGCGTTCATGGCCGAGCGCCGGGAAGAACGGTTTTCCGAGGAGATACTGCGCCGCAGAATCCGCGAATCCACCGAAGTGGACGA
>JAAYBJ010000085.1 GCA_012730105.1 Candidatus Hydrogenedentota bacterium
CTTCACCCTCACCTTCAAGAGGCACTTCACCCTCACCTTCAAGAGGCACTTCACCCTCACCTTCAAGAGGCACTTCACCCTCACCTTCGACAGGCACTTCGCCTTCGCCTTCGACCGGTTCCCCTTCTCCTTCCGGCTCAATCAAGGCAAAATTCGCTGTCACATCGATATCTGCGGTTACATTCACATCCGTACGGGGATTATCCGTTCTTCCATCACTCCAGCCCACAAAATCATATCCCGTACCAGGCACCGCGGTTACCGCGGACCCGCTATCCCCATGATACACCGTCTGGGCGGTGGCGCCGGTAAGGGTCCCGTTGCTTCCCGCCGTATAGCGCAGCGAATAGGAAATCCGCTCAAAATTCGCCGTGACCGAAATATTTTGTGTCACCACAGTATCGGTACGAGGATTAGCCGTCTTGCCATCACTCCAGTTCAGGAAAGAATAGCCTGTATTGGGTACCGCGGTAACCGCTGTGCCGCTGGAACCATGGGGCACCGTCTGTACGGTAGTCCCCGTCAGACTGCCGCCCGTACCGGCCGAATAATTCAGGGTATAGGTGCGCAAGGCAAAATTCGCTGTAACGGTGATAGCCCCTGTCACGTTGGTGTCTGTACGCGGATTCTCCGTTCTGCCGTCGCTCCAGTTGACAAAGCGATACCCGGTACCGGCAACCGCGGTAACCGCCGTGCCGCTTGCCCCATGCTCCACCTGCTGGCTGGTTGCGCCGCTAAGAGTGCCACCCGTCCCGGCGGCATAGGTCAAGGTATAGGTATTTTTCTCAAAAGAAGCGGTCACATCGATATTGCGGGTGATGTTTTTGTCTTGACGTGAAGGCGTCATTACACCGTCACTCCAGCTAGTGAAATGATACCCGGTAACATTTACTGCCGTCACGATCAAACCGTTGGCGTCATAATTGACTATTTGCGGGGTGACGCCGGAAATACTGCCCCCGACGCCCGCCGTATAGTTCAGCGTAAAGGTCTTAATAGCAAAAAGGGCCGTAACGTCCAGATCTGAACCGACATTCAGGTCTTTCCTGGGATTGTCGGTAACACCATCGCTCCAGCCGGCAAAAGTGTGACTGACAAGCGGCACAGCCTCCACTGGAGTACCGTCAAACCCATGGGTCACCGTCTGCGTTGTATCCCCCAGGAGGCTGCCGCCGGCCCCGGGGGTATAGGTCAATTCATAAATGTTAATGGCGAAACTGGCGCTTACCGATATCGGGCCCATGACATTCACGTCCGTGCGCGGATTGTCCGTCCGTCCATCGCTCCACTCCACGAAATGATAGCCCGTATCCGGCGCGGCGGTCACCGCATCGCTGTCACTCCCGTGATCCACCAGTTGTATGGCGTTACCGGTGATGCTGCCGTTTTCTCCTGCGCTGTAGCTGACCTCGTAGGTTACACGGGTATAGGTGGCGTAAGTGCCTTCAACAGAAGTAGTCTCGCCCGGCTCAATAACCACCGATAAGGGAACACCCTCCACGGGGGTCGGAGGCAAATACCAGCCGTATAGGGGTTTGAACTCAATAGCATACGCTCCGATCCACAAATCCGGCAGTGTTATGCCGCTCGCCAGCCAATCCTCCGTCCCCACAACACGCCAGACCGCGCCTTCATCCACGGCATCTGGAGGCGCAATGATAACCTGGAGACTTCCGGTTTCCACCACCGCATACTCATAGGCACCCATGTCGAACCCGGCGCCCTGTGGACGGTGAATGCCGCGTATGTCCTGATCCGGAGCATACGTTGCAGTACCCGTGTCGATGCAAGGCGATCCCGCCTGCAGCCACAACTCACCATTTTCGGGATCTTCGAAGAGAGGATCATCATCTATATTACCCTCACCTGCGAAACCACCGTCAACACAACTGAATGACACTGTAGCGGAAGAACCTGAATCGGCATCTGAGATTTCCGGATTTGTCGGGGCTGTATCGCCCCAGAGAACGGTGTTATACAGTTTAGGCGACGAATTAATGTAATTATGAATAGCACCGCCTTGTATACCCGCCAGGTTTCCGTTAAAAGAACTATTGAAAACTTGATGTGAAGAATGAAAAAAATTGTAAATACCGCCACCGTATTCAACTGCCTCATTTTGCTTGAACACACAGTTAATCACTGGCGGGTTGGAACTCCAGTTAGCCATTCCCCCACCACTCTCTTCGCAAAAATTTCCTTCAAATAGGCAATTAGTTATCGTGGGGGCTGCAAGGTGATTAAGCATTCCCCCCCCATCGGTATAGCTATAATTGTACTTAAAAACACTATCCGTCGCCTTAGGCGAACAGTCATAATTATACACGCCCCCTCCGCCCCTCCCCGCATCAGATCTATTATCCATAAACGTACAGATATCGATCGTTACAGTAGAGTCATTGTTATAAATTCCACCACCGTTATTATTGGCGCTATTTGTGCTAAACAGACAATTCGATACATCAACTACAGAGGATCCTTCGTTATACATGCCGCCGCCATAAGATGCGCTGTTGCTTGAAAATGTACAATAGCTAACGGTTACGGTTGTATTCTTATTATACATACCACCGCCATTGGTGGCTTTATTGTTGGAAAATACGCAGTTGGCCACCACAAGCAAATAAACGTCAAGATTGTACATTGCCCCGCCCGGTTGATTGCTATCCCCCCCCGTTATGGTAAATCCGTCTAAAGTGGCATTATTCGCCCCTTTGACCATCCAGTCGCCGGGTCGTCCGGCACCACTAATGCTGGATATATTGACCGTCCAATCCCGCTCCTCCCTGCCGGATTCCACCCCGCTGAAACCGCCATAAATGGCGACTCCGTCTTTCATCTGCAACCTGGCCCCCAAGTTTGAAGTATAGGTACCGGCTGCGACCCAGACTTCGTCACCCTCAGAGGCGGCGTTAACCGTTGCCTGCAACGCACCGGCATTCTCCCAGGAGGAACCGTCGCCTGTGCCGCCAGGCTTGACGTAGTGAACCGCGGCCAAGGCACTCGGTGTCATCGTACACAGTCCAATACATACCAGCCCAAAAATAAAAAGCGTCTTGTATATCCGGTCAAACATGTTTTCGTGCTCCTTGCATATCGCTTGTTATGCGAACCTGTTTATCTCGACTTTCGTCCAGCCACATACCGTAGGAACCCTGTGAGATGCCCAGCGATTCCTGTTTTCCGGCAATACGTCACCGGTCAAAGAATAACAAGGGACTTCTCGTGGTTGCAGTTAAGGCGGGATAAGACTGAAGGCAAAACAGGCAACCGGGAATTCCCAAAACGGAAAGACCTGAGGCAAAACCCCGTTTAAAGCGTTCTGGTTGTGGCTTAAGACGATTCAACATATCGGTTAAAGCGGCAATTTACCTGAACTTCAGGTCAGGCAAATACACCGCATCCGCAAGCGACTGACCTGCCCGGCCCTGTGAACAGGGCATATGAAATCATTTCATCCTGCGGTAACTACCTTGCTTTTGTAATTATAACATCACAGCGCCATGTTGCGGGACAAACCGCCTGAGCCCCTTGCACTGTTTTTAACGTTGCCACCGTTGTCTTCAAGACCGGTTAGTACTGCCAACACTATTCAAAGTATACATTTATCCTTCGAGTTGTTCAAGGTTAACGGTCGAACAGGCCTGACGACGTCAAGTACTTAAGAAACAAGCGTAATGAATGTAATGTCGCAATCGAGCCCTTTTTCTGAAGGCGCGGGCCGCAGATAATCCATTTTGTACACGGCGATCAACGTGCCACCTGAATACACTTTATGAAGAAAATCGACCAATTCCTGAAATTCCACGCCCTGCAGGCGCAATTGCACCATAGGTTGCTTGGGTGAGGCGTTTCTGGGCTTGTATTCTTCCAACTGGGCGCGGTTGCGCATATTGGTGCTGTTAAGCATACTTTCCACATACGTAAACAACGAGAAATCCGCCGGTCGGCCCTGAAGTTTCTCCATGAGCACCTTTTGCTTGTCAAGGCGTTCCGCTTCCTCCTGCTTGAACATGCTCTGCATTTGCAGTTCATTTTTCAGGGAGGCCAATTCCTCTTCAGACGCCTTGTACCACTTCCTGGGCCCCATGGGCACATACAGGGCAAGCAGCAATACCAGCACGGATGCCAGAATGCCGAGAAACAAAGCGATTTTTTCTTTAAAATCAAGATTCAGGTTCAGATTCACTTATCGTCTCCTCCGGCCGGAAAGCGCGCACGCGGAATGTAGTGCGTTCTCCCTGTGAGCGAAGATTGGTATCATCGGCAAATTGAAATAACTCAGACTGTTTAAGCGCCTCAAACGCTTCATTGAAGGCCGCGGCATTGGTGGTGGACCCGGAAATTTCGATCCACCCGCCCCGGGCCCCCGGTTGGGCAACGCGCAATTCAGAAATGGCAACCTTATCGTGAGGCATTTTGGAGGCGACCACATTTAAGATATCCAACACAGGCGGATCTCCGAACATCGCTATATCCACGTCTTCGCCGAGTCCCTCCGCGGCCATGGCCTCAATCTCTTTTTCCAGGTAGTCGATTTCCGACCTGATTTGCTCAATAATAACTTCATTACGCAGTCGGTTTTCATGAAAATACCAGGCGCATCCCAGCAGAAAGAGCAGCGCCAGGCAGGCCGAAAACATCAGGTGCGCCACGACGCCACGGATCGCCCCGTGAATCTGCTGTGCGTCTTTCATCATATTGATGGGCAACCCGCCTCCCCCGGCGCTGTAAGCGGCGCCAATGGCGGCTTCCCACCGGTTGGGATTCCCCGGCGCCTCGTCCGCCTGCAGGGATTCTTTTGCGCCTTTAAGCGCATCCAGCATGACACTCGGGAAGACGGGCATACCCAAGGCGTCTTCCAAGTGCTCGACCTGTTCCCGTTCCAGTCTCACACCGGTAATGGCCAGGGAATCAATTTCACCATCCCCCGACCATTGGGCCATAAAGGCGCGTATCGTATTCTGGATTTCCCGGCATACGGTCCCGGAGGGGTCGCGCAGTTGTTCCTCCCCAAAATACAACAGCCGGAAATAGGCAAGCGCCTTGTTGTACACCACGGCCAAAACGGCGTTTTTGCCCCGAACATGCAAGACGGCCCGCAAGCCTTTCGCGTTTTTTTGCGTTGCCATCCACAAGGCGGTCAGCCCCGCAACATCCACCCCGGCCATTTCCGCCTCCACCCCGGCCGCCTGCAAAATGGCCATCTGCTCCTCGAGATGGCCGCGGCGCGTGCCCACGGCAAGCACTTCGGTGGCGCCCTCCGCTTCCCGGATCACATTAAAATCGAGCAGCAGCTCGTCCAGCGGAAACGCCAAATGCGGTTCCAGTTCAAAGGGCACCGCCTTGGTGACCCGCACAATTCCTTTAAACGGAATGGTCAGGGCGCGAACGATGGTCAAGGTGCCGGGAACGCAAAGGACATAAGTGGCTGGCTGCGCTTTGAGCGCATCCAACACACCGTTCAAGGCGCTTGTGAGCGCTTCGAAACGTTCCTCCGGATTCTCATAGACCGCCCTGCGTGACTGCAGTTCCAATACGCGGGGCAATTTTCCGCCCGTCTTGACTACGGCGATACGCACTTCATCGCCTTCAAATTCTATGGCGCCTATTTTGGCTGTAACAATCATTGCTTCCTCAATAATGGTAGTGTCGTCTTTATAGCAGGACACGACAGGAAGAATCCTGAAGCGCCCCAGTTACTGATCTAACGTTCGCCGCCCCGGCACACTATATGCGGTTTCCTTTGTTTCGGCAGCGCTGCCTCGGTTATTGTACTATTTTCCAGTCCAGAATACGGAACATCTGGCGGGGAAGGTCGTTAAATTCCTGTTGATACTGCGTGCCAAGGCGGGACATCTCTTCTTCGATATCCGCGGGATCATAGGGTTCGCGGAACACATAGGCCTCCACACGCACGCCCGCGTCTTCCATCATACCGTCGCCATAGATCCTGAAAATGTTACTGTTGAACCTGAACATCGCCTCCACCGACTGTTGTTGCTGCTGTCGCCGGAGCGAACGCATATTGGCGTCGGACATATTCTGCGTAAGGCCTCCCGCAAGATTGTCCTGTCGGTCCGTTTCCACTCGTGTTTCCGGAATATACTGCTGCAACTGGCTGGCATTGTCAATAGGCGCCATTCGCGCCTCGTCATAAATCTGCTGGGCCGCGGCGATGTCCTGGCTTCCCGTATGGCCGGCAATAATCGCGGCGATCACCTCTTCACGGGCCGTGTTGACATTGACGCGCCCCTGCCAGTCCCCATGCACCGTCAGATACTCCGAAAGCGGTTCCTGTTCCTGTTCCGGATCGCCAAAATACAATTCGGGGGTAATACCTTTGATAAGAAGCAGTTCTTCAATGCTGGTCATGGGCCCGTTCTTGCAGGCATAAGGGCTTTCCAAGCCCTGGTAATATTCGCTTTCCGCGCCTTCCGGCTCTTCGGCATCTCCGTCCCCGTAATCCACCCAGTCAATAATCGCATCCACGGGATCATAATTGGTCTCACTGCGCAGGGCGAAAAACTCCCGCAATGCGTTGATTACCGGCTCATTAGGGACCAACTCGCCGTTTTCAAGATTAACCACCGCGTTGAGATTGATCTTGCCGAATTCATCCGAGATGGAAGCGCGCATGGTCGCTTCGTTGAGCGGTTGGAAGGCTACTCCCAGGTGCCATTGGGATCCGTCCAATTCACTGTCCACTGGGGGTGTTCCGGATTCAAGCATGGAGGCGTATTGTTCCGCAAGCACCATCATGCCGTTCACCACGGCGGAATTGGCGGCCAGCCGCGCCTGAAAATCGGCGCCCTGATTCTGGGCAAACACGGCTTCGACCTCCATCTCGTATAAAAACGCGAAAACCATGGCGGCCATAAGCGCGACAAAGACTACCGCGAGCAGCAGCGCCACACCGTCCTTGTCCGAGCGTAATGACGGCCCATGGACCATGTTATTTTTCTTCTTCTTCAAGTTCTTCATTATCTGTAAACCGCAAATTGTTAAAATCCGGAAACGGGTACTCGACATCACGGCCCAGGGGGAATGAGCTCATGATTTCGAGATCCGGATTCTCCGTTAAATCAATGCCCGCCTGAACCGTTTCCGCCCGCTCTTCCTCGCTCCTTGGAAAATTTATTTTCACCCAGATGCCGCCGGGAAGACGCCGTTCCGACATGGAATCCCATTCTTCGACCCACTCATTGCGGGTGCCGTCAAAATAAAGAATGTCCATGGAGGCTACCGGTACGGCCTGTTCATTGGTTTCCGACAGAGAGTCGTCATTTTCGCTCACGAAATCACCGGATTCCAGACGCAGTGGTTTTTCACTGATAAGCAAAATGCTTCCCGGTCGTTCTTCGTCCGGGGGCAGTAAACTCGCGACTTCGCTTCCCGCTTCATTTCGGTCCACAAGCGCATAGGTAACCACCTTGGACACCCCAGGCAGGGAACGCGCCCCCGGCATCGGCAGCGAGGCGGAAAAACGTAGCGTGTCCGCCGGCCCGAAGGCGCCGTCGCCATTCTCGCCCAGGAATTGGTATTCCGGCTGCAGGCAGGCGGCATCCACATAAACGCCCTGCAAGTTTCCTGAGAAATTACGCCAGACAATCTGCCTGAACCGCAGCCGTTCCGCGGCACCCCGCGCCATATCCATGGTATTTGTGACGGAAGAAAAACTGCCGTAAATGATACCAACGATAACAGCGAGGATAAGAATCGCTATCAGCAACTCCAACAGGGTAAATCCCCCGCGTCCGGGTTTTGATAGGATGGGTTTTCCTGCTGTTACTGACACGTAAGAGGCTCCTAGGATGCCCGTTGCTGCACGGTTTGCATTTCCGAATTACTGAATGTATAAAACTCCAGGGTTTGGCTCTCGCCGTCCGGACCGGTCAATGTCGCGGTTACTTTGTAAAAAACGGTGTCCGACAAAAGCGGGCTTCCCTCTTCACCCCCCATTTCCAGCGCCTCATAAGTCCAGCTGTAACCAGGATACCTGGAACCGAAATCACCTCCGCCGCTTAGTTCCTTGCCTGCCAGCGCCATTTCCGCCCGGCCCACGGTGCTTTCCAGAAGCACCCGGGCATCCACCTGCTCCGCTGTCATCAGGTGAAGGTTCAAGGCCGAATAATGGGTGTTCACCAGGACAAACATGCTGCCGGCAAGAATGGTCAGGGCAACCAGTATCTCAACCAGCGTAAAACCGGCGCGCCCACGGCGTTTATCCAATCCTTTTCTGAACATGTTTATGCGCCTCCCGCCTGGACGACACCCCGGCCTGTCAGGGGGTTCCACTCTATTGAAAAGGCATCCTCATCCTCATTGCTCATGCTGATATAAACCGGTTGTTCCAGTCCCAGAGCGGACACTTTGATCTCAACGACGCCGCGTGTTACGGCGGCACCGTCGATCTCAACGGAAGAGATGCGCACCCCTTCAGGCAATCGGATTCGTTCGAGAAGCGGATCAGTCAATTCCTCTTCATACGGTTCCGCCCAGGACAGTTCAAACCCATCTTCAAACAGTGGGCCGATCTCACTGAGAAGGCTTTCGTCCTGTTTTACATTCTGGGCGCGCACCATGAGCAATTGCCGCTGCCGCAGGTCGAAACCATCTTTCATCTGGGCGTCCGCCTCGGCGGGATCAAATTCCTCCGGCAGGTCACCGCTGAGGCGCCGGTTTCCCTGGGACGCACCCGCCAACATATCGGCAAGTTCCTCCGGCGTATAGGCGCCGGACTTGCGGAAATCCGTATACATGTTGAGGTAGTCGGCCCCCTCGTCTTCCCCTTCACCATTCTCCTGGGGATAAATGACTTCCATCGTGTACACCTGCTGGCTGTCCAGGTCGATATACACTTTCAACTCACTGCCGAACAGAGCCGCCTCCGCAATCACGGCGGAACCGTACTGGGCGACCCTTCTGGCCTGGCCGTCCAATTCGGAGAACAAGAGCAGGGGCACCAGTTGGGGGAGCGCGACGGCGGAAATGAGACCGATGATGAGTATGACCACCGCCAGTTCAACGAGGGTAAAGCCCGAACGCAGATCCACGCCAGGGACGGGGCGTCTTGTAACACTGGGAACAGGCCGCCGGCTAAAACTCATCGCTGGAAATATCGGCATTGATTCCATCACCGCCCTGGGTCCCGTCCGCGCCCATGGACACAATCTTGTATTTGCGCGCGGTTTCCTTCGTGTAAATGTAGGCGTTGCCCCAGGGATCCAGCGGGATCTTGGGCGGGTCCATGAATTCCGACACATCTTCGAGTGATTCAGGCAGGCGCCGATTGTTTTTCAGCATGTAAGCCATGACACCGGCCTTGAGCGCCTTGATTTCGGACTGGGCCTTCGCCACATCCGCATCGTCCAGGGCGCCGAACAGGTAGACGCCCGCCGTGGTGGCCAATATCGCGATAATCGATACGACAACCATCAGTTCGATCAGGGTGAAACCCGCCCGCCGGGACCGGTCCTTACCGTGCGCAGCAACATTGGTTCTCATGGTTCAGGATCCTCCTATATTCGTGCTCATCTGGAAAATCGGCAATAAAATGGCCAGCACCAGCAGGCCGACAAACAGACCCATGCAAATGATGATGGCCGGTTCTATCAGCGCTACAAGCGCGTCAATGGTCAACCGGACATCCTCATCAAAGGTGTCGGCAATCTGGATCAGCATGTTTTCAATTTCACCGCTGCGCTGCCCCAGTTCTATCATGTGGATCAGCATCGGGGGAAACAAACCTGTCTCTTTTAATGGCTGGGCCAGGTCACGCCCACGTCTTACACCTACTTTAACGTCATCCATGCAACTTTGGATGAAGGTATTCCCCAAAATTTCATTGACGATTTCCAGGGCGGGAAGCACCATCAGGCCGCTCTGCAGCATGGTACCCATGGTCCGGGAGAAACGGGCGCACACCAGTTTCAGGTGAAGGTTGCCGTACAGGGGGAAACTGAGTTTCATCTTGTCCCAGCGTTTTCGCCCTTCCGGCCGGGCGACCCACAGGCGCCACAAGGAAAACAGACCGAACACGACCAACAGAATCAACCACCAATAAGTGCCGGTCCACTCGCTTACCCCGATCAGCCCTTTGGTAAGCGCGGGCAGTTCGGTTTCCTGCCGTTCAAACATCTTCGTAATACGGGGAACGATCACGATCACCAGGAACACAATAATGGCGACGGCGAACAAGGCCATAAACATCGGGTAAGCGAGCGCCGAGATGATCTGCGCCCGTAGTTTCGCCTGCCGCTCGAGAATATCTGCCAGACGCACCAACACTTGCTCCAAGGTGCCGCTTACCTCGCCCGCACGCACCATATTCACATACAGATCGGAAAACACGCGCGGATGTCCGGCCAGGGAGTCCCCCAGGGTGTTGCCGCTGTTTACCTTGTCGCGCACTTCATAAATAACGGCACGCAGACGCATTCTGCTCGTCTGGTCAATCAGCGCATTCAGGGCTTCAAGAACAGGCATGCCCGCCCGCAGCAGCACGGCCAGCTGCCGTGTCATCAGGGCGATATCGCGTCCCGACACACGCCCGCGACTGGTAAACCTGTTTTTTACCCCGCTGTTAATCCCCTCAGCCCCCGAGGTGTCTTGGCTGACTTCGGTGGGATACAGGTCCTGCTCGCGCAGTTTACGGCGGGCCTGGGAGATGTTTTCCGCGTCAATGACGCCGCGTGTGGTTTTCCCGGTACTCTTGATTATCGCTTTGTATTCAAATACGGCCATAGTTTCTTTTCATCATCTATTCCAACACTTCATCACGGGTAACACGGAGGATTTCTTCGATGGTTGTCTCTCCCCGGAGCATTTTTTCCGCGCCATCCTCCCGCAGCGTACGCATGCCTTCACGCCTGGCCTCACGCTTGATCACGTTGGAGTCCGCGCCCTGAAGGACCAGTTCCTGTATGCGGGTGGACATAACCATCAGTTCGAAAATGCCGCCCCGCCCGTAATACCCGCGATGGGAACACTTTTCGCATCCGACGCCCCGCGAGAGGGTTTTTAAACGGGCCTCATCGAGACTAATGCCAAGGTCTTTCAGACTTTCCGGGTCGGGTTCGTAAACCTGCCTGCAGGACGGGCATATACGCCTTACCAGCCGCTGGGCCTGAATGGCAATGGTTGAGGAAGTCACCAGGAACGGTTCGATGCCCATGTTAATCAGGCGCGTAATGGCGCCGGCGCTGTCATTGGTGTGCAGGGTGGCGAAAACAAGATGCCCCGTGAGAGAGGCCTGCACCGCCATTTCGGCGGTTTCCATGTCGCGGATTTCGCCGACGAGGATAATATCCGGATCCTGCCGGAGGATGCTGCGCAATCCCGCAGAAAAGGTCAGTCCGATCTTGGGGCGGACCTGTATCTGACCGATACCCGGGATCAAGTACTCTATCGGGTCTTCGACGGTGATGATGTTCTTGTCAGGAGAATTCACCCGGGCCAGGGAAGCATACAGGGTGGTGGACTTTCCGGAACCCGTCGGCCCCGTCACCAGGATAATGCCATGAGAACTGGTGATAAGTCGGTCCATCATTTTATGATCCCGTTCATCCATGCCCAGTTGCTCAAGACTGAACATGAAATTGCCCTTTTCGAGGATACGCATTACAACCCGCTCGCCGTGGGCAATGGGAATGATGGAAACGCGGATGTCGATTTCCTTGCCGCTAAGCCTGATTTTTATACGGCCGTCCTGGGGCAAGCGGTGTTCCGCGATATTCAGATTGGCCATGATCTTGACACGCGACACCAGCGCCGCCTGCTGGGCCCGCGGCACGGTGAATTTTTCGTACAGCACACCGTCAATCCGATAGCGCACACGCACCGAATGCTCGAAAGGCTCCAGGTGAATGTCGGAGGAGCGTTCCTTCACGGCGCCGGAAATAATCAGGTTGATAAGTTTGATAATGGGCGCTTCATTGGCCAGGTCAAGCAGATCCCGCTCGGACTCAATGTGGTCCAGCGTATGGACCTTGCCCTCTTCTTCACCGCTGAGCACAATGTTGTCTATCAGTTCGCCCGCGTTTTCACTTTGTTGCTCGAAGTAGGTGTCGATAATAAACTGGATATCGGCCTTGCTGCACAACATGGGTTTGACCGGTCCATCCAGCAGGAGCCGCAAGTCGTCCAGGGGCAGCAAATTGATAGGGTCATTGATCGCCACCAGGTACGCGTCACCGTTGCGCTTATAGGGCACCATCTGGTATTCACGGATAAAGCTGATGGGCACCTTGGTGGTCAGGGAGGATTCCACCTGAGCGGGCAGGTTGGGTTCGAACTCCAGCCCGAACTGGATGCCCAACGCACGCAACAGATGCTCTTCCTCAATATAGCCCAAGTCAAGCAACAGTTCCCCCAACCTTTTCGGACGCAGTTTCTGCAGTTCAAGGGCTTCATCCACCTGTTCTGCGTGGACCCAGCCCTGTTCCACCAGGATGGCGCCAAGCTTCGGCTCTTTCCCTGTTCCCATGATTACCTTTCGATATCGCCGCGCTTGTAAGTCTGGGCACCGCGCCGGCCGCTCAACGCTTCCGACCGCTGCAAGGTGGGACGGTGATTTTTGCGCATGTCATACTTCTGGAATACGCGATCGAAGAATCCTCCTTTAAACAAATCCTCGACATTGGCATCATAATATTCATTGATTTTGTAGTTCGTCAGCCGGTCTATGTCCATGCCTTCCTTGACTATGTGCGGTGTAATCAGCATGACCATGTTTTGTTTTTCACGCTTGGTCTCCCGGGAACTGAACAGCCAGCCCAGGATGGGAATATCACCGAGAATGGGGGTTTGAGGTTGGCGCTTACGCACCGCGCTGTCCCGAATCAAGCCGGCGATTACCGCTGTTGAACCGTCTTTGACCAGGGTCTTGTTGGTCACCTTCGATTTGTTGGTGGTCGGCCCGGTAATGTCCACATTGGTAATAGAAGTGGCATTCGTATCCGAAATTTCAACCTCGGAACTCAGCATGACATTGTCCCCCTCGGATATCTGGGGGGTTACTTTCAACTTGATACCGACATCCTGGCGTTCTACCCGTGTGTACCCGCCATAGGTGCCCGAGTCAATGGAACCGTCGGAGCGACGGGAAGAACTAGTGCTGGTAATAAACGGCACTTCCTGGCCCACGATGATGTTTGCTTCTTCGTTGTCCAGCGTGACCAGGGAGGGCTGTGACAATACTTCCGTATCGGACAATTTTTCCACGGCTTGAAACAGTACGGGGGCAAAGGGAACTTTTATTTTCTTACCTCTGTAGGTGAAACTGAGATCATCGTAAACACCCAGGGTCAATCCACTTCTTCCCTCCGTGCCCAACCCCAGGGCGGCATTCCGGATAGACGCTTTAGGCCCGCCGACAATTTCCTCCGCGACCTTGGCAGCATCCAGAAGGGTCACAAGATTGTCCGTGCTGCTCATGGCGAATCCGTCATTCCCCCCGATGGAGGCGGTATCCACCTTCAGACCGAAGTCATCGGTCATTTTTACTTCCATGACAACAGCCTCTACGCAGACCTGCCGCTGGGGAACATCCAGGCGGGCAATAAAAGTCTCCAGGAGTTTATAGTCCTGCGGCGAAGCGACAATAAGCAAAGAGTTGGCCTGATCGTAACGCGTGATCTGTACCTTTTGTTCAAAAGGCTGCACCTCCGGTGCGGCGGCCGCGCCTCCCCCCCCGCCGCCCGCCTGCCCGGGCGCTGCCTGCTTTCTCGGGGCTGTACCGATCAGGGGCTGAATTGCCGTTTCTACCGCTTCCGCGTCCGCATTCAGCAGTTGATAAATATGCATGTTGTTGGCTTCATACGGCGTCGGAGTATCCAGCCGTTTAACCAAGTCGCGCACCTGGGTCATCATGTCTTGTGTGGCCACGACAATCAGCGCGTTCAGGCGTTCGTCCGGAACCATGCGCAGAATTTCTTCCCGCGAGCCAATAACCTGGGAACTTTGCTGGGGAACCGTGGTGGGCCGGGTGGCGCGTACGGGCCGTACCGGCGATATTTGCGGCTGTGGGCTTGGCCGTCCCCCCGGAGCAGTACCGTCTCCCAATAATACCTGCTGAATCTGGGTCGACAAAATTTCCGCGCGGGTATATTCCAGGGTAAAGATTTCCATGCTGGTATCAAAGCCCGGTATATCCGCCTGTTCCAGAAAAGTAAACATACGCTTCAGACCGTCTGTGCTATCCGTGATCAGCAACGTGTTGGTAGGCGCATACACGTCTATCTGGCCGTTCTTGGAACCCAGAATCTGCAACGCGCGTTGAATCTCCGCAGCGTCGCCGTTTTCAATCGTTACGATGTGCGTGGAAAGGCCGTCGTAACTTTTAGGCAAATCCTCGGGCCCCATGATGAGCGGCGTCTTGTCGGAAGCCACCGCGTCCGCAGTGGGAATAATTTTCACCAAGTGCCCGTCCAGGCTTTCAACCATGGAAAAGCCGCGCGATGTCAGGATAGATTCCAAAACTTCATAGGCCATTTCCGGCGGTATCTTATCGTGAGTAATGATCGTGACATTTACGGCCGAAAGGCCGGGATCCAAATCAAAATTGCGCCCTGTCAACCGTGAAATGGACTCGACCACCGTGTACAGTGGGGCGTCTTGAAAATCAAAGGTTACGGGTTCATCCGGCTTGACCCCTGTTTTTTCCTCCGAGGCCATGGGATGTCCCACGCCCGTTTCCCCATCCGCACGCGGGGCGGGAGCGGGGGCAGGGGTGGTCGGGCGCATCGAAGCGCGGTCCCGCACGGAAGGCGCGGGCGGACGGGAGGGACGTATGCCGGGGGTTAGGGGACGGCTCGACCGAGGCGCCATCATAGCCCCAGGTTGTTCCATTGGCTCTTCGGGCAGAGGAATTGCATTGGGATCGCCGACATCCTCGTATTGCTCTTGAACCGGCATCTCCGGTTGCGGTGCGGCAGGAGGCGCGGTATACGGCACATCCACTTCTTCCGAGGGCACAATAGGCATATCCTGATAGGCGCTCGGATCCTCCGGGACATTCTCAAGATCTTCCGAGACCTGGGCGGCCACGTAAGCGCATAGGAACAACCCTAAAAGCGCCATAGTCATTCCGCTGAAAATATGGATTCTACGCACAGTCGTTCCTTCCACATCAAGGTTTAAGATCGGGCAAATGCTGAACTGAAAGCGTTTCATTCCTGGAACCCTACCCGGCAAGGCAAAACAGATCTCCTCTTTACACGCAGAGAAGAGGAAACCCCTCCTGCCTGGCGAAATGCGTTCAGCCGGGGAAAGTCATCCGCACGAGCGTCTTATTGTAAGTTATTTCACCCTTGAATCTAAACTCCGCCGAACAAAAGAAACCGGACGCCCTTCTGCCCGAAGAATTCCTGCCCGTCAAGCGGATGGAACGCGGGTCAAAATACTATTCCACATCAAAAACAAGAACATTGGGCTGACCGTTACGCAGGATACCCACCCGAAAAGAAGTGGCGTTCTGATATCTTTGGAACATTTCAAATAGCTGTTCCCTGCTGTCGATCCGTTCATTATTTATCGTCTGTAGGACATCGCCGTCCTGAAATCCAAGCTTTTGCGCCAGGGGATGTTGACTTATGCCTTCCGCCGTTAACCCAAGAACATTTCCCGACTCATCCGTCTTAACCTCGGGGGTAATCCTGGCAAGAGTCGAATAATTTTCTATGGCTTCTCGTACAATCGCCTCCCGGTTTACTTTCGTATGCTGCACGGTGCCTGTGGACCGTCCGGGAGCGGCCTGTCCCGCCGCAGACCCGGAAACACTTGACGGACGCCGGGTTCCTGCCATCGGCCCTGCCTGTGCCGGCGTTCCGCCGGCTTCATTATCGTCCATGCTTAACCGCTCCCGCTGGGGCGGATCTTTGCGCATGTTTAAAAGAATCACTTCACGCTGAAGAATGGTGTCAATGGTTACATTTTCAACGACTTCCTGTTTTAACAGGTAAGAACGGACCCCATCACGATTTTCCAGGTTTTCAATAAAAGCCGAGGCGAAGGGGTCGCCCGGCTTAAGGGCAATCGTGCCGCGTAGTTTCAAATCAAGGGTGCTCTCGGTAATATCCTCGGCGATTGCCGGCGCCTCTTCCGGTGCTTCCGCCGTTTCCGCATCCCAGCGGCCTGCGGACCCGAAAAGACCGCTCTTGCCCAGCCCTTCGTAAGCGCTCTGATCACCGACGGTACGAATGATGCTCGTGGCATCCGTGGGGGCCGCAGGGTCCATTTCCGGCACCTCCACGGCGGCAAGCGGGGTCAGAAATAATTTGACCACAAATACGCCGACCCCCAGCACCAGGACAACCAGCGCCATGTCCAACATACGGAACACTTGTCGTATTACTAAACTTCGGATCATAAGATGCTCATGTTTCAGGGGTCAGAAACCACCTTTAATCAAGCCGGCCGATACTTCTGTTGCGGGCAGCCCAACACTGCCCTTCATAACGGCTACTACTAACGTTAGCGGAACGCAGGAGAACGCTAACCGGTTGACGCTACATCCTTTATTCAGGGGTCCAGAGGAACACAAGTCTTCTCTCAATGCTCCCGAACAGGACTGAACCCACTCCGCTGTCTGGTCATCTTGCCGGGCAGGTCCGCATAACGCCGAAAAAACTGCCCCACTGCGTTGCCTCTGGTCCTACCCGTCTGGCACGGAAACAGAAAGGGAGTATCGTCACACTTGAACACGCTTCGTAGAAATCACTACAGCAGTCCGTGGCAACGATAAAAATGCCCGACCACCCCTCCCCCTGTATTCAACTTTTTACCGGTTATTTTCCCACAGCACAGAGGAATTCTTACAACAGGAATTTCTCCCGTGAGAGTGTAGAATATAGAAGCATTTAAATGCAATCCCGTGGCTTATACAGCGGCTCATTCGACAGGAAGCAAAATAAGCGTTTGGGGGATGCGACTCGTGTTACTAACCGCCATCTTCTCTTATCTTTTCGAAATAGTCAGGGTATAAAGGTCTTGTGTTGCGTGTGCCTTATGCGGCAATTCTTTTGAACCCCCGTCGGCCACAAAAGGCATAGGAATCACAAAATGGTGTCCTGGTTGCCGCCACCCCGCCGAAAAACGCTTTCGCTTTGAAACGTTGCCCCGCCCTGTCCCTATAAACCCATGCCCTGCCACCGGGATATGGATTTATAACCATTAAGCCTAAAAACGGCAGTTGAATTCAGACGAGAGTTTCAACCCAAAGGACTTAAAGGACATAAAAGACCAGAAGGACTGTAAAACGATCTGCAGATTGATTCGTCCCTTAAGTCCCTACGCTTCGTCCGGGACTTCGCCAGGAAGAAGGGGCACCTTCGGCGCAACCGAAACGCAGTATCTCAGTCAGAAAGAAACACATGGAGCACGCCCGTATCAACGTATTTTTCGTTTCACTATAAACAACCTTAAGCCGCGTCATTCCGGTTTTTTCGCGGTCTTTGGCC
>JAAYBJ010000086.1 GCA_012730105.1 Candidatus Hydrogenedentota bacterium
ATTTAACCACCATAGAGGTGGCAGTATGATGGGTGTGTTCTTGATTTCCTGGCGCGTCTTGATCCCCGTATCCCTGAAGAAACCGCAGGACGTTATTTCGATCTGAAGCAAAGGACAAAAGCAAGGGACCTAAAGGACGAACCACTCAGGAGTGCGTTCTGCAGTCCTTTTGGTCCTTAACGTCCTTTAAGTCCCTTGATTTAAAAGATGCTACTTGATCCGAGTGTTGTTTCCAGGTTCATAGGCGCTTATCAGCTTGCCGGCAGCACCCAGATGGTTGTGGCTGTAATGTCACCGGAAACACTCAAGTCGCCTTCAACAATCACACGCGTTCCGGCGCTCAATCTGGCTTCCGTGCCCGTTGGGATGTCCGTATCTTCCGGCAGATAAATGGCCGCGCCCGCGTAGGCCCCCTGCACCGCTTCGGAACCGCTGTCCGGCAGGAGCGACAGGGTGTCCGCCTCGGTATCCAAGGATTCCACCTGGCCCTGGACCTGCACGTCGGCCGGTTCCACCGAAATCTCGGCGCGCAATTGCGGGGTCCATACATAACCGCCGTTACCGGTCTGGACGAGGTGCAGTCCCTGGAAATCCAGCAGGATCAGGGAGTCCTGTCCTTCCGGCACCTCGAAGTGTGATGACACATATAGGCGTCCGTTGGCGGTTGTCTGGATGTCCGTGATAACGGTATCCGGGTCGGAAACGAGCGTCATGTGCGGGTCCTCAATGGACAGGCGGATTTTTGTGTACCTGCCGGCGGGGATATCGGCGTTCGAGATGAGTTCGGACACGCCGACCAGGTCGCGCAACTCAAGGTCCATGGATCCGCTGAACACGATGATTTTGTTTTCGGCATCCTCATCCGCCTCGCCTTCCTCCGCTATTTCACCTTCACCTTCATCCACGGCGGCCGGCGGGCCATTTACGTGGTCCAGCGAAATTTCCGTCAAGGTCACCATCAGGCTGGCAATGTCCTCCGTATCCACTTCGCCAGGGGCCACTTTTGCGGCCGGATCCAAATCCGCGGATACCAGAAACATTGCGCGTTCCTGCGGGGGCGGGGGACAGCCGGACAGGCTTAGCAGTATGGTAATGGACAGGGTTAGAAGCAGGGCGGTGGTAAACTTCCGTTTCATAGTCAGGCTCCTTTCAGTTGTCGTTGCACAAAAATCTCTGAGACATATTCGGGCGCCAAACCTTCAATAGGTATCGTCGCCGACGATTTTCGCAATCTATTATAACAAATTCTGGTGAAAAGTGGCGAATAAATTGTATATAGTATTATTAGTATCTTATCGGATCGTAGCCACTATAAAAAAACAAGAAGTTGAATACGTGCGCTTAGAAAAATGGGACTGTTCCCGCCGCAAATTACATATGATTGTTTGTTGATAAGGATGCATTAATGCCAGGTTTAGCCTTTAGGTTTGCGCATACCCAAGCGGCGGGAACTGTCCCGATTTTTTCGGTCTTATTCAATAGGTCCGCAAAAAAAATGGGACAGCCTCCGGCGCGGTTCGGGATTAACTACAACGCTTATGGTTTTTAAGTGCGCCGAAGGCAGTCCCATTTTTTGCTCAACTGTTTTTGTAGGGTTGCGGGCATGGCTCGCGTTGGTATTTCTAATGCCTTCCTGGAATTCAAAGCCGGAGCAGTTTCGGCAGGAGGGATTTTGGGTATAATATTTACACGCATCGTTTTCGCTTTAACCCGCGTGGATAAGATGCCTTTGTCTTTAGGGGTAAACCCTGATAAAATGTAGCAAAGGATAAGGTTATGAAACACTATCGGTTCACCATAGTCTATGAGCAGGATGAAGACGGTTGTATAATTGCCCTTTGTCCGGCGCTGCAGGGTTGCTATGCCGAAGGCGAAACCGAGGAAGAAGCGCGCTCCAATATCCGGGAGGCTATTGAAGCGCATATTGAATCCCGTATTGCCCACGGCGATCCCATATATACCGAAATTCACAGCGAAGCCATTTCCCTCGCTTTATGAGTCCCCACCTGCCCCATCTTACATCGCGTGAGGTCGTGCGGCTTGTGGAATCAAAAGGTTTTTCTTTTGACCGTCAGAAGGGAAGCCATGCGGTTTATCGACATCCGGATGGTCGCCGTGTCACAATTCCCATGCATGCATCCCGTACAGTGGGCGTGGGCTTACTTCTTCAAATTCTTCGCGATGCCGACATCAATCCTGACGGGCTTCGTAAATGACTTCCCGGGAAGGATCGGTTTTCCGGTGTTACGTCTGTCCGCACGCTATGAGCCTTCCTTGTCGTCCAAGGCCCGCAGGTAAGCCAGCACGGAACAGTTGCGGCAGGAGGGATTGTGGGCGCACCAATCTTCATGAATCTGCATCAGCCCCTGTTGCTGGCGAAAGTTCATCCTGATTTCCTGTTTTCCGAAAGCAA
>JAAYBJ010000087.1 GCA_012730105.1 Candidatus Hydrogenedentota bacterium
CCCTTCACCAACATCGGATTGATAGACCGTTCATGCCTAAAAAAACGCACCCCTAAATCGGTACTCCCAGCCAGGGGAAGTACCTTAAACTTTTCGGGAAAAGTCCTATTCCCGCTGAGCTAAGACACATTAACTATGTCTATGCGGAAACGCAGTTGAAGTTTTAGTTCTAAGACGCAAAAAGGGGTCCCCGCCTCAGGCGGGGGCTCCTTCACCCTGGAAGATTCTTTCACACTGGGAGTTCAACATTGTCTTTTTCGTTTTTGTTGAGACTTTTCAAGCAGGTTTATAGGCCTTTGCTCACCGTTTGGTCACCTAGTCTGAACAACGGCATTGCTTATCCTTCCCCAGCGAAACGAACAGACCAAGAAAGGACCGCACCATGAGAGTATACAACGATGCCAGCTACAGTATAGGGAATACCCCTTTAGTGCGCCTTGACCGCATAGGTGCAGGGCTCAAGGGAAAAATAATCGCCAAAGTGGAAGGGCGCAACCCGGCCTATTCCGTCAAGTGCCGGATTGGCGCCGCCATGATTTGGGATGCGGAACAGCGAGGTATCCTGAAGAAGGGCGATACGATCATTGAGCCCACTTCGGGCAATACGGGTATCGCACTCGCCTATGTATCAGCGGCCCGGGGTTACAAGCTGATACTCGCCATGCCGGAGACCATGAGCCTTGAGCGGCGCAACATGCTCAAGGCCTTCGGCGCGGAACTGATTCTGACTGCCGGCAAGGACGGCATGCGCGGCGCCATCCAAGAAGCGGAGCGCATCGCGGCCGAGAACCCCGGATATTTCCTGCCGCAACAGTTCAAGAATCCGGCAAACCCGCAAATACATTTCAAGACCACCGGCCCTGAAATATGGACGGACACCGACGGCACTATTGATGTGCTTGTTTCGGGTGTTGGCACTGGCGGCACCATCACGGGTGTAAGCAAATACATCAAGCAATTCAAGAAGATTGAAAGTGTCGCAGTTGAGCCCACAGCCTCGCCCGTGCTGTCCGGCGGTTTGCCCGGCCCCCACAAGATTCAGGGTATCGGCGCCGGGTTCAAACCCGACATCCTGGACCTTGACGTTGTAGACAAAATTGAACAGGTAACCAACGAGGAAGCATTCGAGTTCGCGCTTCGGCTAGCCCGGGAAGAAGGGCTTATCAGCGGGATAAGCTGCGGCGCCGCTACCGCCGTGGCAGCAAGACTTGCCGCTCGCGACGAGTATGAGGACAAGAATATTGTTGTCGTTTTGCCCGACTCGGGCGAGCGTTACCTATCAACGCCATTGTTTGAGTCAACTCATAAAATTGCCTGAAAACAAAGACAAATAGAATAAGGAACACCAGATATGAGCATATCCGTCAATTATGAAACATTAGCCCTGCACGCCGGGCAAGGTGCGGACCCGGCCACCAATGCAAGGGCCGTACCCATCTACCAGACCACTTCCTATGTCTTTAGTTCTGTTGAGCATGCGGCCAATCTTTTCGGCTTGAAGGCGTTTGGCAATATTTATACACGCATCATGAACCCCACAAACGATGTGCTGGAGAAGCGACTGGCGGCTCTTGACGGCGGTTCCGGCGCTCTTTCCGTAGCGTCAGGGCAGTCAGCAATTACTCTGGCCATTCTGAATATCACCCGGGCGGGACAAAATATTGTCTCAACCAGTTATCTCTATGGTGGGACATACAACCTGTTTCATTATACGTTGCCACGTCTCGGCATCGAGGTGCGGTTCGTGGATTCGTCGGATCCCGCCAATTTTGAAAAGGCCATTGATGACAATACCCGCCTCCTGTACACCGAGTCCATCGGCAATCCCAAGAACAACGTGGATGATTTTCCTGCCATTGCGAACATCGCCCATAAACACGGCATTCCTTTTGTGGTGGACAACACGGTGTCACCGCCACCACTGCTGCGCACATTCGATTTGGGTGCTGATATCAATGTGTACTCGCTGACAAAGTTCATCGGCGGCCATGGGACCAGTATTGGTGGCGCCATTGTGGATTCCGGAAAATTCAACTGGAATAATGGCAAGTTTCCGGAAATTGTCGATCCGGATCCCTCCTATCACGGCGTCAGTTATTGGGCCGCTTTCGGCAATCATGATAAGGCTGTGGTTCCCGGTATTGCCTATATTCTAAAGGCGCGCGTCCAGTTGTTGCGGGACATCGGCCCCACACTGGCGCCTCAAAATGCATTCTACTTTCTACAGGGACTGGAAACACTCCCGTTGCGTATCCGACAGCACAGCAGGAATGCCCTGAATACGGCGCAATGGCTGGAGAAACATCCCGGCGTAACCTGGGTAAACTACCCCGGCCTGCCGAGTCATCCCGACCATACCCGCGCGAAGAAATTCCTCACCGAAGGCTACGGCGCCATCATCGGCTTTGGCATCAAGGGTGGACGTGAAGCCGGGATAAGGCTAATTGATAATGTGAAACTACTTTCGCACGTGGCAAACATCGGCGATGCCAAGACCCTCATCATTCACCCGGCGTCTACCACCCATCAACAATTGACACGAGAAGAACAAGTTTCCACTGGGGTGACGGATGACTTCATCCGCCTGTCGATCGGCATTGAAAATATCGAAGATATCATAGCGGACCTCGACCAAGCGCTGAAAGCA
>JAAYBJ010000088.1 GCA_012730105.1 Candidatus Hydrogenedentota bacterium
CCCTTCACCAACATCGGATTGATAGACCGTTCATGCCTAAAAAAACGCACCCCTAAATCGGTACTCCCAGCCAGGGGAAGTACCTTAAACTTTTCGGGAAAAGTCCTATTCCCGCTGAGCTAAGACAAAACCCTCTTGGAGTATATCGGTGAAGATTGGTCACCGCTGGGCTTCACTTTCCCCATCGTGTTGCCGGATTGGCCCACGGACAAAGACGCTGAAATTCTACAGTCACTTCAGGTGTATGTTTCTTCACCCTGAACGATATAAGAAAATAACATATGTATAAATACGCAATTGCGGATCAACAATGAAACAACTTCTACGAATATTCTTACTTACACTTTTGACTACGATGTTATCAAGCGTTGCTCATGCGAATATGGGACCAGCTATTGTATTACAATTCAGTATCCATTTTCTTGTGCTTACCTGGGTCATCGGTCTTGGAGAGGGAATGTTGCTGTGTACACTCTTACGTGCATGGAAACTCCGTTCTTTGAAGAAGCGGATATTTATCTCTATGATTGCCGCCAATTTCATCTCCGCATTGCTTGGTCTGCTGTTCGTCAAAAGTACGTTTGCCGACCATATTATGGGCGATGTAACCATTGAGAATCTGATATCCGTTTTCTGGACCATGGTATACGTTACTTTTGTACTGACCATGATCATTGAGTTTCCCTTTTTCCTTGTGATTTTTTACGGACGAAAAAGATGGGTTCTTAATGCGGCGGCAACAACGCTTCTCGTACACTCCATATCCTATTACCTGCTCTTTAGTTTCTATCATAGTGATGACCGTTCTATGAGCATGGTCACCAAACTTGAGGTAGTTCAGGCATCCACCTTTGAAATGAAAGAGGGCTATGATCTCTATTATATCTCTCCCGATGGAAAACAAGTCATGCGTAGCGATTTGGCCGGTAAAGGTAAAGAAGCTATTGCTACTCTTGATATACAAGGAATGCCAGACCGCTTAAGTGCCTGTCCGAGAAATACCGGGGAAGAGAAGGATGGGGCAGATTGGAAATCGGTTCAAGGTATTTGTTGTAACTGTGGTTTTGACCTATTCGTTATTATGAATATTGATGGAAAATATAAAAAACAACAGGTCATTGAAAACTTTTCTCCGCGCTCATCCATATCAATCTATAACGGCGAATATATAGATCATTGCAATGAAGATATTAGAAGAGAGGATTTCTGGTTTCGGAGCTTTGGTAATGCTAAAAACTGGGAATTCTGGTCTGGATATATATATCAATTGTCCGTTAATAAGATTTGGGTGCGTGCCAATTCTTATACTCGAAATAATACTACACATTTAGGTTTATCTGACAAATCTTACTATAGCGTGGCTACACCTTTCACACAATGGTTGGTTCAAAACGGTACCCATGTTGCCGGTGATTATGGCGTCTTCCAACTTGGAAAAGACCAAATTTGCATCATGGATCCCGAGAAAAAACGAATCGCCCTGATTGCCCGCGGATTTGGGCCGGTTGTCGCCAAACCGCCTTTGGAGGAAATTCCTGAAAAAACTCCCGAGGCAACCAACGAACAAACCGCGAATGAAGCCCCATAAAGGATTCTGCTTACACCTGAAGTTAGGATCTCCCCCAGAACTCCTTCATGTGGCAGGGTCGTTTTTGCTCTTGCCCCTTGGATGACGCGCACTTATGGGTGGCGGTACGGTATGTGTAACGCAATCCGGTTATAGCGGGATGGGTTGAACGTGCTGAGGACTATCGCTGGTCAAGCGCTGCCGCCCACAGTGGTTTACGGTCTGACGCCCTGTTGTCCATCGAATTTCCTCCGCCGGGCGTCATAGAAGATTGGTCAGCGTGGCTGGCGCAACCGGATGAAGAGGACCTTGTGGAGCGCATACGCAAAGAGACCAACACCGGCCTTCCCTGCGGTGATGCCGCTTTTCTCGACCAGATTGAAGCGCAATTGAAGCGATCTGTTCGTCCGCAAAAACATGGCCCCAAGCCCAAGCGGGTTCCTGAAGTAAATTCCTCTCAAACGACCTCAAGGTGAGGAGTTTGGTACATGAAGCGCTTATTTCGCAGTCTGTCCCGAATGGCAATAAACAATTAAAATGGGTTCGTTGGGAAGCGAGGGACAGTTCGCCATGACGCTTTGCGTCCCCCATAAACAATGAAAATGGGGCCGTTCGGTGGCGAGGGACAGTCCCGTCTCGCTTCGCTCGCTTGCGACAGTCCCTGCGTTCCGAACTTATTTTCAGGGAGGCCGGCTACGTAATCAGCATGTGGTTGAGTTCCAGCATGTGCCGGACGGTGAATGCGGTTATGATATAGAGGAGATAGATACAGTAAACACTGTAGACCGTAATGACCAACGCCAGCGCCCATTTCCAAGCAACACCCATCCGCTGGGATTTCCACACAAGAATCAGCGCAAAGGGGCCAAGCGCCAGCAAGGCCAGCACCAAAATCCAGACAGGATGATAATACCAGGCTTGTCCGCCCTGCTGGTTCGCGCCGCAACGGGAACAGTATCGCGCACCCGGTTCGACCGGGAACCGGCACTTGTGACAGAACACCGGTAAAGGGGGAGGCGCACCGGGTGTTGCTGACGATGATCCTATTTCCTGGAATGGAACAGGGGTGTCCATGGTTCCTACCGTTCTTATTGGTTTGCCGGGGCCGCCCATTCCACCGCGTTGCGCATGATGAGGCGTACGTTTTCGTCATAAAAAATCGGGTTGGTTTCATGCCCGGCCTGAAAATAAAAGAATTTACCCTTGCCCACCTGCCAGCAGAGGCCAATGCGTGACGGGTCTTCAGTCCCATTGGCCAGGGTATGCACGCCTTCAAAAGGCACCGCCTGGGGTTCCGGCACCGCGTAAGGTTCACTGTAGCGTTCGCTGTGTTCCACTGTGAAGTCTTTTACGCCCTTGGCGATCGGGTGGTCCGGTTCTTTCACGGTCACTTTAAGGGTGGTACTGTCGGCCTCATAGGCACCCCAGGAACAGGCAGTGCCCATGAGTTCCTTGTTGGGCTTGGCGAAGTGGGCGGAATGAAGGGAGATAAAGCCCATGCCGTCTTCTTTGACGCGTTTCACGATCTTGCGCACCAGTTTGTCTTTTACCAGGCCGTGTTTCTTGTGGCCCCACCAGACCAGCACGTCGGCGCGGTGGAGCAAGGCGTCCGGCAGGCCCTGGTCCGGATCGTTCAAACTCGCCGTGACCACCTCCCAGCCTTCCAGGGAGGCCAACCCTTCCGCGATGGCGCCGTTGATGTCCTTGGGATACACGTCCGTGCCAGCGGTGCCCTCGGACCATACCACGACACAGCGCTGTGCCGGGACGGCGCTTTCTTCAGTCCAAGCCGTGTTAAGGAACAGCCCCGTCGTCATGGCAATTGCCGCCAGCATGGCTGTAAAACCAATAATCAAGTGCGCGCGCGCGTTCATGTTCAATATCCTTCCAGAGTTGTCTATGATGGTTGTCGTGTTTTGCCGCGGAATGCGGCCGCCTTGAGGGCGTGCTCATCATAGAGAAAAAGAACGTGCCAAGACAACAAGAAACCCAAATGCTAACTGTGTATCCCACGTGCTCTATGATATGATGCCACGGAAATGGAACAACTTTATCGGAAATCACAATCAGGAGATTTTTATGAAACACTATTCCCGTGCAATGCTGTTTACGGCCTGTATCGCCTCGACACTACTCTATGCGGGAGCTGTCCCCGCCCAGGATGCCGCGCCCGAACCCGTGAAATGCCTGTGGGTAGGCACAGCCGCACACAACGAACCGATCATGGATGACGTGTTGCGTGACATCGGGGAGAACTATCCCAGTGTCGCGGTGACGGTGACCGAAAACATCGATGACCTGAAAATCGAGAACCTGAAGAACTATGATGTGCTGCTCCTGCTGCAGATAAAAGCGGAGAACGGGAATCCGCCGGAAGAAGTGAAGCAGGGCATTGCGGATTTCCTCAAGGGCGGCGGCGGCCTGGTGGCGGTGCATTTCGCCGTGGCTAACGTACAGGAATGGCGTGACTCCATTGATATCTTCGGCGCCATGTGGGTGAACGGAAAGTCCACGCACGATCCCTACCACGAATTCCGCGTGGACGTGGCGGACGAGACCCATCCGATCGTGGAGGGCGTCAAACCGTTCACGACCCAGGATGAACTTTATTTTAACCTGCTCATGCGGCCGGATATGCACATCATCATGACCGCTGACCAGGAGCGGATGGGGCACACCGTGCCGGAACCGATGCTGGCCACCCATTACTGTTACAATGCCCGTTGTGTTTATTTCGCGCTGGGCCATGATGTCAAGTCCGTGGAGCCGCCCGAATACCGAAAAATTGTGGTGCAGTCCATCGAATGGGCCGCCTGCAGACGCTAAGCATGTCCCGCTTGGACGCGTTGAACTGCCGGTTTCTTTCAGGGCTCGTTCCCAAGTCGCACTCTTGTCATTACCCACATCTTTTGGGAAATGGTGGCGGGAGCAAGAAATGCTTTTTGTGTATTCAAAATCCCAAGGGGATTTCATAACAGAGCCCAGCATTTTATGTGTCAGAGTCAAATTTTTTTCGGCACTTTTCCACCCTGTTATCCACATAGTCTCTCGTAGATTGGGGAGCCGCCTTTACGCAACGATTCAATGTACTCTTTTTCATCATAG
>JAAYBJ010000089.1 GCA_012730105.1 Candidatus Hydrogenedentota bacterium
AGGGTGCCCGCCCGCTTTTCCGACAAGGAGAACGAGCCCGGGTACAGGGTCAGGTACCCGAAGTTATTGCTGTCGGCATGACGGAAACGCACCTGTCCCCAGGGCCCGGAGATGGGACTTGTATCCCGGTAGGAGAACTTCATCTGGAAGTCGCCATTGGCCGTGTCCCGGCGCATTCTGCCCTGCCCCCCGTAGGAGGTGTTGACCAGGTAGTTATTGGCCGTGGAGAAGGTCCCCGCTTCCTGGACCCACCCGTCGAAGCTGCCCGTAAAGGTGCTGGAGAAACTCTGGTTCGCTGCGCGGGCGGTGCACATGCGCAAGTCGTCAAAATGGGCGACCACGTTCGGATTTGTATCGAAGGCCACCGCCTCACCGCTCAGCGTCGCCGCCCCGGTTACCCGGCCCGCCAGGGAGAGGGCCCCGCCGCGCAGGCCGCGCCACACCTCGATGGCGCCGCCCTCGGCGCGCACATACACGTCATACCAGGTGTCGGACTCGGTGATGACGCTCGTGTCCGTGAGCAGGTCGGTGGTGACCCCGCCATAGCTATTCAAAGCGTTAACTACCTGCGGTTTCAAAATACTAACATTGGAATTTTATACCTCGAACTGAATTTTTACAACGCTTGCCAGTATCCCTCTACAAAGCGATAAGTAACATTCCCGTCCGAAGTTTCCATCATTCCATTTTCTATATTTTCTGGAACTTTTTTTACGGAAACCAACTTCTTGCCTACAGTAATCCAAACTTCGCTTTCATCACGCTTAGATTTTTTATGGATGCAGTCGAGGGTGCCGTTGCTATCGTAATCATAATATCTTGTTACGTATTGTCCGTTTGAGTTGTCACTTTCGTTGCTTAGAGCAACCATCCTGCCTTGTTCTGTGTCGCTATACTTCATGCCTCCTGGACCGTCCACTTGTATCAACGCCTCTCCTGACAACGTATCCACAGGGTATATTACTTTTATTTTATACGGACTATTGTAAGCATTAAAAGAAAGGCGATATATAGACGGATTGCCTGACTCTCCATCTTCAATGATTTCTTCATGCACCTTACCCGGCGATCCTGTTATTTTAAGGCTACGATAATTTTCCGTTGAACTGTAACCAAGCCAGTTGTCGTACTCCACTGATACGGGTTTTATGGCACGATATATCTCATGGCTTACAAACGATAACACTATACCTACGCAAAGGAGTATTGCGTATTTCGCTAATTTCCTCATTGTATACAAGGATTCATATCCCCCCAAGAGCCATTATTTTCAAAAGAGTTATCCAAGGTCCATTTACCTGAATCAAATAATACTTGCTGGCACTTTCCATCAATTTCTATAAAGGCCCCCTCTTTGTCTTCTCCGTACCACTTGTCAACAGCCAGCCACGTGTTATCAAACAATATTTCCGGATAATTAATATCGTTTATCCGGATTCTTCGCAAATCGACTATTCCATCCCCGTTCATATCGATATACATTTCCCTGCTTGTTGTACTATTTGGAAATGAAAACTTTTTATTTACACAAGATTTGTTACTGAGTGAAGACCAAGTCATCATCAAGCCATTTTCGTGCGTACCGAAACCTATGGCATGTTCAATTATGCAATTCGTTTCACCCTCTCGGCTGTCGCCATACTCAAAAAACTCTGGATAGGATGCCCTCCTTGAAGATAGACCATATGCACTTTTGCCAGTTTCTTTTTTAGGAATATTCAGGGCTTCAACCACATTACCAAGAGTCCGAGGTGAAATCAGCACACAAAGCGATGTTTCGTCGGTCTCCTCACATTTAAGACCTGCCCTATAAGCCATATTCATCTTGTTATTATTTTCTTGTGTAATAAACGAACTAACAGTCTGGTAATATACACCAAACAGGCAACAGCATATAAAGAATATTAACGTCAAGATTGTTTGCGATTTATGTTGCATTTATAACTGCTCGTTTTTTTGTTTTTATTTTCTGCCCGATATACATTTTCCGGGTAATTTGTTAACAGGAGCTTTTTTGGGTTGAAGTGGAACAAAGTCCCCGCCCGCACCCCTTGGTATATAGCCACGATTATCATCATTAGCCAGGCTATCTATGGATTCTACGAAATTTAGTCTCCTTATGCCAATGTTCGCAATTTGTGGAGCTAATTCTGCCACATCAACGAGTTCACTTGCACCTGGAGGCAAACCCGGCGTACCGTTTAATATAACTTCTACTCCTGCATCTGCAGCCGTTCCTAATGCATTGTCTACCTGTTCCCCAATTGGTCCTTTGCTTTCTCCAAAAATAAGTTCTTTAAACCATTGACATAATTTCTGACCAAGATCTAAACCATACCTGTCACTATACACCATCGGACTCCCTCCAACATAGGCATACACATTCGGCCCATCGACGAATCCCAGCGGGTCGCGCATGTTCCAGCGTGCGGTCTGGGGGTTGTAATAGCGGAAGGGAGCGTAATACTGGCCGATGGCGCTGTCCCAGAGGTGGCCGGTGTAGCCGACCGTGAGCGGCAGTCCCGCCGAACGCAGAAGTTCGCCATAGGGCGCGTAGTCATATCGCGCCAGGGCTGCTTTGGTCTGACCCGATAATTGTCGCACGCTGCCCAGGTGATCGGTCAGATGATACCGCCATTCCGCCGTGGACGGATTGGACCCGGCAAAGGTAGCCAAGCCCGGCACATACCCCGTTTGCAGCGCGCCAATGGTCCAACTGCCGACCGTGCCGGCATATTCGCCGCACTCTTCCAAACCCGACCAGCGGAACCACGTGGCCGTGGTGTTGTCGCGCTGTTCTAACC
>JAAYBJ010000090.1 GCA_012730105.1 Candidatus Hydrogenedentota bacterium
AGCATACAGGTGAGGCGTGTCCGGCGTCCACAGTTTCGGCGATGCCACCTGGAGGCTAAGTCCTGCTGCCGCCCCTTTCACGTCCGCCACGATTGTTTCCCCGTCTTTCACTTTCACGCTAAGCGTGACGCCTTCGACAGGGCCGTTGATTTTCGCCGCAACCTTCACTGTTCCCGAAGAGGCATCCGTGTTAAGGGCAAGGTCTTCGATATACGTTCCCGAGACCTGCTCCAGCCACACCGTCTGCCAGATACCCGACACGCGGGTATACCAGATACCCTTGTTTTCCAGCACCTGTTTGCCGCGCAGCTGCCAACCGCCAGTTTCATCTTCCACGCGGACGATGAGTTCATTGCTCCCCTGTTGCACTGCGTTCGTGATGTCGATGCTGAAGGGGGTGCTGCCACCCTGATGTTTGCCCACAGAGGCGCCATTCACCCAGATCTCACAGTGATAATCAACCGCTTCGAAATTCAGCAGGGTTCGTTTTCCCGCGACATCGGCGACTTCAAAGGAGCGGCGATACCACAACGCCTCCTCGGGCTGCAACAACCGCTGCACCCCGCCCAGCCGGGATTCCAGGGCGAAAGGCACCAGGATATTACCCGCCCACGCGTCCGGCGGCGCCGCGACAGCATCGGGGGTAACAGCATACTCCCATAACCCGTTCAGGTTCTGCCAATTTTCCCGCGCCATTTGCGGACGCGGGTATTCGGTCCAGGCGTTTTCCGGGGTGACTTCACGGCCCCAGCGCGTAATCAGATTCGTTTTATAGGGCTCCACTCCCATGTCGTTTTTCTCCATTTTTTTATTTAATTTCGTTTCCCCGGCATGGCACGGCAAAACCGCTGTAAAGGCGACCAAGGCCGCTATAGCCAAGGATAAACACATAAGATGACCTCTTGAGCGTTTTTTATTCGCGTTCATGTTCTTTTTCCTTTTGTTATCGGGAATCACCCTATAGACGCCTTCCGTGCCGGGTTAGTATGCCATGAGCCCGTCACTGAATTAAAAATGCTGTCTGCGCAAAGTTAGCGCTTCTGAGGATGACGTCATGCGCGAGTAACTCTATGTGGGAACCCGAAAGGTATTTTCCCAGTTGCGCCCATGCCAACAGGGAATGCTATGATGAGTCCGGTCGCCGGATGTTTTCGGGGCCGTCTACCGGCGGACACAATGCTGGCGCGACAAGAAGCGCAAAGGTAACAACCCAGGAAAGGGAGAGACTCATGAACGGTAAGTGTATGCCCTCGATGGTATTTCTTGCATCACTGATTCTTAGTAACGTATGTGGGGGAGCAAACGCCGACAAGGTGCAAATCGACTGCGGAGATTTGAAGGAGCCAGTCTCACCCTATGTCTATGGACAGTTCATAGAGCATCTCGGCCGCTGCATTTACGGCGGCATCTGGGCGGAAATGCTGGAAGACCGGAAGTTCTATTTCCCCGTGGATGGGAAACGATCCGGCTGGGAGCTGCATGAAGGGAAAAAAGTATCCTGGGAAGGTGACGGGGTTCCCTACGAAATTCTGGTCGCTTCTCCCTGGCATATTTTGGGCCCGCCTGAGGCGGTGACGATGAACACGGTCGAGCCGTTCACGGGCGACCATGACCCGGTCATCACGCTGAACGGTGACGGCGAATACCGTGGCATTTATCATCCCCGGCTCGCCCTTGAAGAGGGACGGGAATACACGGGCTATGTCATCCTGAAAGCCTCAGGCGAGGTCAGCCCCGTTGAAGTGGCCCTGCAATGGGGTGAAGACGCCGCTTCGGAGGCCGTGGCGGTCATTGAGCAACCCGGCGATGCGTTTACGAAACATCCCTTTGCGTTCACCGCAGGGGGAGACGCCAAAGATGGTCGCCTGGTACTCCGCTGTTCAGGGCAGGGCGCGGTGCATATTGGCGCCGTGTCCCTGATGCCTGCGGACAATGTGGACGGGTTCCGCAAGGACGTATTGACGCTGCTGCGCGAGTTGGACGCCCCGGTGTACCGCTGGCCCGGCGGCAATTTCGTCAGCGGCTACAACTGGCGCGACGGCATCGGTGATCGCGACCGCCGTCCGCCACGCAAGAACCCCGCCTGGACAGGCATTGAACACAACGACATGGGCATTCATGAATACCTTCACTTCTGTGAACTGATTCACACGGAACCGTTTATCGCGTTGAACACCGGGCTGGGCGATGTGGCTTCGGCGGCGGCGGAAGTGGAATACATCACCGGCGCGTCCGACACGGCCGAAGGCGCAAAACGCACCGCGAACGGGCGCACGGAACCCTGGAAGGTGAAATTCTGGGCGGTCGGCAATGAGATGTACGGCGACTGGCAGCTGGGGCATATGCCCCTTGAGGAATACGTGAAGAAGCACAACGCAATGGTGGACGCGATCCGTGCCGTGTCGCCGGAAGCGCAATGCATCGGCGTGGGTGCGGCGGGCAAATGGAGCGAGACCATGCTCACCCACTGCGCGGACCACATGGAACTCATCAGCGAACACCTCTACTGGCAGCGCAAGGACGACGTGACCGAGCATGTACAGGTTGCCGTGGAGTCCATCGACCGGGTGGCGGAGACCCACCGCGACTATCGCGATTCCATTCCGGGACTGAAGGAAAAGGACATCCGCATCGCGCTGGATGAGTGGAACTACTGGTACGGGCCCAACCTCTACGGCGAAATCGGGGTGCGTTACTTCATGCGCGACGCGCTGGGCTGCGCCGCCGCGCTGCACGCGATGTTCCGCAACAGCGACCTCTATTTTATGGCCAACTACGCCCAGACGGTTAACGTCATCGGCGCCATCAAGACCACGGGAACCGAGGCCTGGCTGGAAACCACCGGGCAGGTGCTCAAATTATACCGGCAGCATTTCGGCAGCATTCCCGTTGCGGTTGAAGAGAAAGAAGACGGACTGGACATTGCCGCGGCATGGACCGAAGACAAGAGCGTACTTATCCTGGCCGCCGTAAATACCACGGGAAAGCCCAAGACTCTAAAACTTGAAGTAAACGGACTCGCCTTGCCTGCAACCATTTCCGGCTGGACGGTTCAGAATGATGATCCCGAAGCCTTTAACGATGAGAATAACCGGGATAATGTCACGATACAGGAAGTTTCCATTGCCGTTACGGATAGCAACATGGAATTGAAGCCTTATAGCGTAACGCTGCTTAGCATTCCGGCAGAACAATAGAGCCAAATTGACACGCGCGAATCCTGAAAGGATAAATAAGGAGATTGAGAAAGGAAGAACGGCTGTTTATAGGGCTACCGTTTTTTCGACGCTTAGTGAATAGGAGAGTATAGTGCTGATATCCAGTCGTTGTGAGGCGTTGAGAATTTCAATCCCCACCACCTTATCATCTGCCGTAGTATCCAGATTAATACCCTCAGCCAGTTCTCTGACACCATCAGACTTCATATCCTCAAACTGGATGTACAAGGCGTCCACTTCGTCATCATAGTAGACCTTCATTGACTTATGCCTTTCTTAAGAGGGTAATTCGTGACCACAGTTAGTTTGTTTTCTTCTCTTGTAACAACAATTTTCAAAGGATATTTAACTTGTTTTTCTGCAACCACCAACGCTGTTGTTCCCTGCGGGAAAACCCGGTTGCGCACGATATCAAGAATTACACTTTCAGGAATCTCATAAAGTTGAGCCCGTCTTTTTGCGTGACGCGAAAAATGTATCTCAACCACACCCTGGTCTCCAGACCTGTATCCCGTGTACTACTTTAACGCTCAAAGTTACTTAAGTATAACATAGACATCAAGTTACCCTGCATAAAAGTTAAACCCCTTGTTCTTTGTGCTGCATAGACGCATCTTTTATGGACACAAGTAACCGTCGCTGCAGCACGCCAAGAGACGTCTACAAAGGCAAAACAGACGGAAGCAGGTATGATTTTCACACTGTCAGCAGGATCTTAGTCATCGTAACAGAAGCGATAGGGCATTTACATACAATAATGATATTATTGAGCCTGGTCGAAATAACCAACAGGAAAGGAATGCACATGTACCCATTTTCAGAAAAACGCAGCCTGAGTGTTATCTCGCTTGTTTCTTTGACCATTTTCATGCTGTGCGCTTACGCGCCCGCTGTGGATGATACTGCATCCGCGCGGTGGAGCGTAAAGAAGGCCAACGCGTGGTATGCCGAACAGGGCTGGCGTGCCGGGGCGAACTTTTTGCCCAGCACCGCGTCGAACCAGTTTGAGATGTGGCAGGCCGAAACCTGGGACCCGGCAACCATTGACCGGGAACTGGGCTGGGCGGCAGGTATCGGCTTCAACACCATGCGCGTCTACCTCCATGACATGCTCTGGACGGCCGATGCGGCGGGCTTTGAAAAGCGGATGGACGAATACCTGGCCATCGCCGACAAGCACGGTATCAAAACCATATTCGTCCCCTTCGACTGCGTCTGGGACCCCTACCCCAAGCCGGGCCCGCAGAAAGAGCCGGTGCCCCATGTGCATAACTCGCGTTGGGTCCAGAGTCCCCACGTCGATGTGCAGAAGAATCCCGCCCGGTACGAGGCGCAGCTGAAACCCTACCTGACTGGTATCCTGACACGTTTCAAGGACGATCCCCGCATCCTGGCCTGGGACCTGTTGAACGAACCGGGCAACGCGGTGCCCCAATATGAGGATCACTGGGACAACAAAGAACGGGAGGACACCCATCTCATCCTGCTCAACCGCTTGTTTGACTGGGCGCGCGAGGTCAACCCGTCCCAGCCGCTTACCGCCGGAGTCTGGATCGAGGTGGGCGAGCGCACCAACCCGGTGCATTCCCTGGACAAGGTCATGCT
Source organism: Candidatus Hydrogenedentota bacterium (assembly GCA_012730105.1). GTDB lineage: Bacteria > Hydrogenedentota > Hydrogenedentia > Hydrogenedentales > CAITNO01 > JAAYBJ01. Next base: position 4,824 of record JAAYBJ010000090.1, read on the forward strand.
GGAACGGTCCGACATCATCACGTTCCATACCTACAGCCCGCTTCCCAAGGCAAAGATAGCCGTGGAATGGCTTAAAAACTCGGGGCGCCCTATTATCTGCACCGAGTATATGTCGCGCGGGTCCGGCAGCACCTTTGAGACGGTCATGCCTTACTTTAAGGAGCAGAACGTGGGCGCCATCAACTGGGGTCTGGTCAACGGACGCTCCCAGACCATTTACCCCTGGGATTCCTGGAACAAGCAATACACTGCCGAACCCGAGCCATGGTTTCATGACGTGTTTCGCAAAGACGGCACGCCTTACCGGGAAGCCGAAGCGAAATTGATCCGGGAGCTGACCGGGAAAGGGCAATAAGCATCTTTCCGGCGAAGGCCAAGACATTATAGGTCCTATAGGGCTTATACGACCTATATTACGGGAGCACCCCAAAATGTCCGTTTTACTGCTTGCCCTCACCACCCTGCTTTTCCCAGCTGCGCCGAACCCGGTACTTCCGGGCGCGGCCGATGTCGGGGTGCTCCAACATGCCGGGGTCTATTACCTGATGGGTGTGGGCACGTCGGGCGGGATGTATAGCTCCCGCGATCTGGTGCACTGGTCCGGGCCGAAACATGCCTTTTCCATGAACAACGCGTGGGCCACCGGTCCCGCCGCTGCGGACAATGAAATCCACGCGTGCGACATGGTGTTGTACAATGGGGCCTTCTACCTGTACTGGTCCGTGAATCACGGCCCGTTGCGCCAGATCGGGCATGCCGTGGCGGATACGCCGCAGGGCCCGTACCGGGAACCGGTAACGGAGCTTCCTTTCGATGGACGCATCGACCCCCAGTGCTTTCAGGACGATGACGGCCACCTGTACTTTTATACCGTAAAGTTCTACTTGAGCAATATTATTTTTGGTCAGGCCATGCACACCCCCTGGCAATTGACAGAACAGTTCCATCTTCTCCTGATACCAAGATTAGCCTCTTGGGAAACCATGGATACCCCCGTCACTTTCATCAATGAAGGCCCCTTTGTTGTCAAATATCGGGACCGGTATTACCTGATCTACAATGCCAACCATACCGGCGGCGAATACGGCAACTATGCCCTCGGCGTGGCGGAGGCGGACAGCCCGCTGGGCTTCCGGAACAGTGGTAAGTACCCCTTTCCCGTAGTACGTTCCAATCATGACCTCAAACACGTGGGGGTTACGATTCCGGAAAATCTACCGGAAATCAAGAACGCGGGTCAGCCCAACCTGGTGCGCGGACCCAACGGCATCGAATGGTGGCTGGTGTATTTCGCGGACCGGGATCGCCGGTCCCAATACATTGACCGTGCCCACTTCTTCGGAACGGAACTCTTTATTGAAGGTCCCACGTGTCCTGAAACCCCGGGATACCACCCCTCCCCCGCGCGGCCCTCGTTCCGGGACCTGTTTGACGGGGCTGGCGGGATAGAAACACGCTGGGATCTGGACGGGGCATGGAGCGTAAAAGATGGTGAACTGCACCTTACAAGCGCAGGTGAAACCACCACGGCCCGTGCGAACATTCCCGGCTCACGGTGCTATGTGCTGGAGACGGTAATACAGTACCGGGGAGACGGAAGCGGTCGTTTCGGCGTAGTGGCCTGGGACAAAGGCCGGAATTCCAGCCTGATCATCGGGCTGGACCGGAAGCAAAACACCGTGTTCCACGAATTGCGCCAAGGCAAACACACCAGGGAGCGTTCACTGCCCCTGCCCGCCGATTTCAACTGGGACGGACCGCACCGCCTGCGTGTTGAAAACAATGACAGCGTTTTCAAAGTGTATCTGGGCGCGGTTTTGCTGGACATGCTCCATGCCCCTGTCAAAGGGCATGGTCCTGGCACGGCAGGCCTTTTCGCCGAAGGCTGTAACGCGTCCTTCGACAGTTTCATGCTGACCCGCGGCTGGGATGAATGGGGCCGTAACATTCGCGGCTGGCGAACACCTCCGGGCCGACATGTTCACGGCAGAGACAAGGGCCTGACCCTGGTCGCCGGGCAGTCGGCATTCAAGGGTGACGCGCTGCGCTGTTATGAGTTCTCGACGCAGATTCAGGGAAAAGCCTCGGGCGGCATATATCCGGTGTATCTGGATGACGCCAATTATCTGCGCCTGTCTGTAAATGAAGACTTCACCGAAATCAAAACCGACGGGAAACATCATGGACAGGCTTTAGAAAAACGGACCTTCCCGATACGGCCCCGTATCCATCGCGCCCATGACGCTTCCGAAAACGGCAATAACCTCCGCATTGTCAAACTGCAGGACAAGGTGATTCTTTTCGCGGAAGGACTCGAACTGGGTGAAATTCCGGGGCATTGGCCCGATGCCCGCGTCGGCCTCTTCGCCGGGGACGGGCCTTGCATCTTCAATGGAATTACGGTTTACGAACTGCCTTGAACCCATATGATTTCTTCGGTGAAATCTGCACTGCTCTGCAAGAACGCGTGAAGAAGATCAAACATTGATGAAGGGGATGAAAGCGATAAAGAAAAACAATAGACGATCAGCCAATGAGGTCGTACACAATTCGCATTATAAAATCATTGAAATCAAAGTGCATTCTTTGATTTATCCCATTCATCCCATTCATCAATGTTTAATTCAGCAGGCCGATATCATTTAATTCGCCTTAACACTGACAACAAGGAAGAGAAGAAATGAATGACAAGACGTTGCTGTATGCGGACCTGACCCATGCTATCCTTGAAGCGTGTTTTGAAGTATCGAATGAATTGGGATGCGGGTATCTTGAATCGGTGTACCAGAATGCCTTGTCAATCGCTCTTGGAGAAAAGGGATTGAACCATCAAAAGGAAATGCCCCTGGATGTGCGTTTCCGCGGACAGGTGGTGGGCCAATTTTATGCGGATATCGTGGCCGAAGATAGAGTCATCGTTGAACTCAAGGCCGTGAAAGAACTGGCACCGGAGCATTTCGCGCAAACGCTTAATTATCTGCATGGGACGGGAATGGAAGTCGGCTTACTGGTGAACTTCGGGAAACCGACTTTGGAGTATAGAAGGCTTGAACGGAGAAAGCACTTCGGCGATTCATCTCATTCACCCGATTCTTCATTGTAGATCGCTGAGGAAGTATCTGTAGTAACATTGATGAAGGGGATGAAAGGGATAAATATAAAGGACGAATGGTCTGCAGATAACTTCGTGCACAATCTGGCTTAAGAATCATTGAAAACAAAACCCATCCTATGCTTCATCCTGTGCATCCCGTTCATCGCGGCGCAAGTGATATCGCCTGAATATCCTCCTCCAAAAGCCTTGGATAAGCCTAGCGTGTCTGTTCCACTCTCTGCCCCGCCACAAGGTTATCAAGCACCACCGAGCCATAGTGCGCGTGCCTTTCGAGGGAAAAACTTACGCGGAAGCGTTCTTGTCGGCGGGAGCCAACACCGGCACAGATTCGCCGGGCTGTTCTTCCGTGCCAGGCCATGGCATCAAGAAAGTTTCGGCAAATAGTGTCGTGATGATGAACGTAACCGATCTCATGTATCGGTTCCTTTGTGAACTGCGTTCTTCCTGAGACGCGATTTCGGACAATACCCTTCCAAGGTGTTGTCAGCCCTGGCGCTTACGCAGGGTTTGGACAAATGCTATAACACAAACGGTAAGTACCATATATGTGGCGCCCGAGATCCAAATAACAGCGCTGTGATTCGAACCATCGAATGGTAGCCCGAGTTTCAGAACGTGGTTAAGGAGGAGAACGGGAGCGACGAACAGCATTGCCGGCAAATCAAACACATGCCGGACACTCTCGTTAAACAAGGTGCCAAAATAGAACTCAGCAAGAATGGTCAGCCCAAGCACAATACCTGCGGTAATGCCGTATTTCTTCATCACCAGACGCTCTCTTTTCCAGCCAACGCTACTGACACGTATTCGCATAAGATGCGAACCACTTCGTTATTGTCCTTATAAGCAATACATGGATGTCCTGTCAAGGACATGATGAAGATCGCCGCTTCACCTGGTCCTGAAAACCAGCCTGATCCGGAAAAGGTCATGTTCGGCGTCAAGCCTGCGTAAAATTCATCTCCCCGCCGCCGCTGTTCACCTATTTGCCATCGCCTGTTATCCAGCCCCAATCCCCTTCCACTTGGCCGCCACCCTTGTAGTCGCCAGAGGGCTTCACCGGCGGCAATGCTGCGATAAACGTATCGTAGCGCTTCCGCATGTTATCAACGACATCTCATCACAGTAGATTCATGCTAAAGTCAGGAAATTCCCCGTCTTTGACTTGCTGACGCCACTTGTCCAGTCTTCCGTTGTCCATCCGCCAAAACTTCCGGCACAACTCGAAATAATCCAAGACAACCTGGCGCTCTCCTTTCTCAAGAAGATCCTTCGCCAAACTCATGTCCGGACCAAAGGAGTCCATCTGAGGTGAACCGGGACTCTTGCCCGCCTCAAGCAAGCACCTTTTGGCATCGTCAATACGTCCCTCACTGAGTGCAATACGTCCAAGAACCAAATTGGCATCCTGCACGGCATTGCCATAGTTCCAATTACTCTTGAATTTCGGCAGAAGGGTCAACAACTCGTTTGCGAATTCCCGCGCATCTTCAATCTTGCCAAGACTAAAGCTTTCCTTGGCAGCATCGTTTAAGGCGTAAAATCGCTCTTTTTGCGTTTTTGCTTCATTCAACGCGTGGATAGCACGGGCAAGACGTTCTGGTGGTGTTACAGGCAATCCCCGTTCACGCTCATCCTCCTCACAGTGCGCCGCGTCAATAAACGCATCGTCATACTTCACAGTATTCGGGGCGGGCTCCAATTCGGGCGCGACGTCCTTTGCCGCCTCATTCACCGTATAGGCCTTCCCGTCTTTTACCCAAAAGGCCATTTCATCAGGCCCGATTATTGCTGTGCCACCCTGGTACGGACCGGCAAAGAAGATAAACGAACCGTCGGATGAGATGGGAAAGTAGTTCATGACTGCCTTGGCATCCTCAAGGGCTTTTCGTTCTTCCTTGGTCATGGAACTATAGCATCCAGCGGCAATCAGCACGGCAGTGAGCATCAAACACATAGTCACAAGGTGTCGTTTCTTCATGGTTACTATCTCCATTTATGTCAAACACCTGCAAGACCTACCATCCCAGCCCGTTTAATTATGCGGGCTTTTAGTTTGCCCTTACACCACACCTCCCCTGCGCTTTTCCAGCCAACGGGCAAGCGATGATGCGGACTCCGCCGAGCGCTTTCCGGCGATAAGCCCCGCCACACTAATGTCCTCATCAAGCTCAGGCCAATGAATGCCTTCCCCATCACCAATCAATTCAAAATGCATTCGTTCGGACTGGGTTCCATGATACAGACGCGGATACCAGGCCAGAGGAATGGAGATGGCACGACCATCGTCCAGGGAAACATGCATCGCCTCCTCGGAAAAGGATAGTTCCACGGCACAAACATCATGATCAATCACTAAAGTAGTCATTCCAGACCTCCATGAACTTATCTTGGTTTTCTTCTACCAATTTTTGAATAGAAAGTAATTCGTGATCACTGAACCGGCGGGAATAAGCCAGATGGACAGGCATTATCCAGAACTTGGCTACTGCGCGATCACGGCGTACATGCACATGGGGCGGTTCCGTACCTTCAGCAGAGTAGAAGAAGAATTTATAAGGTCCCATATCTGCAATCGTTGGCATGATACTTCCAATTCCGGCGCGAAAGTAGCTATTGATCGACCTTTTGTATTCACATCATATCCAAAGGAATGATTCAGGTCCAAATAAGTATATTGTATTGCTTGACAATATTGGGAAGACTGTCTTTTAGATCCGTCCCACCAGCGGATAGGCACACGAAAATTTGTATTGTGGCGGGCAAATGATGTTTCATGGGGAACATTGCTTTCCGAAAACACGCACGTATCCCAGGATTCTAGCAGCAAAGAAAGGCTGAACCCATGTATCGCTACCGCACACACATCCTATTCAGGCTGTCCGTGACGGCCTGTCTGGTGGTTGCTTCCCTTGCCGGGGCAGAGTTCATTTTCGAAGAGGAGGTGCCCATCCCTATGCAGGACGGGACAACGCTCAGGGCCAATGTGGCCCGACCCGCTGAAGAAGGACAGTATCCGGTCATTCTGATGCGAACGCCCTACGGGAAACCGGGCAAGAGAAGCGGCGACATGAAACGCTATACCGAGGCCGGGTATGTCATGGTCGTGCAAGACTGCCGCGGCACGGGCAGTTCGGAAGGGACGTGGGACCCTTTCGCCTACGATGTACAGGACGGCCTGGATACCCAGGCCTGGGTCGGCGCGCAGCCGTGGTGCAACGGCAGCATGGGCACGGCCGGGGGCTCCTATGTCGGCTGGACCCAGTGGGCGTCGGCGCCCGGCGCCTCCCCTATACTGAAATGCGCGGTGCCGGTGGTGCCTTTTGGCGAGGCCTTTCCGGGCCTGGCCTACTACGGCGGCGCGTTTCAGCTCGCCCTGCTCATGGGCTGGGGCACGGCGGTCGGCGGCGTGAACCTGCAGCCCGACCAGTTGCAGGAGTTCTTTCGCCATCTTCCCCTCCAGACCTACGGTGACCAGTTCGAGAAGCCCATTCCTTTCCTGAACGACTGGATCGCGCACAACACCAATGACGCGTATTGGAGACAACGGGGCATTGACGGCCGGTACGATGAGGTGCGCATCCCCATTCTCAATATCGGCGGCTGGTACGACATCTTTTCCAAGCCGGTCCTGGACTTGGTGACGCAGGTGCGGGAACGGTCCGACAACCGGCTGGTGCGGCGCAACCAGTTTGTCATCGTTGGGCCGTGGGCACACGGCGTCGGCAAACAGAAGGTGGGTGAACTGGATTTCGGGGCCGAAGCGCAACGGGACATCGGCGACCTGCAGTTCCAATGGTTCGAGTACTGGCTGAAGAACCGGGATACGGGCGTGGAGGACTGGCCGGCCTACCACCTGTTCATCATGGGCGAAAACCACTGGCGCGGGGAACAGGAATGGCCGCTGGCGCGGACGCAGTACACGCCGATGTACCTGCGCGGCGGCGGCAAGGCGAACAGTTCCCGGGGCGACGGCACGCTGTCGCCGGAGCCGCCCACCGAAGAAGCGGCGGACGTGTTCACCTACGATCCGGCAAATCCGATACCGACGGCGGGCGGCAACAACCTCGTCGGGGCGAAGGCGGGGCCCTATGATCAGTCGGAAGTGGAACTGCGCGATGACGTGCTGGTGTACACGGGCGAGGTGCTTGCCGAAGATCTGGAAGTGACCGGGCCCGTCACGATGGTGCTCTACGCCGCCTCCACCGCGCTCGACACGGACTTCACGGCCAAACTCGTGGACGTACATCCCGACGGCAAAGCCTTCAATCTATGCGACGGCATTCTCCGCGCCCGGTACCGCAAAGGCCCTGAGGCCGCGGAACCGCTCACGCCTGGCGACGTCGAAAAATACGAGATTGACCTCTGGGTGACGAGCAACCTGTTCAAAGCGGGGCACCGCGTGCGCGTGGAAATCTCCAGCAGCAACTTCCCCCGCTTCGACCGGAACCCGAACAGCGGGCTGCCCTTCGGCACGGACACACAACTTCACCCGGCAACCCAGACCATCTATCACACGGCCCAGTATCCCTCGCACCTGCTGCTGCCGGTGATTCCAAGGTAGGCCCTTTTTACTTGGATTGAAGGGAGTAGCAGGGGAGAAAAGGAACATTGATGAAAGGGATAAAGGGGATGGATTTCTTTTAAAGGCCAATAAGATTATTCCGGAAAAGACGCGTGAACAA
>JAAYBJ010000091.1 GCA_012730105.1 Candidatus Hydrogenedentota bacterium
CCGCATTCAACCGTCCCTACAGGACTGGCACAAATAACACCCCGACGTTTCCCCGCCTCTAAAGAAGCGGGCTACCCTCAATCGTCCCTACGGGACTGGATGGCAGTGCGCCGTCGGATAACGCAAACATACCGGAGTCGGATTCCATGCCGCTCAAGGAAAGGAGTGCATTCTGCTCTGTACCCCGTGATCTCTACCCTAGAGTTTTGATTTTATCCATGCGACAATCTCGCCCACGAACTCCTCCTTGTCCAGGTCATTGAAAAGTTCATGGTATCCCTCGGAGAATATTCGCAGTTCCTTGTCTGTCGCGGCCGCGCGTTCATGGAGCATATTGCTGCCCGACGGGGAGACCACGTGATCGGCGCCGCCGTGCAGCACGAGCATGGGCATCGTAATCTTTCCGAGATTGTCTTCGATGATCCGGATTATCCTGTAGAACTCGCTGCCTGTATGGGCGGCCACGCGGCCGTGATAACACAGGGGATCCTTGTCCGCCGCTTCTATAACCGCAGGATCGCGGCTCAATCCCCGGTTATCCACACCGCCAATGGGCATCCAGGGAAACACGCGCGCGATGACCGGTCCCAGCGCGACCAGAAACTTGGGGATATCGTCGCTGAACGCGAGAAAGGGGCTGCTGAACACCAGGCCGCGCGCCGTCACCGTGCGAGTCTGCGCGTAGCGGGCCAGCACCATGCCGCCCATGCTGTGGCCCATAAGGAACAGGGGCACCTCGGGCAGGTCGGGTGCGATATGCGCAAGAAACACGTCGAGGTCGTCGAGAAAGTCTTCAAATCGATGAATGTATCCCCGCTTGCCCGGCGACTGGCCGTGTCCGCGCTGGTCATAGGTGAACACGGCCATATTCGCCTCGCACAGCCGTTCCATGGCCCAGTCATAGCGCGCGCAATGGTCGCCATAACCGTGAATAATCACCACGTTGGCCAGGGCCGCCCCCTCCGGCAGAAGCCGTCGCTCATAGAGGCGCACCCGCTCATTCGCGTCGAACCAGCCTTCCTTAAACATACGCAATCCTCCACACGGTTATTGGAACATGATTCATGACTTCAGGCGTATCGTGAATCCCTCCCCGGTCATGACGGAAGCGTCGGCCAGGGACGGCTCGCCGGAGGCCGGCAGTTTGACGGCATTGTTGGACGGTTCCAGGATGTCACGGCGCACGTCGATACCCGGCACGACGCGAACGAGTTCCAGGCCGCCCGGCGTCAGTTTAAACACCCCCACATTGGTAACGTAGAAAATGCCACGCCCGCTTTTGAGGGCCCGCTCGCCGTTGAACGTTATCTCACGAACCCGGTCAACCAGTTTTATTTTTCCCGGCTTCACAATGGTGAGTCGGCCGTTCTCCAGGCGCATCTGGCCACCCACCATCCAGCTGGAAACGAAGAAGACGCACTTCGCGTTGGTGCTGAAATCGATGAACCCGCCGGGCCCCACGTAATGCAGGGCGCCCTCACCCCGCCTTGACACGTTCACATTGCCTTGGGGATCGAATTCGAGCACGCCCAGGATACTGGCGTCCAAATGCTCGTAACAGGTATGGAATATCTGCGCCGAACTGACCATTTCGTCCGGGCAAACGCCGGCGCCGAAGAAAACGCCCGGCGCAGGAAGCCCGCCCAGCACGCCGCTTTCGCTGAAAAAGCGGACCTGGCTGGACGCGCCGGATTCATGAAGCAGCCGGCATACTTCTTCGGGCAGGCCCGTGCCAATATTGACCAGGGCGTCGGCCTTAACCTGTTCCGCGAAAATGGACGCGGCGAGGCGCGCCAGCGCGTAATCCACGGGCGAACGGCGCGGGGTGATACCGAGGACCTGGTTGATAAGCTTCAGCTGGGCAATGCCCTCATCCACGGAAACGTCGCTTTCGAGGGTAAACAGGGGCCACCGGCGCCGGTGCTTGACGGCGGCGGCCTGCTCGGTGCCTGGATAGACCACGATCCTGTCCACGGCTTCCGCGGGCAGGAAAATATCGGCATACCCTTCTTCGACCACTTCTCCGACATTCGCGATAACCAGGCCGCCGTTGCGCCGGGCGGCCCGGGCAATTTCGGCGGTCTCCGCGATCATGGAGGCATGTCGGACATAAATATTGCCCTTGTGGTCGGCCGCGGGCGCGTTGAATAGGGCCGTTGTGATGGGCGGCAGGCTGTAACGCAACCGGTCGCCTTCAACCGTTACCCATTGGTCGACGCCGGTCCCCGCGACGGGCGTGCCCTGGCCCACCCGTGGATCCAGGAAGGTGCCCACGCCCGTATCGATCAGCAGCGACTGTTCACCCCTGCCCTGCGCCTCGATAAGAAACGCCAGGACACCCTGGGGAAGACATTGCACTTCCGCCTTGCCGGCGTCGGCAAGGCGCAGGATGGATTTGAACGTTTCCGTATGGCCGGCGAAAAGGCGGGTGCAGAGCCCTTCCAGACCAAGTTCCTCAACGGAGCCCGGGGCGCGTCCCCGCGCGCCCATTCCGCCGATGGCCACCACCGACAGATTTTTAGGATGGCCCGTTTCCTGAAATAACTCGCGCATTGTCCGGTACAGGATGGAGGCCCACTGGTTCCCGCCGAGCCCGGACACCGCGACGAAGGCGTTGTCCGGAATAAGTTTCACCGCCTCACGGGGCCCCACGAACTTGGGATTTTCCGGAAGGGTGAACGCATACCGGGTATCATAATGATTCCTGGTAATCAGCCATCGGATCATATGGTAGACAAGTCGGGCTTTTGTGGACAGATTCATTTATTTTCCTTTTCCCTGTCAAAAATAAAACTGTTTAAAGGATAGCCGTATTTCCCCGTCAAAGTAAAGCGCCTTTCGACACATCCTCTTCTTTGCCACGAAAAACCGGAATGAC